>DAIPIU010000052.1:0-17619 GCA_036770645.1 Rubrimonas sp. | reverse complement strand
TGGGGGTGAAGGCGATCTTCGGGCCGGGCACGAACATCCCCGACGCGGCGCGGAAAATTCTGCGGCTGATCGGCGAGGCGCGGGGGCGCGTCGCTGCGGAGTGAGGCGGGCGGCCGGGCGCGGCGGGGCGTCACGAGGTGGGGACGGTTGAATTTGCTGGGAAAATCAGGTTAACAGCGAAAGTTGGTTAACGGCTTTGGGGGCGGTCGCGGACGACAGGACGCGGGGGACTGAGCGGGGCAGAGATTGCAGTGTTTCTGATCGAATTCTCATGGCGTTTGGCGGGGCCGTCCCAATGGAGAGCGACGAGGTCGTAATGGGCGAGTGCATGAAGGCTCTCTTCGCACTCGACGCGAATATTCCCGACGCGGCACCTCAGCTCCTGGGGCCGATGCTGGAGGTGCCCTATGAAGCTTGCGGTGGAGTTAGAAGCCGCTTTATTTGCGTGCTAAGACTGCATTGGCTCCGAAAAGTAGGATGTTTATAAATGGAGCCTGACATTGACAAAGTCGATGCCTTACCGGCTCGGCAAATACAGACAAATATTCCAATTAGCGCGACCTTTGCTAGAAACTTGTTTCCACGAAATTTTGTATTTTCTGACCAAGATTTGATAAAATTTTGCCAATTAATTGAGTCAATAAATGAAGAAGCGATTGATTTTGAGATCAACGCAATGGTGCCCCGTAGCGACAGCTCAATCGAAGAGCAAAGGCAAAACATTCGCTATAACATGTCTGTAGAGTATAATGTTCATTTACCCAGCAGTGATAGTATTCAAGGCTTACATCCTTCGCGTACCCTCGCGAGCAGACTGCCTAGCAAAATCGAAAGTGTTTTTTTGTCAAATACATCTTTTTCTAAGCGGATTGTAAATGACAGTGCGCGAAATAAAATTGATATCTTTCTTGACTTTAGCGCGCCATCAACACGATTGGACGTTGCGAACATTGCTTCTAACGAGACGCCAAACCGATCAGTAATAAATATTATTGGAACTAACGAATCATGGGTTCTTGCGTCAGAGAAGAGGGTCCAAGATTTTTTTAGGACGCACAGGTCGTTTCAGATCCCGGTGCACGGAGCCGGTTTCTACGACTATTTTTTGTGGTTCGCATTTTTGCCAGTTTCACTCTGGGTTTTTTTCTCAAAGCAAGAGTTTTTTGCAAAATTATTTCAAGATACTCCAGTCTTTCTGGTTTTTATTTCTGCGCTATACTGTTTTCTTGTGGCTCTTTTCTTTGCGCAGGTGCTATTTAAAGTGGCGCGACGCATATTTCCACCGACAGAGTATTACCAAGGCTCATGGTGGAGGGCGGGAATAAATAAGGGAACATTTTTAGTGATAATCGTGGGTTTAGTCACATCTGCGATGTATGATATTTTAAAATTTTTGATATTTTAAGAATATGTTTAGCGCCTCGCCATGGTCGCCTTCCTGACCCTGAACGGTGCCTATCTCGACGCGCCGGAGGCCGAGATCGCGCATCTGTGCATCGCGGTCGTGGCGCGCGGGCGGACCCCGGCGGACCTCGCCGCCTATCTGCGCGCGCACGCCCCCCTGTCCACCGCCGCCGGCCTCGCCTAAACCTCGCTCTCCCGCCCCAACCAAAGAGGTCCGTCCATGCGCATCGCCATCGTCGGGGTCGGGGGCGTGGGGGGGTATCTCGCCGGGCGGCTGATCGGGGCCGGGGCGGAGGCGGCGCTGCTCGCCCGCGGTCGGCATCTGGAGGCGATCCGCGACCGCGGGCTGACGCTGCGCGAGCCGGAGGGCGCGACGCTCCACCGCCCCGCCGCCGCGTCGGACGACCCCGCCGCGCTGGGACCGGCCGATGCGGTGGTGGTGGCGGTGAAGGGGCAGGATCTGGGGGCGCTGGACCTGCGGCCGCTGCTGGGGCCCGAGACCATCCTGCTGCCGCTGCTGAACGGGGTCGAGGCGCAGGACCGGCTGGATGCCGCGCTGGGGGCGGGGCGGTCGCTGGTGGGCGTCGCGCGCATCTCGGCCACCATCACCGCGCCGGGCGAGGTGACGCGCCATTCCGGATGGGCGCGCTTCGAGATCGGCGAGCGCGACGGGGCGCGGACGCCGCGGCTGCTGCGCCTGCGCGACGCGCTGGCCGCGGCGGGGGTCGAGACCAGCCTGCCCGCCGACCCGATGCTGGCGCTGTGGCGCAAGTTCCTGATGCTGGGCCCCTTCGCCGGCGTGACCGCGGGCGCGCGCTGCGACGCCGCCGCGATCCGCGCCGTTCCGGCGCTGACGGCGCTGTACAGCCGGCTGGTGGCGGAGACGGCGGCGCTGGGCCGGGCCGGGGGCGTGGCGCTGACCGCCGCCGACGAGGACGCGGTGATGGCGAACCTTTCCACCCTGCCGGGCGACATGCGCGCCTCGATGGCCTGGGATCTGGCGGCGGGCAAGCCGCTGGAGGTGGAGTGGCTGACCGGCGCCGTGGTGCGGCTGGCCGCCCGCCACGGCCTGCCGGTCCCGGCCAGCGAGACGGTCGCGGCCCTGCTGGCGCCGCATGCCGCCGGGGGCGCGCGCGCGTGAGGTGGCCCGCGCTGGACGACCGCGCGGCGCGCTGGGTTCCGCTGGCGATCGTCGCCTATTTCGCCGCCACCGGGGCCGAGCGCGCGCTGCGCGGGGGGGCGCTGAACCTCGACGAGGCCGAGATGGCGGTGCTGGCGCAGGCGCTCGCCCCCGGCTATGGCGCGCAGCCGCCGCTTTACGCGTGGCTGCAGATCGCGGCGAACGCGGCGCTGGGCGAGGGGGCGCACGCCCATGCGGCGCTGAAGCATGCATTGCTGGCGCTGACCGCGCTGGGGCTGTGGACCGCGGCGCGGCTGGCCGGGGCCGCGCCGCGCGTGGCGGCAGTGGCGGCGCTGTCGCTGGCGCTGCTGCCGGCCTTCCTGTGGGAGAGCCAGCGGGCGCTGACGCACACGGTGCTGACGGCGGCGCTGGGGGCCTGGGCCTGCGCCGCCTTCGCGGCGGCGCGGACGCGCGGGGGCTGGGGCGCGCATCTGGCGCTGGGGGCGCTGGCGGCTGCAATGACGCTGGCCAAGCTGAACGGCGCGTTCCTCGGGGCGGCGCTGCTGGCCGCCGCGGCGGCGGGGCCGGGGGCGCGGCCGCGCCGCGCGCTGGGGGCGGCGGGGCTGGCGCTGGCGCTGCTGGCCCCCTACGCGCTGTGGATGGCGGCGAACCCCGACCTCGCCGCGGCGCGCAGCGACAAGCTGGCGCTGGCCGGCCCGTCGCTGGAGGCCGTGCCCGGGGCGCTGCGGGCCTTTGCAGTGGCAATGGCGTCGAACCTCGCGCTGCTGGCCGCCGCCCATGGCGCGCTGGTCTGGACGGGCCGCGCGACGCAGCCCGGGGCCGCGTCGCCGGCGCGGGCGGGCCTGACGCTGGCGCAGGCGCTGGCGCTGGCGGCCGTGCTGGCCGCGATGCTGGCGACCGGGGCCGGCGCCCTGCGCGAGCGCTGGCTGCACGCCATCACCTTCGCCGCGCCGCTGCTTGCGGCGCTGTGGGCGGCGCCGCGCGTGACGCCGGACGCCGCGGGGCGGGTCGCGGCGCTCGCGGGCGCGCTGGCGCTGGCCGTGGCGGTGGCCCTGCCGGTGCAGCATGCCCTGGGCGGCAGCAAGGGCGGATCCTACACGGCCGCGCCCTTCGCCGCGCTTTCGCCCGGGATCGCGGCGGGGGGGCGCGCCATCCTCGCCGACAGCTTCTTCGTCGGCGGCAACCTGCGCCATGCCGATCCGGGCTTCGCGGTGCTGACGCCGCAGGCCCCCGCGCTGCCGCTGGCGATGGCGCGCCCCGACCAGCTCGTCTGGGACGCCGCGGGCGGGGCCGAGGCCCCGGCGGCGCTGCGCGCGCTGCTGGCGGCGCGCTTCGGCGCCGGGCTTCGCCCCGGCCCGGCGGTCGCGCATGCCGCGCCCTGGCCGGGCCGGACGGAGCGCGCCCTGACGCTGATGGTCGCCCCCGTCGCAGGACCCTGACGCGGCGCGCCGGATCGGCGATACTGGCGCCAACGAAGAACAGGGGAGGGGACCATGCCCGAGGCAGCGGACGGCGACCTGCGCGCGCAGGCGCTCGCGTATCACGAGAACGGCCGGCCCGGGAAACTCGAGGTCCGCGTCACCAAGCCGATGGCCACCAGCCGCGACCTGTCGCTGGCCTACAGCCCGGGCGTGGCCGAGGCCTGCCTCGCCATCGCCGAGGACCCGGCGAATGCGGCGCGCTTCACCGGGCGGCAGAACCTTGTGGCGGTGGTCACCAACGGCACGGCGGTGCTGGGCCTCGGGTCCATCGGGCCGCTCGCGTCGAAGCCGGTGATGGAGGGCAAGGCGGCGCTGTTCAAGAAGTTCGCCGCCATCGACTGTTTCGACATCGAGGTGGCCGAGTCCGACCCCGAGAGGCTCGCGGCCATCGTGGCCGCGCTCGAGCCGACCTTCGGGGCCATCAACCTCGAGGACATCGGCGCGCCCGCCTGCTTCATCGTCGAGCGCCTGTGCCGCGAGCGCATGAAGATCCCGGTGTTCCACGACGACCAGCACGGCACCGCCATCGTGGTGGGCGCCGCCGCCACCAACGCCCTGCGGCTGGGCGGCAAGCGCTTCGAGGACATCCGCGTGGTCAGCACCGGGGGCGGGGCGGCGGGCATCGCCTGCCTGAACCTGCTGCTGGGGCTGGGGGTGCGGCGCGGGAACGTGCTGCTGTACGACAAGGACGGGCTGGTGCACCGGGGGCGCAACGACCTGCCGCCCGAGAAGGCCGATTACGCCGTCGACGGGCCGAGGCCGACGCTGGCCGAGGCGATGGAGGGGGCCGACCTGTTCCTGGGCCTGTCCGGCCCGAACGTGCTGACGCCGGAGATGGTGCGCGCCATGGCGCCGAAGCCCATCATCTTCGCGCTGGCCAACCCCACCCCCGAGATCATGCCGGAGGCCGCGCGCGCCGAGCGGCCCGACGCGCTGATCGCCACGGGCCGCAGCGACTATCCCAACCAGGTCAACAATGTCCTGTGCTTTCCGTTCATCTTCCGCGGCGCGCTGGACTGCGGGGCGACGGAGATCAACGAGGCGATGAAGATCGCCTGCGTGAACGCCATCGCCGACATGACCCACGCGCCCTCGACGGAGGAGGCGCAGCGCGTCTACGCCGGCGAGCGGCTGGTGTTCGGCCCGGACTATCTGCTGCCCAAGCCCTTCGACCCGCGGCTGCTGGCCACCGTCGCCTCGGCCGTGGCGCGCGCGGCGATGGAGACGGGGGTGGCGACGCGGCCCATCGCCGATTTCGACGCCTACCGCGAGCGGCTGGAGCGCAACGTCTACCGATCCGGCTTCCTGATGAAGCCGATCTTCGAGCGCGCCCGCGCCGTTCGCGGCCGGATCGTTTTCGCCGAGGGCGAGGACGAGCGCGCCCTGCGCTGCGCGCTGGCCATGGCGCAGGAGGGGCATGAGCCCCCGACGCTGGTCGGCCGCCGCGCCGTCCTCGCCGACCGCTGCGAGAAGCTCGGGCTGCCGATGAAGGCGGGCCGCGAGTTCGAGATCTGCGATCCGCAGGACGACCCGCGCTACGGCGACTACTGGCGCACCTATTACGCTCTGACGCGGCGCGAGGGCGTCACGCCCGATCTCGCCCGCGCCATCATGCGCACCAACAGCACCGCCATCGCGTCGGTGATGGTGCATCGCGGCGACGCCGACACGGTGATCTGCGGCCTGTTCGGCCAGTATCTCTGGCACCTCAACTATGTGCGCAACGTGCTGTCGCGCGACGGGCGCAGGCGCGCCATCGGGGCGCTGTCGGCCATCATCCTGGACGAGGGCCCGATCTTCATCGCCGACAGCCATGTCCATGCCGAGCCGACGGCGCAGGAACTGGTCGCCATCACCCGCGCCGCGGCCGCGGAGCTGCGCCGCTTCGGCATCGCGCCGAAGGCGGCGCTGTGCTGCGCGTCGAATTTCGGCAACCTCGACACGCCGTCGGCCCGGCGGATGCGCGAGGCGGTGCGGCTGCTCGACTTCGAGGAGGCGGATTTCGAGTACGAGGGCGAGATGCATGTGGACGCGGCCTGCGACCCCGAGATCCGCGACCGCATCTTTCCCGACAGCCGCCTGACCGGCCGCGCCAACCTGCTGATCATGCCGTCGATCGACGCGGCGAATGCGGCCCAGAACGCGCTGAAGTCGCTGGCGGGCGGCCTTCAGGTCGGGCCGATCCTGATGGGCATGGAGGGGGCGGCGCACATCGTCTCGCCCTCGATCACCGCGCGCGGCCTGCTGAACGTCGCGGCGCTGGCGGCGGCGGGGCGCGAGGGGTGAGCCCTGTGCCGACGGCATCTGTACAATTGTTATATAAGACAGCGTAATGCTTTGTTGAGCGTGTATTCCAGAAGTGTTACTATTCAGCGGTTCAAAGTAAAGGAGTGTGTCATGCGTGCGATGTGCAGTTCGCTGTCGATGGGCTGGGCTCTGTACGCCCTCGGCCTGCTGACGGTTTTCGTCGCGAGCGAGATGACTCGTTCGTTCGAAATTTTCCTCGCGGTCCATGTCGCGGTCGGGATCGTGCTGCTCTGCCACCGCGCCGCGGCGGGGTCGCGCATCGCGACCGAGGCCAAGCACGGCGTGCTGCCGGTCGACGTCGCCCTGTTCGGGCTTCTCTGGCCGGTCCTGGCCTGCGTCGGCCTGCTGGTCCTGTCGGTGCCGGGCATGGGCCGTCGGTCCGCCGCTTCCGACGCGCCTGCGTGAGGGCGATCCCGCCGCCCTGCCACCCCCCGCGACCAGCCGCCGCGCTGCCGTGAGACGCGTTCCGCCGCGCAGCGCACCCGCGTAAGCGTTTCGGAGCGCGGACGGGGCGATCCACCCCGGTCCGCATGCGGCAAGGCGCGCCCGTCGGAGGCGCGCCACAGCGGGGGGAATGCCGGCATGACCGCGTACGCCGACGTCTACAAATCATGGCTCGACGATCCGGAGGGCTTCTGGCTCGAGGCGGCCGAGGCCATCGACTGGTTCGAGAAGCCGCGCACGGCGCTCGACGCCGGCAAGGCCCCGTTCTACGCGTGGTTCCCGGACGGCGTGGCCAACACCTGCTGGAACGCCGTCGACCGCCATGTGGCGGCCGGCAAGGGCGACCGGGTGGCGATCATCCACGACAGCCCGATCACCGGCACGCAGGAGAAGATCACCTTCGCCGCGCTGCAGGAGCGGGTGGCGCGCCTCGGCGGCGCGCTCGAGGCGCGCGGCGTCAAGAAGGGCGACCGCGTGCTGGTCTACATGCCCATGGTCCCCGAGGCGGCCGTCGCGATGCTCGCCTGCGCGCGGATCGGGGCGATCCATTCGGTCGTGTTCGGCGGCTTCGCGGCCAACGAGCTTGCGGTCAGGATCGACGACGCCAAGCCCAAGGCGATCATCGCCGCCTCCTGCGGCCTCGAGCCCGGACGGACGGTCGCCTACAAGCCGCTGCTCGACAGCGCCATCGAGATGGCCGCGCACAAGCCAGCGCTCTGCGTGATCCACCAGCGCCCGCAGCTGGAGGCGAAACTGGTCGAGGGGCGGGATTTCGCCTGGGCGGATGTCGTGGCGGACGCGCCGTTCTCGGAATGCGCGCCGGTCAAGGCGACCGACCCGCTCTACATCCTCTACACCTCCGGCACGACCGGCCAGCCCAAGGGCGTCGTGCGGCCCTCGGGCGGCCACATGGTCGCGCTGGCCTGGACGATGACCAACCTCTATGGCGTGCGCCCCGGCGAGGCGTTCTGGGCGGCGTCCGATGTCGGCTGGGTCGTGGGCCACAGCTACATCGTCTACGGGCCGCTGCTGGTCGGCTGCGCCACGATCATCTTCGAGGGCAAGCCGGTGGGCACGCCCGACGCCGGCGTGTTCTGGCGCGTGATCGCCGAGCACAAGGTCGGGGCCTTCTTCACCGCGCCCACCGCCCTGCGCGCCATCAAGCGCGACGATCCCAAGGGGGAGCTGACGGCCGCCCATGACCTGTCGTCGCTGCGCACGCTGTTCCTCGCGGGCGAGCGCGCCGACCCCGACACCATCGTCTGGGCGCAGAACTGCCTCAAGGTGCCGGTCATCGACCACTGGTGGCAGACCGAGACCGGCTGGGCCATCGCCGGCAACCCGGTGGGAATCGAGCTGCTGCCGGTCAAGCTGGGTTCGCCCACGCTGCCGATGCCGGGCTACGACGTGCGCATCCTCGACGAGGGGGGGCACGAGGTCGGGCCCGGCACGCTCGGCTCGATCACCATCAGGCTGCCGCTGCCGCCGGGATGCCTGCCGACGCTGTGGAACGCCGACGAGCGCTTCCGCAAGAGCTATCTCACCACTTTCCCCGGCTACTACGAGACCGGGGATGCGGGCATGAAGGACGAGGACGGCTATGTCTACGTGATGGCCCGCACCGACGACGTCATCAACGTCGCGGGCCACCGCCTGTCCACCGGCGCGATGGAGGAGGTGCTGGCCTCGCACCCCGACGTGGCGGAATGCGCCGTGATCGGGGCTGCGGACAGCCTGAAGGGCCAGAACCCGGTCGGATTCGTGGTGCTGAACAAGGGCTGCGCGCGCAGCCATGCGGATGTGGCCGCCGATTGCGTCAAACTGATCCGCGACCGCATCGGCCCCGTGGCCGCCTTCAAGACCGCCATCGTCGTGGACCGCCTGCCCAAGACCCGGTCCGGCAAGATCCTGCGCGGCGTGATGGTCAAGATGGCCGACGGCGAGCCCTTCCGCCTGCCGGCCACCATCGACGACCCGGCCGTGCTCGAGGAGGTGCGCGCGGCGCTGAAGGGGGCGGGCTTCTCGGCGGCCTAGGGTTTTCGCTTCGTTTACGCCTGCCCCCCTAGGGTCGGCGCGCGCGGCCGGATGCGGCGGCGCGCGGCGATTCACTGGGCGGGGTCTCGGAACATGGCGTGCATGCGGGCGGACGGTGCGCCGACTTCGCTGCCCGGTTTGCCGCTGTGAGGAAGCGTCTGCCCGCCATCGCCTGCGGGGTCGGCGCCGCGGGCGCCGCCGCCTGCCTGGGATGGCTGGTGCTGGACGGCGCCGCGGCCATGGACGAGGCCTCCGCTGCCGCCGCGCGCGGCGGCGCCGCGCTGCGGATCGCGGATCTGGAGCGCGACCTCTCCGGCCTCGCCGCTGCGTTGGGCGGGTCCGACGCCGATGCGGTCGCGCCCCGCTTCGCCGATCTGCGCGCCGCGCTGGCCGAAGCGCTCGCGGCCGAACTGCCCGCCGGGCGGCTTGCGCCGCTGGATATCGAGTTCCTCGCACGTTTCGCGCGCGATCTCGACGTCGCCGTGGCAGGCGTCGCGGCCGCACCGGAGGATGCGCGCGCCGCGCTGCGCGCCGCCGCCGAGGCCCATGCGGGCGAACTGGCAGCACTGCGCATGCAGCTGGGGGAGGCCGAGACCGCCGCGCGCGCGGCGCTGGCCGACGCGCAGGGCCGCGCTGCATCGGGCCTGCCGCTGATCGCCGCCGCGGCGCTGGCGCTCGCCGCGCTGGGCGCGGCCGCCGCGATGCTCGCCCGCCGGCCGACCGCGCCCAACCCGGCCGCGAGCGGCGATCTGGCCGCTGTCCGGGCCGAGCTTGCCGCCGAGATCGCGGCGGCGCGGCTGGCCAAGGCGCGCTTCGTCATGATGATGAGCCACGAACTGCGCACGCCGATGAACGGCATGCTGGGCCTGCTGTCGCTGATGAAGGAATACGACCCGCCCGAGGCCCTGCGCCCGCTGATCGACAAGGCCGAACGCGCCGGCCGCCAGCTGGTGGCCATGCTGGGCGATCTGCTGGAGGTCGAACTGGAGCCTGAAGGACCGGCGGCTGCCGAGCCGCTGAGCGTCGATTCGCTCGCGCAGTCGCTCGAGGACATGTTCGGACCGGCGGCGGCGCGCAACGGCACCGATTTCAAGGTTCGGGTGGAGGGCGATCCGCCGCCGGCCGCCAGCGGCGACGGCGTGAAGTTCCAGCGCGCCGTGAGCCAGATCTGCAGCCAGGTCGTCGAGCAGGCGGGCGTGTCCGATGTCGAGCTGGCGCTGTCGCACACCGGGGAGGAGTGCGTGGCCGAACTGTCCTTCGCCCATGCCGCCGGCCCGGAGGCGGCGCGCAAGCTGGTCGAGCCCGCGCCCGCGCCGCCGACGGCCGAGGATGATTTCGGCGCACCCGGCCTCGGGCCGCTGCTGGCGCGGGGCCTTCTCGAGCAGATGGGCGGGCGGCTCGAGGTCGCGACGCTCGACAGCGGGCGCGTGCTGGTGCTGGCCGCGGTGCCGTCGAAGCCGCTCGCCGATGGCGAGGCCGCCCCCGAGATCGCGCGCCCGCGCGTGCGCATCCTCGCGCAGACGCGCTCGCTCGGCGCGCTGGGCGCGGCGGCTGCGGCGGCCGGCGGCGTCGACGTGCTGGCCGCCGAGGACGCGCCGGCGCCCGACGTCGTGCTGGTCGAGGCGGGCGGCGAGGAGGAGGCGCGGGCGCTCGCGGAGGCGCGGTCGGCCTGGCCGGCGGCGATCGTCCTCGCGCTGGGCGAGCCGGACGCGCCCGACGCCTTCGACGGGTCCTTGCCGGCGCCGCTCGATCCGGCGGAAATCGCGCGCGCGGTGAACGCGGCCTGGGCGCGCGCCATGGCCGAGGGGGCGGGCGCCGCCCCGTTGGTTTCTCGGAACGGTTGAAATACGCTGACGGAGCGCTCTATCCGACGGCGCAAGTAGGGATGGCGTAGAATGGCCCGTGACGATGATCGCTCGCTGCAATCGGGCTTGGGGTGGCTGCGCGGCAAGCGCATCCTTCTTGCCGAGGACAACGTGACCAACCAGATGGTCGCGACCCAGATGCTCGATGCGCTCGGCACCCGCGTCGACGTGGCCAATGACGGGGCCGAGGCGCTGGAGATGCTCGCGCAGCGCAAGTACGACATCTATCTGATCGACATCGAGATGCCCCGGGTTTCGGGGCTCGACGTCATCAGGCACATCCGGGAATCGCCGCCGCCGCTGTGCGAGAGCCCGGTCATCGCCGTGACCGCCTATGCGCTGCGCGAGCACCGCGAGAAGATCGCCGAGGCCGGCGCGGACGGGCTGATCCCCAAGCCTCTGATCGGCATCGAGCAGTTCGGCCGCGACATCCTCAACTTCACCGAACGCGCCCGCCGCCGCGCCTCGCCCTCGGCCGGTGCGGCCGCCGCGCCCGCCGCCGTCGACGACGCCCCGCTGGACGCGTCGCCGGTGGCGATGCCCGTGTTCTCGGCGCTCGCCGAGGCGATCGGTCCCGAGGCGATGGCCGAGCTGCTGCTGAAGATCGACGGCGACCTTGAGAAGTCCGGCGCCGATGTCGCGGCCGCGGCGGCGGCCGGCGACATGGCGGCCGTGGGCGCGGGCACCCATGTCCTCGTGTCGGTCGCCGGCGCCGTCGGCGCGCAGAACCTGCAGCGCCTGTCGCAGAAGCTCGCCGCGGTCGCAGCGGGGCGCGCCGAAGGCGAGGTGGGTGCGGTGGCGGCCGATCTCGCGGTGCAGATCATGGTGCTGCGCGCCTTCGTGAAAGCGAAGGCGGGCGCGAGAGCCGGCTGACCGCCATGACGGAAGCGCACGGGCCCATCCTGCTGGTGGAGGACACGCCGTCGCTGTCGCAGGTCTACGCCTCGCTGCTCAAGCGGGCGGGCTATGCCGTGGACTGCGCCTTCACCGCCGCCGAGGCCCGCGCCCGCTACGACCGTGCCGCGCACCGCGTCGTTCTGCTCGACCTCATGCTGCCCGACGGCGACGGCATCGAGGTGCTGGGCCACATCCGCCGGATCGAACCCGGGGTGCGCGCGATCGTCATCACCTCGAACGGTTCGATCAACCGCGCCGTGGACGCCATGCGCGCCGGCGCCTTCGATTTCCTCGTCAAGCCCTTCGACGAGAACCGCTTCCTGCGCTCGGTCGAGGCCGCGCTCGCCGGGGGCGCGGCGCCGCTGCCCGTCGAGCCGGTCGACCTTTCGACGGCGGTGGCCTTCGAGGGCTTCGTCGGCGCCTCGCCGCCGATGCGCGCGATCTACGAGACGGTGCGCGATGTCGGACGATCCTCCGCCACCGTCTTCATCACCGGCGAGAGCGGCACGGGCAAGGAGGTCTGCACGCAGGCCATCCATGCCCTGTCGCCGCGGCGAGACCGCCCCTTCGTGCCGCTGAACTGCGGGGCCATCCCGCGCGACCTGCTGGAATCCGAGGTGTTCGGGCACCTGAAGGGCAGCTTCACGGGCGCCATCGCCGACAAGCCGGGCGCGGCGGCGGTGGCCGACGGCGGCACGCTGTTTCTCGACGAGATCTGCGAGATGGACATCGAGTTGCAGACCAAGCTGCTGCGATTCCTGCAGACTTCGACCATCCAGCCGGTCGGGGCCGCCACCCCGCGCAAGGTCGACGTGCGCATCGTCTGCGCCACTAACCGCGACCCGCAGGCCGAAGTCGACGCGGGCCGCTTCCGGTCGGACCTGTTCTACCGCCTCTATGTCGTGCCCATCCATCTGCCGCCGCTGCGCGAGCGCGGCGAGGACGTCATCGAGATCGCCCGCGCCCTGCTGGCCCAGTTCTCGCGCGAGGAGGGCAAGGCCTTCGAGCGCCTGTCGCCCGAGGTCGAGCGCGCCTTCCGCGCCTATGCATGGCCAGGCAACATCCGCGAGCTGCAGAACGTGCTGCGCAACGTGGCCGTGCTGCGCGACGGGCCAGAGGTCTCGCTTGCGATGCTGCCGCTGCGCATCGCGGCGGCCCGCGACGCCGCGGCGCCGCAGCCGGCCGAGATCTTCGTCGGCGCCGACGACGGGCGGCTGCGCGAGCGCTTGCGCGGCGTGGTCGGCCTTCCGCTGGAACTGGTCGAGCGCGAGTTCATCGAGGCGACGATCGAAGCCTGCGACGGATCGATCCCCCGCGCCGCGCGCCTGCTCGAGGTCAGCCCCTCGACGCTCTACCGCAAGCGCGAGGGATGGCAGCGGGCAGAGCGGCTCAAGGCCTGAGCGCAGGCCGCACGCCGCCCGGGCGCCGCGGCGGGGCCTGCGCGAACCCCTTGCGTTGCGCGGCGAAAACGGGATGCTCAACCCCCGATGGCGGGCGATGCGGCGCGCGAGACGCCGGCCCCGCGGACAGGGAGTTCGACCAGATGCATCGCAGCCTCATGCTCGCCGCAGGCCTTGCGGCCGTCGCCTTCGCCGCGGCCTCCGCCGAGTTCCGCCCGGCCGTCGTCTACGATCTGGGCGGCCGCTCCGACGGCAGCTTCAACGAGGCCGCCTTCGCGGGGGCCGAGCGCTTCGCGGCCGAGACCGGCATCGCCTATCGCGACTTCGAGATCCAGAACGACGCCCAGCGCGAGCAGGCGATCCGCCGCTTCGCCCGCGACGGCTTCGACCCGGTGGTGGCGATCGGCTTCAGCCACGCCAACGCGCTGGCCAAGGTCGCGCCGGAATTCCCCGACACCCGCTTCGCCATCGTGGACATGGTGGTCGAGGGGCCGAACGTGCGCTCGATCCTGTTCAAGGAACACGAGGGCAGCTACCTGGTCGGCATCCTGGCCGCGATGGCGGCCGAGGGGGCGCCGGTGGGCTTCGTCGGCGGCATGGACATCCCGCTGATCCGCAAGTTCGCCTGCGGCTATGTCGGCGGCGCCAAGTCGGTCAGCCCCGATGCCGAGGTGTTCCAGAACATGACCGGCACGACCGGCGCGGCGTGGAACGACCCCGTGCGCGGAGCGGAGCTCGCCAAGGGCCAGATCGACCGCGGCGCGGCGGTGGTCTACCACGCCGCGGGCGGCACCGGGCGCGGCGTGCTGCAGGCCGCGGCGGATGCGGGAAAGCTGGGGATCGGCGTCGACAGCAACCAGAACGGCCTGCATCCGGGCCAGGTGCTGACCTCGATGCTCAAGCGCGTCGACGTCGCGGTGTTCGAGACCTTCATGGACGCCAAGGACGGCCGCTTCGAGCCCGGCTTCGAGGTGCTGGGCCTCGCCGAAGGGGGCGTGGACTGGGCGCTGGACGAGCACAACGCGCCGCTGATCACCGACGCCATGAAGGCCGCCGTCGAGGCCGCGGCGGCGCGCATAGCCAGCGGCGAGCTGGTGGTGCACGACTACATGTCCGACAGCGCCTGCCCCTACTGACGGGCGGGACGGGGGGCATGCGCAGGGGCTGGGCGGGGCGCGCCGTCGCGCTGGCGTCGGCGCTGTGGGCCGGGATCGCGGCGGCGCAGGGCCCCGCCGTGGTCTATTCGGTCGGCGGCAGGTTCGACGGGTCGTTCAACCAGTCCGTCGCCGCCGGCGTGGCCGAATGGACCGCGCGCACCGGGACGCCGGTGGCCGAGTTCGAGCCGCGCGGGGTGGACCAGTTCGCGCAGGCGCTGCGCCGCTTCGCCGACCGCGGCCACGACCCGGTGGTGGCGGTCGGCTTCCTGCAGGCCGCGCCGCTGACCGAGGTCGCGGCGGCGCGGCCCGGCACGCGCTTCGCCATCCTCGACATGGCGGTGGAGGCCCCCAACGTGCGGTCCGTGGTGTTCCGCGAGCACGAGGGGGCCTATGTGGCCGGGGCGCTGGCCGCGATGGCCACGCGTTCCGGCGTGCTCGGCATGGTGGGCGGCATGGACATCCCGCTGATCCGCCGCTTCGCCTGCGGCTACGCGATGGGCGCGCGCGCCTTCCGGCCCGACGCCACGGTGCTGGTCGCCACGGCCGGCAACACGCCCGCCGCCTGGGCCGACCCGGTGCGCGGGGCGGAACTGGCGCGCGGCCAGATCGCGCGCGGAGCCGACGTGGTGATGCAGGCCGCGGGCGGCACCGGCATCGGCGTGCTGCAGGCCGCGGCCGATGCCGGCGCGCTGGGGATCGGCACCGACAGCAACCAGAACGGGCTGCATCCGGGCCGGGTGCTGACCTCGGTGCTCAAGCGGCTGGACGTGGCGGTGCAGCAGGCCTTCGACGACTGGGCGCCAGGCGTGGCCTCGCTGGGCTTCGCCGAGGGCGGCGTGGACTGGGCGCTGGACAGCGACAACCGCGCGCTGATCACGGCGGAGATGGAGGCGAACGCCCGATTCCTTGCCGCCGGCATCGCATCGGGCGACGTGGCGGTGCACGACGTGGTGGCGGACGGCCCGTGCCCAGTGCCCTGACGCCCCCCGCCATCGAGCTGGTCGGCATCGACAAGCGCTTCGGCGCGGTCCACGCCAACCGCGCCATCGACCTGCGCGTGGCGAAGGGCGAGATCCACGGCATCGTGGGCGAGAACGGGGCGGGCAAATCCACCCTGATGTCGATCCTCTACGGCTTCTACCAGGCCGATGCGGGCGAGATCCGGGTGGATGGCCGCCGCACCGCCATCCCCGACAGCCAGGCGGCGATCCGGGCCGGGATCGGCATGGTCCACCAGCACTTCATGCTGGTCGAGCCCTTCACGGTGCTGGAGAACCTCATGCTCGGGGCCGAGGGCGGGGCGCTGCTGGCCGGCGGCCGGGCGCGGGCGCGGGCCGAGATCGCACGGCTGGAACGCGACTACCGTTTGAAGGTGGACCCCGACGCCGTGGTGGGCGACCTGCCCGTGGGCGCGCAGCAGCGCGTCGAGATCCTGAAGGCCCTGTTCCGCGGGGCCGACATCCTGATCCTGGACGAACCCACCGGCGTGCTGACGCCCGAGGAGGCCGACGAGCTGTTCCGCATCCTCCGCCAGCTCAAGGCGCAGGGGAAGACGGTGATCCTCATCACCCACAAGCTGCGCGAGATCATGGCGGCGACCGACGCCGTGTCGGTGATGCGGCGCGGCGAGATGGTGGCGCATGTGCGCACGGCCGAGACCTCGGTGGAGCGGCTGGCCGAGGCGATGGTGGGCCGGCGGGTGCTGCTGCGCGTCGAGAAGGGGCCGGCGCGCCCAGGCGCGGTGCGCCTGTCGGTGCGGGGCGCGCGCGTGGTGGACGGGCAGGGGGTCGAGCGCCTGCGCGGCGTCGACTTCGACCTGCGCGCGGGCGAGATCGTCGGCGTCGCCGGCGTCAGCGGCAACGGCCAGTCGGAACTGCTGGAGGCGCTGGCCGGCATCCGCCCCCTGACCTCGGGGACCATCGCGCTGGATGGAAGGCCGCTGCCGCCCGACCCCGCCATGGTGCGCGCGCTGCGCCTCGCCCATGTGCCGGAGGACCGGCACCGCATGGGCCTCGTGACCCGGTTCGAGGCGCGCGAGAACGCCATCCTCGGCTATCACGGGGCGGCCGCCCTGTGCCGCGGGCCGTTCCTCGACCGCGGTGCGGTGCGGGCCAAATGCGCGCGCGACATGGCCGATTTCGACGTGCGCCCGCCGGATCCGGGCTTGCGCACCGCCAATTTCTCGGGCGGCAACCAGCAGAAGATCGTGCTGGCGCGCGAGATCGAGGAGGACCCGGAGGTGCTGATCGTCGGCCAGCCGACGCGCGGCGTCGATGTCGGCGCCATCGAGGCGATCCATCGCCGCCTGATCGCGCTGCGCGACGCGGGCAAGGCGATCCTCGTCGTCTCGACCGAGCTGGACGAGGTGCGGGCGCTGTCCGACCGCGTGCTGGTGATGTTCGACGGCCGACTGATGGGCGAGGCGGCGCCGGACGCCTCGGAGGCGGAGATCGGGATGATGATGGCCGGGGCGGGGAGGGCGGCGGCGTGACGGCGCTGTCGCCGCGGCTGAAGCAGGTGGCGCGCCGCTTGCGTCGCAATTCTACCGAGGCGGAGCGTGCGCTCTGGGCGGCGTTGCGCGCACGCTCGCTGACCGGCGCGAAGTTCAGACGGCAGGCACCGTTCGGTCCCTTCGTCGTGGATTTCCTTTGCGCCGAAGCCCGGCTGGTGGTCGAGGTCGACGGGGGTCAGCATGCCGGATCAGCGACCGATGCGGCGCGCGACGCGTTGATCGCGCGGCAGGGTTGGCGCGTGCTTCGCTACTGGAACCACGAGGTGCTCGCAAATCGGGCGGGCGTGCTGGCGGACATCGTCGCGCATCTTTCGTCGCGCCGCCCCCTCACCCCGACCCTCTCCCCCTTGGGGAGAGGGAGCGCGATATCCGCCGTCGGCGCTGCGGGTCGACATCGGGAGCAGGCAGTCGGCGCTGCGCCCCCTCTCCCCGCCGGGGGAGAGGGGCGGGGTGAGGGGGCGGTTCGCCCCGCGCTGGACGGCGCCCCATGACCCCCCTCGCCCCCCTCCCGCGCTGGGTCGATCTCGGGCTCGTGCCGCTGTTGAACCTCGCCGCCGCGTTCCTGATCGCGGGCCTCGTGGTGCTGGCCATCGGCGAGGATCCGCTGCAGGCGACGCGGGTGCTGCTGCACGGGGCGCTGGGCTGGGGCGAGGGGATCGGCTTCACGCTGTATTACGCCACCAATTTCGCCTTCACGGGTCTGGCGGTGGCGGTGGCCTTCCATGCCGGGCTGTTCAACATCGGCGGCGAGGGGCAGGCCTATGTCGGGGGGCTGGGGGCGGCGCTGGTGTGCCTGTCCTTCGACCGCATCCTGCCCTGGTGGCTGACCTTTCCGCTGGCGGCCGCGGGTGCCGCGGCCTTCGGCGCGGCCTGGGCGCTGGGGCCGGCCTGGCTGCAGGCCAGGCGCGGCAGCCACATCGTCATCACCACCATCATGTTCAACTTCATCGCCGCCTCGCTGATGATCTGGCTGCTGG
>DAIPIU010000111.1:0-4175 GCA_036770645.1 Rubrimonas sp. | reverse complement strand
CGCGCTACGGCGTGACCGACCCCAAGCTGCGCCGCTTCCGCTACGGCGTGCAGGTGAACTCCCTCGGCCTGACCGAGCAGCAGCCCGAGAACAACGTCTACCGCATCCTCATCGAGGCGATGGCGGTGACCCTGTCCAAGAAGGGCCGCTGCCGCGCCCTGCAGCTGCCCGCCTGGAACGAGGCGCTGGGCCTGCCCCGGCCCTGGGACCAGCAATGGTCGCTGCGCCTGCAGCAGGTGCTGGCCTACGAGACCGACCTGCTGGAATACGACGACCTGTTCGACGGCAACCCGGCCGTCGAGCGCAAGGTGACGGAGCTGAAGGACGGCGCGCGCGCGGAACTGGCCCGCATCGACGCCATGGGCGGCGCGGTGGCGGCCATCGACTACATGAAGGGCAAGCTGGTCGAATCGAACTCGGCGCGGCTGAAGGGCATCGAGACCGGCGAGACGACCGTGGTCGGGGTCAACAAGTTCACGACCACCGAGCCCTCGCCCCTGACCGCGGGCGACGGCGGCATCATGGTCGTCGATCCGGCGGTCGAGGCCGACCAGATCGCCCGCCTGCAGGCCTGGCGCGAGGCGCGCGACGCGAAGGCAGTGGCCGCCGCGCTGGCCGAACTGCGCGCCGCCGCGCAGGAGGGGCGCAACGTCATGCCGGCCAGCGTCGCGGCGGCGAAGGCGGGCGTGACCACCGGCGAATGGGGCCAGGTGATGCGCGAGGTGTTCGGCGAATACCGCGCGCCCACCGGCGTGGGCAAGGCCGCCAACGCCTCGGCCGCGGGCCTCGAGGATCTGCGGGCGCAGGTCGAGGCGGTGTCGGGGCGGCTGGGCCGGCGGCTCAAGTTCCTTGTCGGCAAGCCCGGGCTCGACGGCCATTCCAACGGGGCCGAGCAGATCGCCGTGCGGGCGCGCGACAGCGGCATGGAGGTCGTCTACGAGGGCATCCGCCTGACGCCCGCCCAGATCGTCAACGCCGCGCTGGAGGAGAGCGTGCATGTCGTGGGCCTGTCGATCCTGTCCGGCTCGCACCTGCCGCTGATCAAGGAGGTCATGGACCGCATGCGCGCCGCCGGCCTCGACGACGTGCCTGTGGTGGCGGGCGGCATCATCCCCGACAGCGACGCGGCGGAGCTGGTGGCCTATGGCGTGGCGCGGGTCTACACGCCCAAGGACTTCGAACTGAACAAGATCATGGCCGACATCGTGGCGCTGGTCGCGCAGGAAAGCCGCGAGGCGGCCTGACCGCTGGCGCCGGGCGGGTCACACCCCCGGCAGCGCCTCCACCGCCTCCGCCGGCAGCCCCTCCCAGGCGGGGACGCGGGCCGGGGCGACCCACCAGCGCGGCTCGGCGGCGCGGATCGCCGCCGCGGCCGCCAGTGCCGCGCCCTCCGCCTCGAACAGGCCGAAGCAGGTCGCCCCCGAACCCGACATGCGGGCCAGCCGGCAGCCCGGGGCCCAGCGCAGCGCCCCCAGCACCGCGCCCACCGCCGGCATCAGGATGCGGGCCGGGGCCTCGAGGTCGTTGCGCTGCACAGACAGCCAGGCGGTCAGCGCGCCGATGTCCGCGAAGCGCGCGGGGATGCGCCCCGCGGGCGGGTTCTGGCGCCGCTCCAGCGCGCCGAACACCGCGGCGGTGGAAAGGCCGCGCAGCGGATTCGCCAGCACCAGCCAGAAGGCGGGGAAATGCGGCGGCGGCGACAGCGCCTCGCCGATCCCGCCCATCACCGCCGGGGCCGAGGCCAGGCACACCGGGACGTCCGCCCCCAGCTCCAGCGCCAGCCGCCGCAGGGACGGGCCGTCCGGCGCGCGCCCCCAGACCCGCATCGCCAGCCGCAGCGCGGCGGCCGCATCCGCCGAACCGCCCCCGATCCCCGAGGCCACCGGCAGCCGCTTGTCGAGATGCAGCGCGATGCCCGCCGTCTCGCCCAGTTCCGCACCCAGCGCCTGCACGGCCCGAAGCGCGAGATTGTCCGCGCCCGACCCCAGATCCGGCGCGAAGGGGCCGTCGAGTGCGATCGAGCGCAGCGGGCTCGGCTCGGCCTCCATCGGGTCGCCGAGGTCGGGGAACACCGCGAGGCTCTGGAGCGTGTGCCGACCGTCCGGCCTGCGGCCCAGCGCATGCAGGAACAGGTTGACCTTGGCGCGGGCCAGATCCGTGCGGGTCTCGGACGGCCGCGCCGCGTCAGCCGCCATCGGGGGCAGGCGGCCGGCCGGCCTCGGCGGCCGGGCGCGCCGCCTGTTCCTCGGCCAGCACGATGTCGAGGCCGACCGCGAGCTTGCGCTTGATGCGCAGCAGATCCTCGGGCTCGGGGCCGAAGGACCGGGCGCGCCGCCACTGGAACTCCGCCTCGCGGGTCCGGCCGACGCGCCACAGCGCATCGCCGAGGTGATCGTTGATCGTGGGGTCGTCGGGCGTCAGGGCGACGGCCTTCTCCAGCCACTCGACGGCGCCCGGATAATCCCCGAGGCGGTAGAGCACCCAGCCGAGGCTGTCGGCGATGAAGCCGTCCTCCGGTCGCAGGGCGACCGCCTTCTCGATCATGGCGCGGGCGCGGTCGAGGTGGCGCCGCTGCTCGACCCAGGAATAGCCGAGGTAGTTCAGCACCAGCGGCTGGTCGGGCTGAAGCTCAAGCGCCCGCAGGAAATCGGGCTCGGCCAGCTCCCACAGCTTGGCGCGCTCGTGGCAGATGCCGCGCTGATAGAACAGCGTCCAGGATTCGCGGCCCTGCGCAGCCATGAGGTCGATGGCGGCGCCATAGACCGCGGCGCAGTCCTCCCATCGCTCGGCGCGGCGCAGGGCGTCGGCGCGGGCCATGTGCGCCCCCGCGTCCTCGGGCGCCGCGGCGGTCGCCTCGGCCAGCGCGGCCAGCGCCTCGTCGATGCGCCCCGCGTCCTCGAGCGCGCCGGCCCGCCCGATGCGCGCCCGCACGCCAAGCGGCCCGGCCGGATCGACGCGGCCATAGGCGCCGAGGGCGAGATCGTTCTGCCCGTCCGCCTCGAACAGTTCGGCGATCAGGATGGAGGCCGCGTCGAGATCGGGACGCAGATGCAGCGCCAGCTGGGCATAGGCGAGCGCGTACCGGCGCCCGCTGTCGCTGGCCAGCACGCCGGCAAGGCCGAACAACGCCTCGGCGGCCCCCTGGCGCGCCGTGGTCACGAGCGGCTCGGGCGGCGCGCCGGCGTCCAGGCGCGCCAGCGCCCGCGCGACGGCCGGATCCCCGAAGGCGGCCCCGCCCGCCTGGAGATAGAGGGCGCGCGCAGCCTCGGGGCGGCCGGCCTGCCGCAGCGAGGCCCCATGGGCGATGACGATGCGTCCGTTGGGCCCCGAAAGCTCGGCCGCGGCCTCGGCGAAGGCGTCCGCCGCCGCGGCATGGTCGCCGTCCGCGGCGCGCAGCAGCCCGGCGTGGAACCGGGCGAACACCCGGAACACCGGACGATCCTCCAGCCCGTCGACCGCCGCCCGCGCGGCGGCCGGATCGCCGAGCGCCTGCGCCGACCAGCCGTCGAGCAGCGCGGCGAGCACCGGATGAAAGGCGTCGCGCGATGCAGCGAGGCGGTTGCGCGCATCGGCGAAGCGGCCCGACGCGATGTCCGCCGCGACCAGCGCCAGATTGGCGAGCCTGTGCCCGGCATCGGCGGCGGCCAGCCGCCCGGCCGTGCGCGCCGCCTCGTCCACGTCGCCGGCCGCGAGCTGGTTCAGCAGCGCGGCCTCCATGAGACCGGGATTGCCGGGGTCGCGGGCCAGCGCCTGCGCGAAATAGTCCGCGGCCGCGGCGACGTCCTGCGCCGCATCGGCGTGGCGCGCGGCCAGGTAGGCGCCCGCCAGCGGCCCGCGCGGGCCGGCCGCCTGCGACGCCCCCGCAATCGTGAGCGCCGCCGCCAACGCCCAGCCGACCCTAGCCGCAGTCATCGCAGACCCCGCCATACCGGGCGCGACCTGCGCCCCCCGCAACAGTAGCGCGACGCCCCCGGGGCGCCGCAAGCATTTCGCGCGGCGCCCGACTTCCCCCCTCACATGTTGGGATAATTGGGGCCGTCGCCGCCCTGGGGCGTGCGCCACTCGATGTTCTGCGTGGGATCCTTGATATCGCAGGTCTTGCAGTGCACGCAGTTCTGGCTGTTGATCACGAAGCGCGGCGCGCCGCCCTTCGGATCCTGCACCACCTCGTAGAC
>DAIPIU010000051.1:0-18300 GCA_036770645.1 Rubrimonas sp. | reverse complement strand
TACGGGCCCCGCGACGCGCAAAGGCGACTTGCGGCCGGCAAGGCGCGTGCATCGGATCGGCGGAGGCGCCGGCCGCGGGCAACCGGTGGCCTTCCGCACGACGCTGCCGCCCTCGAAAAGCAAGAACCGCTTAACCCGTTAACCAGTCTTCCCCAATGAAAACAGATGTCCCCACTGAGGACATGGCGCAGACGCCCCCGCGCAGGGCGGGCCGCGGCCCGCGCCCGCCCCCTCACGCCGCCAGCCGCGCCGCCAGCCGGCGCAGGAACGCCTCGCCCGCCTCGAACTGCGCCACGGTCACGTATTCGTCCGGCTGGTGCGCCTGCGCGATCGATCCGGGGCCGACCACCACCGTGGAATAGCCCGCCTCCTGGAACTGCCCGGCCTCGGTGGCGTAGCTGACGGCGCGGGCGGCGTTGTCGCCGGTCAGGGCGCGGGCCAGCCGCTCGGCCTCGCCGCCCGCCTCCGGCGCGCAGCCCGGCGTGGCGTGGCACACCGTCACCGCCACGCCCGCCGCGGGGTGCGCGGCGGACAGGCGCGCGTGGACCGCCCCCGCATGGGCGCGGTAGCGGTCGATCCAGCCCTGCAGGTCCTCGCCCGGCAGCGCGCGGATGTCGGTCGAGAACCGGCAGCGCCGCGCCGTGATGTTGCCCGCCGTGCCGCCCGAAATCGTGCCGACATGCAGCGTGGTCCAGTTCGGGTCGAAATCCCCCGGCCCCGCCGCGGCCGCGTTCTCGGCCCCGCGCGCGGCCAGCCAGCCGACCAGCCCCGCGGCCTCCATCACCGCCGACGCGCCGCGGTGCAGGATCGAGGAATGCACCTCGTGCCCCGTCACCACCGTCTCCAGCCCCGCGCAGGCCTTGTGGGCGGTCACCACGCCCATCCCGGTCGGCTCGCCCACGAACACCGCCGCGGCCGGGGGGCGCGTCGCGCGCATGTCGGCGATCATGACGGGCGCGAACAGGCACCCCAGCTCCTCGTCATGCGACAGCGCGATCTGGACGGGGCGCTTCAGCCCGGCGCGCAGCATCTCGGGCACCAGCGCCAGCGCCAGCGCATCGAACCCCTTCATATCCACCGCGCCGCGGCCGTGGAGCCGCCCGTCGCGCTCGGTCAGCCGCCACGGGTCGGTGGTCCAGGCCTGCCCGTCCACCGGCACCACGTCGGTATGGCCCGACAGCACCACCCCGCCGGGGACCGCCGGTCCGACCAGCGCGTGCAGGCTGGCCTTGCGCCCGCAGTCCGACGGCACGAGGCGCGCCTCGACGCCATGGCCCGCGAGGTAGTCCCGCACGAAATCCACCAGCGCCAGGTTGCCGTCGCGCGACACGCTGGGGAAGGCCACCAGCCGCTCGAGCATCGCGCGCGGGGTCAGAATTTCGCCCATTGCCGCCTCCGGCGCCCCGGCGGCGCGCATCCGATCATGGCGCGCGCCCGCGCCCGCGCAAGGCCGTTGCGGGCGGCGGGGCCGTGGTGTTCAGTCTGGATCGGGCGTCAGGCCCGCCGCCACAGGGAACCCGCCGTGCTCGACCGCGCCCCCGAGGCCCCGATCCTGCAGGTGCGCGACCTCAGCGTCGCCTTCGGCGTGCGCGGCGGCGCTGTGCATGCCGTCAACGGCGTCAGCTTCCATGTCCATGCCGGCGAACTGCTGGGCGTGGTGGGCGAAAGCGGCTCGGGCAAGAGCGTCACGATGATGTCGCTGCTGGGGCTGCTGCCCTCGCCCCCCGCGCGGCTGACCGGGGGCGAGGTGCTGTTCGAGGGGCGGGATCTGGCCAGGGCGCGGCCCGAGGCCCTGCGCGCGGTGCGCGGCGCGCGCATCGGCTTCGTGTTCCAGGATCCGATGACCTCGCTGAACCCGGTTTTCACGGTCGGCTGGCAGATCATGGAGCCGCTGCGCGAGCACCTGAAGCTGTCGAAGGCCGCGGCGCGGGACCGCGCGGCGGCGCTGCTGGCGCTGGTGGGCATCCCCTCGCCCGCGGCGCGCCTGAACGACTATCCGCACCAGTTCTCGGGCGGCATGCGCCAGCGCGTGATGATCGCCATGGCGCTGGCCTGCGACCCGAAGCTGCTGATCGCCGACGAGCCGACCACGGCGCTGGACGTGACGATCCAGGCCCAGATCCTGGAACTGGTGCGCGACCTGCGGTCGAAGCTGGGGATGGCGGTGATCTGGATCACCCACGACCTGGGCGTGGTGGCGGGCATCGCGGACCGCGTGATGGTGATGTATGCGGGCCGGATCGTCGAGCACGCCCCGGTGCGCGACCTGTTCGCCCGCCCCACGCACCCCTACACGCGCGCCCTGCTGCGCACCATGCCGCGGCTGGACGGGCGGCGCGAGGGCAGGCTCTACGCCATCGGCGGCCAGCCCCCGGTGCTGACCGCGCCGCCGCGCGCCTGCCCCTTCGCCCCGCGCTGCGCCGACGTCCACGCCCGCTGCCACGACGCCGACCCGCCGCTGGTCGACATCGGCGGCGGTCACGCGGCGGCCTGCTGGAACGCCGCGGGGGTTGCCTGATGGCCTTCGACGCCGCGACGCCGGGCGCTGACCTGCTGCTGCGGGTCGAGGGGCTGACGGTGCATTTTCCCATCACGCGCGGCCTGTTCCGGCGGCAAGTGGGGGTGGTGAGCGCGGTCGACGGCGTCAGCTTCGCCCTGAAGCGCGGCGAGACGCTGGGCCTCGTGGGCGAATCGGGCTGCGGCAAGTCGACGACGGGCCGGGCGATTCTGCGGCTGACGCCCCTGACCGGGGGACGGGTGCTGTTCGAGGGGCGCGACGTGGCGGCCCTGTCCGGCGACGCGCTGCGCGCCCTGCGCCCGCGGATGCAGATGATCTTCCAGGACCCGCAGGCCTCGCTGAACCCGCGCATGACCGTGGGCTCGATCATCGCCGAGCCGCTGGTCGAGCATGGGCGCGGCGACGCGCGGGCGCGGCGCGAACGGGTGGAGGCGTTGCTCGACGCGGTCGGCATGAACCCGGCCTTCGCCGACCGCTATCCGCACGAATTCTCGGGCGGCCAGCGCCAGCGCATCGGCATCGCCCGCGCGCTGGCGCTCGAGCCCGCCTTCATCGTCTGCGACGAACCCATCGCGGCGCTGGACGTCTCGATCCAGGCGCAGGTGGTGAACCTGCTCGAGGAACTCCAGCAGCGGATGGGGCTGACCTACCTGTTCATCAGCCACGACCTGAGCATGGTGCGCCACATCGCGACCCGCGTCGCGGTGATGTATCTGGGCCGGATCGCCGAGATCGGCCCGCGCGAGGCGATCTACGCCGCGCCCGCGCACCCCTACACCCGCGCCCTGCTGTCGGCCGCGCCGATCCCCGACCCGGAGATCGAGGCGACGCGCGAGCGCATCATCCTGACCGGCGACGTGCCCAGCCCGGCGAACCCGCCCTCGGGCTGCCGCTTCCGCACCCGCTGCCCCATGGCGAAGCCGCGCTGCGCGGACGAGACGCCGGCCCTGCGCGCGCTCGACGACGGGCGGCAGGTGGCCTGCCACTTCGCCTGACTGGTCCGGGCCGCCCGGCCCGCCCGCGCCGCGCCGCAACGGGGCGACAGGCGGTTCGCCGCTTGGTCGAGGCGCGACCGGCCTGCCGCGCGCCTCAGAAATCCGAGATGATCCCGTCCTTCTCCCAGTCGCCGAAGCGCGTGGGCTCCGGCCCGTCGCGACCGCCGAGTTCGGGCGGCGGCGCGGCGTCGGCGGCGGCCCGCCGGCGCGCCCCGGCCTCGGCCAGCGCGCGCGCGGCCGTGGCGGCGAGACGATCTTTGTGTCCGGCGTCGTCGTTCATATCTTCCCACCCGAAGAGATCCGGCGCATCAGGTAACCCGCGCGCCGGCGGACGCAAGCGGAGGCCTCGGGATGAACGGCGTCAAGACCATGATGCTTCTGGCGTCGCTCACGGCCCTGTTCATGGGCGTGGGCTGGCTGATCGGCGGCGGCGCGGGGGCGTTCATCGCCCTGCTGGTCGCCATCGCGACCAACGCCTACGCCTTCTGGAATTCCGACCGGCTGGCACTGCGCATGCACAACGCGCAGCCGGTCACGCGCATGTCCGCCCCCGACCTGCATGCGATGGTCGAGGGTCTGGCGCGCAACGCCGATCTGCCGATGCCCGCGCTTTACGTGATCGACAACCCCCAGCCCAACGCCTTCGCCACCGGCCGCGACCCGGAGAACGCCGCGGTCGCGGTGACCACAGGGATCATGCGCACGCTGTCGCGCGAGGAACTGGCGGGCGTGGTCGCGCACGAGCTGGCGCATATCCGCAACCGCGACACGCTGATCATGACCATCGCGGCCACGGTGGCCGGCGCGATCTCGATGCTTGCCAACATCGCGCAGTTCTCGATGATGTTCGGCGGCGGGCGCGACGAGCGCAGCAACCCGCTGGGCGTCGTGGGGCTGCTGGTGGCGGTGATCGTGGCCCCGATGGCGGCGCTGCTGATCCAGATGCTGATCAGCCGGACGCGCGAGTATTCCGCCGACCGGCTGGGGGCCGAGATCTGCGGCCAGCCGCTGTGGCTCGCCTCGGCGCTGGCGAGGATCTCGGGCCGCGCGGCGGCGACCGAGATGGAGAGCGCCGAGCGCCACCCGGCCTCGGCGCACATGTTCATCGTCAACCCGCTGGCGGGGCGGCGCTTCGACGGGCTGTTCTCGACCCACCCCGCCACCGAGAACCGCATCGCCGCGCTGCGCGCGCTGGCGGCCGATCCGGCCTTCCGCGCCGCCGCCGCGGGGCCTGCGCGCCCCGCCGCGGCGCGCACGGGCGGCGTTCCGCGGGTGCCGCGGACGGGCCGCGGCGGACCGAGGCCCTGAGCGGCCCGGGCAGAAGCGGGCGGGCCGGTCCGCGCGCCGCCGCGCGGCGCCGCCGCACCGGCCCGGCCACGGCGTCCCCGCCGCGTCCGCGGCGCCCGCCCGTGGCGCGCGAGGCGTCTTCCGCCTTGCAGGCCCTTCGCGGCGAAGCCCGCAGCCCTGCCCGGCGCCGGTCCCCGCGATGACGCAGGACCCCCACGGGCTGCGCCCCCGCCGCGCGGCGCTGGCCATCCTCGCCGGCGTGCTCGACCGCGGCTGCACGCTGGACGAGGCGCGGGCCGATGCGGGCCTCGCCGCCTTGGCCTCGGCCGAGCGCGCAAGGGCGGGCGATCTCGCGGCGGCGGCGCTGCGCTGGCTGGGGCCGGCGGACAGGCTGCTCGCGGGGCTGATGGAGCGTCCCGTCGCCGCGCGGGCGCAGGTGGCCCGCGACGCCCTGCGGCTGGCTGTGGTCGAGACCGGCGCGCTGGGCACGCCCGCCCATGCCGCGGTCGACGCCGCGGTGCGGCTGGCCAAGGACGACCGCCGGGCCGCCCCGCTCGCGGGCCTCGTGAACGCCGTGGCGCGCCGGGCCGCGGCGCTGGCACCGCAGGCCTTCGCCGACCCCGCCCTGCGCGCCGCCGCCCTGCCGCGCTGGCTGGGCGACCGGCTGGCCCGCGCCTGGGGGGCCCAAGCCGCGGCGGCTATCGCCGCCGTGCATCTGGAGGAGCCGCCGCTCGACCTGACGCCGCGCGATCCGGCCGAGGCCGGGCTCTGGGCGGACCGGCTGGGGGCCGCGCGGCTGCCCACCGGCTCGCTGCGGCTGGCGCGCGCGCCGCAGATCACCGCGGCGCCGGGTTACGCGGAGGGGGCGTGGTGGGCGCAGGACGCCGCCGCCGCCCTGCCCGCGCGCCTGCTGGGGGCGGGGCCGGGCCTGCGCGCGCTCGACCTCTGCGCCGCGCCGGGGGGCAAGACGCTGCAGCTCGCCGCCGCGGGGGCCGCCGTCACGGCGGTGGACCAATCCGAGGCCCGGCTCGGGCGGCTGCGCGAGAACCTCGCGCGCACCGGCCTCGACGCCGCGCTGGTGGCCGCCGACGCGCGGGCATGGCGGCCGGAGAGCCCCTTTCCCGCCGTGCTGCTCGACGCGCCCTGCTCGGCCACCGGCACGATCCGCCGCCACCCCGACCTGCCGCATCTGCGCGACGGCCGGGCGCTGCCGGCGCTGACCGCGCTGCAGGACGCGCTGCTGGATGCGGCCTGGGCGATGGTGGCGCCCGGCGGGCTGCTGGTGTTCTGCACCTGCTCGCTGCTGCCCGAGGAGGGCAAGGCGCGGGCCCGGGCCTTCCTCGCCCGCACGCCGGACGCGGCGCGCGCGCCGCTGTCGGCGGCCGAGGCGGGCGATCCGGCCTTCCTCGCGCCCGAGGGCGACCTGCGCACCCGGCCCGACCTGTGGGCCGGTCGCGGCGGCATCGACGGCTTCTTCGCCGCACGGTTCAGGCGCGCCGCCTGAGCCCCGCCGCCCGCCGGCCCGGTCAGCCCGCGCGGCGCATCGGCGCGGGCGCCGCGGCCGCGCCCTCGCCGCGGAAATCGGCCACCAGCGCCGCCAGCCGCTCGGCCTCGGCATGCAGCAGGTCGGCGGTCTCGGCGCTCGCGGCCGCCAGCGCGGCGTTCTGCTGGGTCTCGCGGTCGAGTTCGGACAGGGCGCGGGTCACGCCGTCGACGCCCTCGGACTGCTCGCGCGTGGCGGCGGTGATGCCGCCCACGGCGGCGGCGGTCTCGGCGATGCGGGCCTGCGCCTCGCCCAGCAGATTGTCGGCCCCGGTCACGAGGCCGAGCCCGTCGCGCACCCCGGCCGCGCTGTCGGCCACCAGCGCGCGGATCTCCTTCGACGCCTCCGCGCAGCGGCCGGCCAGCGATCGCACCTCGGCGGCGACGACGGCGAAGCCGCGCCCGGCGTCGCCCGCCCGCGCCGCCTCGACCGATGCGTTCAGCGCCAGCAGGTTGGTCTGCAGCGCGATGCCGTCGACCAGCGTGACGATGGCCGCGATGCGCTCGGCCCCTTCGGCGGCCCGCGTCATGGCCGCCAGCGCCTCGGCCGCCGCGGCGCGGCTTTGCGCCGCGACATCGGCGGCGCGTTCGGACAGCGCGCCGGCGGTCGCGGCATTGGCGGCGTTGGCGCGGACGGCGTCGGCCATCTCGGCCATGGCGGCCGCCGTCTGCTCGAGCGCGGCGGCGTCGGCCCCGGCGCGCGCCGACGGGTCCTGCGCCCCGCCGCGGATTCCGTCCACCGCGCGGCGCAGCGCCCCGCTCGAAGCGTCGAGCGCGGCGACCAGATCCTCGAGCCGCCCGCCCATGGCGTTGGAATCGCGCTGCAGCGCGCCGAGCAGCCCGTGGTGCTCGCCCGCGATCCGCGCCGTCAGGTCGCCGCGCGCATAGGCGCGGATGGCGGTGGAGGCCGCGCCGACGGCCGAATCGACCTGCGCCATCAGCGCGTTCATGGTGCCGGCCAGTTCGCGCTGCCCCTCCCCGAGCGCCGCCTCGTCGATCCTCTGCGCGAAATCGCCCGCCGCCGCGGCATGGGCCACGCGATCGAGTTCGGCCTGCAGCGCCAGCGTCTCGGCGGCGCGCGCGGCCTGGTCCTGCGCCGCGGCGCGTTCCTGCGCGGCGGCGCGGGCGTCGGCCTCGGCATGGCGGATCGCCTCGCGCCGGAAGATCTCGAGTTCGCGCGCCATGTCGCCGATCTCGTCGCGTCGGGCGAGGTCGGACACCGTCAGGTCGCGCGCGCCTCCGGCCACCGCCTTCATGGCGCGCTTGAGCCGCCCGATCGCCGCGCCCAGCCGCCAGGCCGACAGGCCGGCGAACAGCGCGACCGCGGCGACCGCGGCCCCGGCGATGGCGGCGATGCGCTCGGCGGCGGCGGCGCTGCGCGCCATGGCCGATTCGCGGGCGAAGTAGCCGTCGGTGGTCTGAAGCTCGACCATCTCCTCCAGCGCGTCGCCCATCGGGGCGGCGGCGGCGGGGTCGGGGCGCCCGCCCGCTTCGAACGCGGCGAGGCCGGCCTCGCGGAAGGCCCCGGCCGCCTCAATCAGCGCGGTCGCGGCCTCCGTCACGGCGGGGGCCCCGCTGCGCTCGGCCACCACCTCGAGGTCGAGGATCATGTTCTCCATGGTCTCGTCGAAGGCAGCCGCGGCGCCGTCGGCCGAATCCCCGCCCGCCTCGATGCCGCGCATGGCCGACAGGTAGCCCGTCTGCGCGGCGCGCGCGAAGCTGACCGCCATCAGCGGGCCGTCATACATCGCGGCCGTGCGCTCGCCGGCCCGGCGCACCTCGCCGGTCGCCACGACGGCCAGCGCGCCGGCGCAAAGGATGGCAGCCCCCGCGATGGCCCCGATCCTGAAGGCGATGCGCATGCCCGGCCCCTCCCCGCCCCGACCGGGGCTAAGCGTCGCGTCGCCAAGCCGTGCCCGCAGCAGCCTAACAACCGCCTAACCGCCGCCGCCCGCAGGCGATCGCGTTGCGAGACTTCGCCGCGAATTGGCCGCAGACGTTTACGCCCGCGTAATTCCGCCCCCCGGACAACGACCGTCGACCACGCGGCAGCCAGGGGGCCGACCAGCATGACCAGCCGAACCACCATCGCCATCATCGCGGCCGCGGGGGCCGCCCTGGCCTGCGCGGGCGACAGCGCGCGGGCCCTCGCCTCAGGCGACCCCGCCGCGGCGCGGGAGGCCCTGAAGGCCGAATTCGTCCGCGACCACGTCATCGAGTATCCCGACGACAACCAGCCGGACGCGGCGCGGACCGCGCTGGGCAAGGTGCTGTTCTTCGACCCGCGCCTGTCCAAGGCCGGCGCGCAGTCCTGCGCGTCGTGCCACAACCCGTCCTTCGACTGGGGCGACGGGCTGGGGGTCGGCCGCGGCGCGGGGCAGGAAGCGCTGGCGCGCCGCTCGCCCACCATCCTCAACCTCGCCTGGGCCGCGGCCCTGATGTGGGACGGCCGCGCCCACACGCTCGAGGAGCAGTCGCTGGGGCCGATCCAGGCCGATGTCGAGATGGCCATGCCCATCGAGGATCTGATCGAGCGGCTCGAGGGCATCGAGGGCTACGCCCCCCTGTTCGCGGCGGCCTTCGACGGCGACGCGACGATCGCGCCCGAGCGCATCGCGCTGGCGCTGGCTGCCTACGAGCGGACGGTGGTCTCGGGCACGGCCCCCTTCGACCGCTGGGTCGACGGCGACGAGACGGCGATCAGCGACCAGGCCAAGGAAGGCTTCGACCTGTTCGCCGGCAAGGCCAAGTGCAGCGCCTGCCACGACACCTGGCGCTTCACCGATGACGGCTTCCACGACATCGGGCTGCAGACGCAGGACATCGGCCGCGGCAAGTTCCTGCCCGACATGACGCTGATGCAGCACGCCTTCAAGACGCCGACGCTGCGCAACGTGGCGCGGCGGATGCCCTACATGCACGCGGGCCAGGTGCCGACGCTGCGGGCCTCGGTCGTGCACTACAACGAGGGCGGCGTGGACCGGCCCAGCCGCTCGCCCAAGATCGGGCCGCTGGGCCTGAGCGAGCCCGAGATCGACGCGCTGGTGGCGTTCATGAACACGCTGACCAGCGAGGATCCGCCGGTCACCCTGCCGGTGCTGCCGCAATGAGCGCGCCTGCCCGGACCGCCCTGGGCCGCCCCCTCTCCCGGGGAGGATCCATGACCCGAACCGTCCTTTGGCAGCGGCTGTGCGCCGCGCTCGCCCTCGCGCTGGTCGCCGCGCCGTCGCTCGCCGATCCGCCGACGATCTTCCAGGCCGGCAAGAAGTTCTCGGAGAAGGCCGTCACCATAAGGGCGGGCGAGGCCGTGACCTTCGTCAACGACGACGACAACGTGCACAACGTGCATTCCGTGAGCCCGGGCCACGCCTTCGACCTCGGGGCGCAGCAGCCGGGCGACAAGGGCAGCCACGTGTTCGCCTCGCCCGGAGAGGTGGACGTGCGCTGCGCGATCCACCCCCGCATGCGGCTGACGGTCAAGGTCGAATGACGGTCGCCGGCTGAGACGGACCGGCCGCGCCCGCGGCCGGCATCGCCGCAATCGGGGGCCGCCTCAGGGGTCGAGGCCGCGCGCGGTCTTGACCTTGTCCCAGGCGGTGAGGACGCGGCGCAGGCGATCCTCCTCCGAACGGTCGCCGCCGTTCATGTCGGGGTGCAGCCGCTTCACCAGGGCGCGGTAGCGGCGGCGGATCTCGGCGCGGCTGGTGACATCCTCGGCCCCGAGCTCCGCCAGCGCCCGCATGACATCGCCGGGCAGGCGGCGCTTCGGGGCCGGCGCGCCCTCGGCGCGACCGGGGTTGCGGGTCGCATTGCCCCCCAGCACGTCGAGCGGGTCGCGGAATCCGAAGCGTTCCCAGGCGCGGCCGTCGGCATGGGGCTGCGCCCCCATCGGGGCCTTGGGCTGGGCGCCGAAGCGCCAGGTCGGCCGCTCCCACACCCGCGCCGCATCCATGTGGGCATCCAGATCCTCGGGCCCGAGATCGCGGAAATAGTCCCAGGACGCGTTGTAGGCGCGGATGTGGTCGAGGCAGAACCAGCGGAACCGCGACAGGTCCGCCGGCGCGCGCGGGGCGCGGTAGAGCCCGGCGCGGTCGCAGCCGGGGTGTTCGCAGGGCCGCTCGGTCGCCGCGGTCTCGCCGGTCATGCCGCGCCGGCGCGCCCGCCGCGCCTTGTCGGCGCTGACGCTCACATCGAACTCGAAGGGCGTGCGCGGGCGCATCCGGTCCTTGTCTCCCCGATCGGTCCGGGCGAGTTTAGCGCGCGCCCCGCCGGGGCCAAGCGACCGGAAGGACCATGATGACCGACGCCCCAGCGACCGATGGCCCCGTCGCCGCCGCCATGCGCGCCAAGCTGACCGCCGCCTTCGCGCCCGAGACGCTCGAGGTGATCGACGAAAGCGAACAGCACCGCGGCCATGGCGGGTATCGCGACGGAGGCGAAAGCCATTTCCGGGTCAGGATCCGCGCCGGTGCCTTCAACGGCATGAGCCGCGTCGAGCGGCAGCGGGCGGTGAATCGCGCGCTGGCGGCCGAGCTCGCCGGCCCGGTCCACGCGCTGGCGCTCGAGGTGTCGGGGACGGATTGACGCGCCTGCGCGGGACGGAACGCGGCGTCGCGCTAGAATGGCTTCCAGTGACCGCGGGCAACGCAGGCAGGGAGGGCGCAGGATGCGCGAGATCAGGGTGAACGGCCGGGTCCACAATGTGGATGCCGAGGACGACACGCCGCTTCTGTGGGTGCTGCGCGACACGCTTGGGCTGACCGGCACCAAGTTCGGCTGCGGGATCGCGGCCTGCGGGGCCTGCACGGTGCATCTCGACGGCGTCGCCATGCGGTCCTGCCAGGTGGCGCTGGCCGATGCGGCGGGCGCCGAGATCGTGACCATCGAGGGGCTCGGCCGGCCCGGGGCGCTGCACCCGGTCCAGCAGGCCTGGGTCGAGCTCGACGTGCCGCAATGCGGCTACTGCCAGTCCGGCCAGATCATGGCCGCGGCGGCGCTGCTGGCCGAGAACCCGGAACCAACCGACGACGACATCCGCGCCGGCGTCGCCAACCTCTGCCGCTGCGGGACCTACCCGGCCATCCGCGCCGGGGTGAAGCGCGCCGCCGCGCTGATGAAGACGTGAGAGGGGGCCGGGCCATGACCATCCAGACCACGCGCCGCGCCTTCCTGACCGTGACCGCCGCCGCCACCGGGGGCGCGCTGTTCGGCTTTCCGCTGCGGGCGCAGAACGCCACCGGCTCCGGCACGGCCGCCCAGGCGGTGGAGGTGACCGCCTTCCTGCGCATCGACCCGGACGGCGCCATCACGTTCCTCAACCCCTTCATCGAGATGGGCCAGGGCACCTACACCGCGATCCCGCAGATCGTGGCGGAGGAGCTCGACGCGCCGCTCTCGGCCTTCCGCGTCGAGCAGGCGCCGCATGGCGATGCCTTCAAGGTGTTCGACTTCGGCATGCCGCTGCGCTTCACCGGCGGCAGCCTCAGCGTCCGCGGATCCTACGACACCATGCGCCGCGTCGGCGCGACGGCCCGCGCCATGCTGATCGAGGCCGCGGCCGGGGAGTGGGGCGTGCCCGCAGCCGAACTGACGACCGAGGCCGGAACGGTGCGCCACGGGGCCAGCGGCCGCACGGCGGGCTATGGCGCGCTCGCGGCGCTGACCGTCGGGCGGGCCGTGCCCGGGGATGTGGCGCTGAAGGACCCCGCCGCCTTCGCGCTGATCGGGACGGACGCGCCGCGGACCGACAGCCTCGCGAAGGCGACCGGGACGGCCCTGTTCGGCGTCGACGTGCAGGTGGAGGGGATGCGCTTCGCCGCCATCGCCCATCCGCCGACGCTGGGCGGGCGCGCCACGGGCTTCGACGCGCCGGGCATCGCGCGGCTGCCGGGTTCCCCGCGCGCCCATGCCGTGAACGGGTCGGTCGCCGTCACAGCCGACAGCTGGTGGCGCGCGAAATCGGCGCTCGAGGCGATGGAGATCGACTGGGAGGCCGGGCCGAACCTTTCGCTCGACAGCGAATCGCTCGCGCAGGCGCTGGCGGGGCGGCTGGACGAGGCGGAGATCGTGGCGGAGGCCGAGGGCGACGCCCCGGCGGCGCTGGACGGGGCCGAGACGCGGATCGAGGCCGACTACCTCCAGCCCTTCCTCGCGCACGCGACCATGGAGCCGCAGACCTGCACCGCCGATGTCCGCCCCGACGGCTGCGAGATCTGGGGGCCGAACCAGGGGGCGGATTTCGTGGCCATGACCGCGGCCGCCGTCACCGGCCTGCCCCTCGAGGCGATCCGCGTGCACACCACCTTCCTCGGCGGCGGCTTCGGGCGGCGCTTCGACCTAGACTTCGTCACCCAGGCGGTGGCGCTGTCCAAGGCCGAGGGGCGGCCGGTCAAGCTGGTCTGGTCGCGCGAGGAGGATCTGCGCAACGACCCCTACCGCCCGATGGCGGCGGTCCGCCTGCGCGCCGGCCTCGGGGCCGACGGCATGCCCGTCGCGCTGCACGTCACCACCGTGACCGACGGACCGGCCGAACGGATGATGCCGGGGCTGCTGCGGGAGGACGGGCTCGACCCCACCGCGGTCGAGGGGCTGGTGGCGCAGCCCTACGCCATCGCGAACCGCCGGACCGATTTCGTGAAGGCGGATTACCCGATGATCCGCGTGGGCTTCTGGCGGTCGGTGGGCGCGGCGCTGAACGCCTTTCCCTACGAATCGTTCGTCGACGAGATGGCCCACGCCGCCGGGCGCGACCCGCTGGACTACCGTCTCGCGCTGCTGGCGGACCGCCCGCACGAACGCGCCGCGCTGGGCCGGGCGGCCGCGATGGCCGACTATCGGCCGGGCGCCTACGAGGCCGGCGGCGCGCGCCGCGCCATGGGGGTGGCGCTGCACGAAAGCTTCGGCTCGATCGTGGCCGAGGTCGCCGAGGTCTCGCTGCAGGGCGGACGGCCCACGGTGCACCGGATCTGGGCGGCCATCGACCTCGGGAAGGTCGTCAACCCCGCCATCGTGCGGGCCCAGATCATGGGCGGGGCGATCCACGGCCTGTCGGCGGCGCTGCACGAGGAGGTGGCGATCGAGGGCGGGCGCATCGTCAAGGGCAATTTCGACGCCTACCCGATCCTCGGGCCCGACGAGGCCCCCGAGGTCGAGGTCGAAATCATCGAGAGCGACCGGCCGATGGGCGGCGTGGGCGAACCGGGCACGGCCCCCGTCGCGGCGGCGGTCTGCAACGCGCTGTTCAAGCTGACCGGCCAGCGCATCCGCCGCCTGCCGCTCGACCGCCACAGGTTCCGCGAGGCCTGAGACCGGTCATCGTGCGGCGATGCGCCCCAAGCTCCGGCGCGCATCGCCGCGGGCCGCGCATTGAGCGGGATCAATCGCGGGGCTAGAACCTTTCCGAAGTGGCGCGCGGGCATTCCCCGCGCGTGATTCGTAATATCGGGGGATATCCCATGGCGGCCGACGCGACGGCGCATCACGGGCACGCCGAGGCGCCCGGGTTCTTCACCCGCTGGTTCTGCTCGGTGAACCACAAGGACATCGGCATCCTCTACCTGATCACCGCGGGCCTGTTCGGCGCGGTGTCGGTGGCAATGACCGGCTACATGCGGCTCGAACTCATGGAGCCGGGCGTGCAGTACATGCTGACCGAAAGCGGTCAGCCCGACGGCGCGCTGTGGAACGTGCTGATCACCGGCCACGGCATCCTCATGATGTTCTTCGTGGTGATCCCGGCGCTGTTCGGCGGCTTCGGCAACTACTTCATGCCGCTGATGATCGGCGCGCCGGACATGGCGTTCCCGCGCCTGAACAACCTCAGCTACTGGCTGTTCGTGGCGGGCGGCGCGCTGGCGGTGCTGGCGGTGTTCGTGGACGGGGGCGTGCAGGCGGGCTGGGTGCTCTACGCCCCGCTGTCGACGACCGGCAGCCCCGGCATGGCGATGGACCTCGCGATCTTCGCGGTGCACCTGTCGGGCGCCTCGTCGATCCTCGGGGCCATCAACATCATCACGACCTTCCTGAACATGCGCGCGCCCGGCATGACGCTTTTCAAGGTGCCGCTGTTCGCCTGGTCGATCTTCGTCACCGCCTTCCTGATCCTGCTGGCGCTGCCCGTGCTCGCCGGCGCGATCACCATGCTGCTGACCGACCGCAACTTCGGCACCACCTTCTTCGATCCCGCCGGCGGCGGCGACCCGGTGCTGTACCAGCACATCCTGTGGTTCTTCGGGCACCCCGAGGTCTACATCCTGATCGTGCCCGGCTTCGGCATCATCAGCCACATCATCGCCACCTTCTCGAACAAGCCGGTGTTCGGCTATCTCGGGATGGTCTGGGCGATGATCGCCATCGGCGTGCTGGGCTTCGTCGTCTGGGCGCACCACATGTACACGGTGGGCATGTCGGCCGACGCGCAGGCCTACTTCATGCTCGCGACCATGGTCATCGCGGTGCCGACGGGCGTGAAGGTGTTCAGCTGGATCGCCACCATGTGGGGCGGGTCCATCGACTTCCGCACGCCCATGCTCTGGGCGCTGGGCTTCATCTTCCTGTTCACGGTCGGCGGCGTCACCGGCATCGTGCTTTCGCAGGCCGGCGTCGACCGCGCCTACCACGACACCTACTACGTCGTGGCGCACTTCCACTACGTGATGAGCCTCGGCGCGGTGTTCACCATCTTCGCCGGGATCTACTACTGGATCGGCAAGATGTCGGGCCGGCAGTATCCGGAATGGGCCGGCAAGGTGCATTTCTGGACCATGTTCATCGGCGCCAACATCACCTTCTTCCCGCAGCACTTCCTCGGCCGCGCCGGCATGCCCCGTCGCTACATCGACTATCCCGAGGCATTCGCGCTGTGGAACTATGTCAGCTCGATCGGCGCCTTCATCTCGATCGGGTCCTTCGTGTTCTTCCTCGGGGTGATGTACTACACGCTGACCCGCGGCCAGCGCGTGACCGATCCGAACTACTGGGGCATGGGGGCCGACACGCTGGAGTGGACGCTGTCCAACCCGCCGCCCGAGCACACCTTCGAGACGCTGCCGACGAAGGACCAGTGGGACAAGGCCCACGCGCACTGAGGCGAGGCCTGCCATGGGCAGCGCGCCCGACGATCCGGCCGGGGGGCGATCCCCGGCCGCTTCCGTTCCGGGGGCCCTGCCGCCCGGAGCCGACCCGTTCTCCCGCGCCGACATGCCGCTGTACGCCGTGACGCTCTGGCCCCATCGCTCCGCCGATGGGCGTGGCCTGCGACGCTGTCTCGGCGTCATGGCCGCCGGGCTGGCCCTGCCGCTGCTGTCGGTCTGGGGCACGCCGGTCGCGCTGTTCCTGCTGCCCTTCCTCGCCGCGGCGCTGGGCCTGACCTGGTGGGCCCTGGCCAGCAACCTGCGCGCCGGACGCCTGCGCGAGGACCTGCGCCTCTGGCCCGACGCCATCGCGGTCGAGCGGTGCGAGCCGCAGGGGCGCGTGCGCCGCTGGGCGGCCAACCCGCACTGGGTGGCGGTCGAGCTCGCCGACACGCCCGCGATGCGCCGCTACCTCACGCTGCGCGGCGCGGGACGGACCATCGAGCTGGGGGCCTTCCTCTCGCCCCACGAACGCGAAGGGCTGGCGGCCGAAATCCGCGCCGCGCTGGGGCGCGCCCGCGCGACCGCGTGAGGGACCGCGCGCCGGTTCCGCCTGCGGGCAGGCCCGCGCACCGCGAAAGGACCGCGCCGGCAAGGCGGAAGTCGCTCGCCGGGGGGGGCAAGCCGGGGGATCGGCTTGTGGCCATGCGGCAACCACGATAGGATTTTGCATCCTGCGTTCATGCGGCAGGTGCCATGATCTCGGTCGACGCCACCCAACTCGAGGCACTGCGCGTCGAGGCGCAACGGCGGTTCGAAGGTCGTCTTGCCGCCGTCGTCCGCGCGAACGCGCCCCGCGCAGCCGACCGCGATGCGGCCCGGGGCGCGGCGCTTGCTGCCCGGGCGATCGCGGCGCTGCAGGCGCGGGGCGTCGCGCTCAGGGCGCCCGCATGGGTCTGGGCACGCGCCGCAGCCCGGCTGGGCGTGGATTTCGACCGCGATCCGCTGCTGGTCCACCTCCTGCCGGCCTTCGACCCCGCGGCGCATCCCGTCCCCTTCGCCCAGGCCCTCAATGCGGCCCTGGACGAACATCTCGCGATCGTGGAGGGCCCGCTGGGCGCGGCGCGACGGGCGGCTTTCGCCCGCGTCGCGATCGCGCACTGCCCCGACACCGGCGATGCCGCGCGCGACCTCGACCAAAGCCTCGCATCCTGCTGGCCCGAACTGCGCGCCGCATCGACGTGGGATGCCGTATCCGGCCTCGCCTCTGCGATGGCGGTGCAGGCGGCGGAGAGGGGCCTTGTCGAGCCGCGCTCGGCATGGGTCGCGGGCATGATCGGGGCCTTCTTCGGCGTCGGCTGCTTCGACGATCCACTGCATGGCTGGATCGCCGCCTCGGTGACCGGGGCCGACAGCGAGGCGACCGCAGCGGGCCGGCTGAAGGCCGGCCTCGAGCGCGCCGCCCGGATCGAGAGCGCCCAATGACGGACGATGCGGTCAATGTCTTCGACGACGCGGCATTCGACGAAATCTTGCGTCAATGCGCGAACTGCAGCTACCTTCCAAAGTCCCGCACCGAGAACATCGCCGCATCCGATCGGAAATACAGCCGGTCATCGCAGATCGGCGCGGGTCGCGTCCGCTTCCGCCTCGAGGTCGACACGGTCCGCGGCGGTTCCGGGGCGGTCATCACGGTGGTGATGCGGTTCGCGCGGCGCGTGCGGAGCGGCGGGGCGATGCCGACGGAAGCGGATGCGACGGCGATGCGGGACGCGTTCAGGGCCGCGATACCGGCGCACTGGAACGGCAAGCGGACGCTCCGGATCACCGATCCGCTGTGCGGCGTGTTCGACCTGCCGATAACCGCGCAGGTGCTATGGACCCCCGACGACACGGCGGATGCGGCGCACTACAACGTGCTGCTGCTGGGCGGCGACGGGCGATCCGAGGTCGCGGGCCGGACCATCCGCATGTTCAACGGCGACGTGACGGATGCCGGCGGCTATGTCCTGGCCCACGAGACGGGCCATTGCTTCGGTCTGCCCGACGAGTACCGCTATCGCACGCGGGTGGCGGCGACGGTTCGCTATCTCAAGGCGGACGGCAGCAACGAACGGCTCGAGATCGGCGCGGACGCCGCTGTGTCCCCGGGCGCGAACATCATGTCGATCCACGGCGACACGACCGTGTTGCCCCGCCACTTCAACATGGTCGAGATCGAGGCGCAGCGCATGCTGCGCGCCGAGACCGGCCGCGCGGGGATCACCTGCGCGGTGGTCTAGGGCGGGCGCGGGGCGCGAAAGGACGGGTGACATGGAAGACAGGGTTGCGCTGGACGCCATCGAGGTCGCGATCGTGGCGCCGGACCGAATGCGCGAGTCGTCCCTGGATCCGGAGGCCGACAGTTACGCCGAGGACGACGTGTTCGCCACGCTCCGGATGCGCAACCTGGGCCCGGTCGCGGTGCGGATCCCCTTCCACGAGATCAGCCGCAATCTCGCGATGCGGGTGCGCAACCCACGGACGGATGCGGCTGAGATCTTCGACTCGACGCCGCCCCCGCGCCCTGCGCCGCCGGTGGTCTCGCTGATGCCGGGCGATGCGCTGTCCGCGACGCTGGCCATGGAATACGCCCCGGTCCTGCTGGCGACGGACGCGGAGGAGACGGAACTCGAACTGACGGTGATCTGGGATGCCGAGAACCTGAGAAGCTTCGCCTATCCCGACGGCGCATTTGACTGGAACCGGTCATTCGCGCTGAGCGTGCGTTACGTCGTGACCCACCGCGAGGACCGTCGGCGCTAGGCGCGCCGCGCGGTTCGGCCGGGCCTGCTGAGCTGCTGCCGGTTCCGTGGACGGCCAGTTAAGCCTGCATGGCCTGTTTCTC
>DAIPIU010000110.1:3175-4294 GCA_036770645.1 Rubrimonas sp. | reverse complement strand
TATGCGGAATACCCCAACCTGTGCTTCGTCGACACGCTCGACAACGTGGCGGCGCTGGGGCTGCGGCGGGGCGTCACGCCCGACCTGTTCGGCACTGTCTCCGAGGAGAACGCGCGGCGCGTGAAGGCCCAGAACCTGCGCAGCATCAGCGTGGTGATCGGCAACCCGCCCTACAATGCGTGGCAGGAGAACTTCAACAACCGCAACCCCAACCGCCCCTACAAGCGCATCGACGACAGCATCCGCAGCACCTATGCTTCACAGGGCACAGCGCAGAACAAGATCGCGCTGTATGACATGTATGTGCGCTTCTTCCGCTGGGCGACAGACCGGCTGGAGGATGATGGAGTCATTGCGTTCGTATCAAATAGTAGCTTTGCAAATAGCCAATCATTTGATGGTTTTCGCAAGTGCGCAGAAGAAAATTTCTCGCATATCTACATTATCGACTTGAAGGGCAATGCGCGCACCAGCGAAGAGCGCCGACGGCGAGAGGCGGGTAACGTGTTTGACGATTCTATAAGAGTAGGTGTGGCGATTAGCTTCTTTATTAAGAAAAGGAGAAGCCGCGGCTGCAGGATACACTATGAGGCAGTTCCTGACTACATGGGTAGTGAGGAAAAGAGGGCATGGCTTTCCGCCACGCGGCTTTCGGAGCGTGGATTAGCTCTGACGACGCCCGACAAGGCCCACAACTGGCTGGACCTGACCGACAACGACTGGAAGCGCCTGCTGCCGGTGGCGGAGAAGGTCGCGGCGAGGCTGGAGCCGCACGCGCTGTTCAAGCTGTATTCCAACGGGGTGAAATCCCAGCGCGACGAATGGGTCTATGGCCGCGATGCCACCGAAGTGGAAGCCAAGGCGCGGCTGCTGGTCGATACCTACGAGGCGACGCGCGGCAACCCCGACCACCCCGACCGCGGAGTGATCAAGTGGGATGCCGAACTCACCCGTTATGCCGCCTCGCGCATCGCCAAGACCTTCGACCCCGCACGCATAACCCCCGCCGTCTATCGCCCCTTCGACCGGCGCGCGCTGTATTTCGACCCGCATTTCAACGGCAGGACCTATCAGTTGCCGTCGATGTTCCCGCCGGGGGCGGGGAATGTGGTGATCGCC
>DAIPIU010000110.1:0-3075 GCA_036770645.1 Rubrimonas sp. | reverse complement strand
GAGTTCCCGCGCATCCCCCTCCACCCCGATTTCGGCCAGTGGGCCGCCTGGGGCCGCACCCTGCTCGACCTGCACATCGGCTATGAGACCGTCGCGCCATGGCCCCTGACCCGCCGCGACACGCGCGACGCGAAGGCCCGCGACGCCGGGCTGAACCCCCGGCCCATCCTGAAATCCGACCCCGCCGCCCGCACCGTGACGCTCGACACCGAGACGGTGCTCGAGGGCTTCCCCCCCGAATGCTGGCAATACCGCCTCGGCAACCGCTGCGGCATCGACTGGGTGCTGGACCAGCACAAGGAAAAGACGCCGAAGGATCCGACCATCCGCGAACGCTTCAACACCTACCGCTTCGCCGACCACAGGGAGAAGGTCGTGGACCTGCTGGCCCGCGTGGCGCGCGTCAGCGTCGACACCATGGCCATCGTCGCCCGGATCGCCGCCGCCCCCCGCGACCCCGCCTGACGCGCCCGACGCGCCCGCACCCCGTTGCGGCGCGCCGCGCGGCGCCCCACCATCCCGCCCATGGACTGGACCCCGCCCCCGCCCGCCGCCCTGATCGCCGCGCTCGAGGCGGGCTGGCGGCCGGCGCGCGCGCGGCGGCTCGGCGGCTGGCTGGTGCGCGGCGGCGCGGGCGCGGGCAGGCGGGCGACGTCGATCTGGCCGATGGGCGACCCCGGCCTGCCGCTCGAAGCCGCCATCGATGCCGCGGCCGCGATCCAGGCCGGCTGGGGCCTGCGCCCGCGCGCCCAGCTCGGCCCCGAGGACGGCGCGCTCGACGCGGCGCTGGCCGCGCGCGGCTGGACGGTGGACGAGCCCTGCCGCGTGCTGGCCGCCCCGGCGGACCGCGTCGCCGCGCTCGGCCTCGGCGGGCGCATGGCGGTGGCGGTGCGCTGCCCGCTCGCCTGCCTCGACGAGCTGTGGGAGGCCGGCGGCATCGGCCCGGCCCGCCGCGCCGTGATGGAGGCGACCCCCGGCCCGAAGGACTGCATCCTGATCCGCGAGGACGACCGCCCGGCCGGCGCGGTGTTCGTCGCGGCCCCCGGCCCCATCGCCACCCTGCACGCCCTGTTCGTCGCGCCGCCCTTCCGCGGCCGGGGCCTCGGCCTCGCGCTCTGCGCCGCGGCGGCGGAGGCCGCGCTCGCCGCCGGGGCGCGGACGCTGGCGCTGGCGGTCTCGGACGCCAACGCCCCGGCCCGGGCAATTTATGCACGGGCGTGCATTCCGGAGGTGTTCGGGTATAGATACCGTGAAGATCCGACGGAGACGCGCCCGTGACCGACGCCCCCGAACAGGCCCCGACGGCGCTGGATCTGCCGCCGGCCGACCCGCTGCCCGACGACATCGCGGCGCTGTTCGACAAATGCGGGGCGAAATTGGGCCTCGTGCCCAACGTGCTGCGCGCCCACGCCTTCGCGCCGGAAAAACTGCGCGCCTTCAATGCCTTCTACGGCGAGGTGATGCTGGCCGACAGCGCGCTGTCCAAACTCGAGCGCGAAATGATCGCGGTGGTGGTGTCCGCGCTGAACCGCTGTTTCTATTGCGTGATCGCCCATGGCGCGGCCCTGCGCCAGCTTTCGGGCGACCCGGCGCTCGCCGACGCGGTGGCCGTCAACTGGCGCGCCGCCGCCCTATCGCCCCGCCAGCGCGCGCTCTGCGCCTTCGCCGAAACGCTCACGCTCTCCAGCGCCACGCTCGGCGAATCCGACCGCGAGGCCCTGCGCGACGCCGGGCTGGACGACCGCGCCATCTGGGACGCGGCCGCCACGGCGGCCTTCTTCGCGATGTCGAACCGGCTCGCCTCGGCCGTGGGGATGCGGCCGAACCCGGACTACCACGCGATGGCCCGCTGACGCCGCGCCTTGCGCCGGGGCGGCGCGCGGCCTATCACCGGACCTGAGGCGGGCATGGTGAAACGGTATCACACGAGCCTTCCAAGCTCTTGGTGCGGGTTCGATTCCCGCTGCCCGCTCCAGCGACCGCCCGCCTGCGCGCCTGGAACCGCGCCACGGCCGGCCGGATCGCGCAATAGAACCCGACCCAGGCCAGCAGCGCGATCGGCAGCGAGCCGATGAACGTCGTGCGCCAGATCGGCCACAGCCCCAGCGTGCCCTCCACGTCGAAGGCATCGGCCGCGAGCGCCAGTTCCTCTCCCGCAGCCGCGGCGTCCTTGGCGGGGACCGCCGTCCCGCCGCCTTCGAGGATCCAGCGCCCAAGCCTGAAGGCCGTCGCGTAAAGCAGCGGAAAGGTGAGCGGATTGCCGACCGCGGTGCCCAACGCCGCCGCCACGAAACTGCCCCGGACCACGAAGGCCAGCGCGAAGCTGACGAGGAAGTGGAACCCGATCAGCGGCAGGCAGGACGCCGCCGCCCCGGAGGCGAAGCCCGCCGCGACGGCGTGGGGGCTGGCGCGCAGTCGCTTCACCCGCGCCATCAGATAGCGCATGGCGCGCGCCATGCCGCCGGGCGGGGCCACCAGCCACCGCGCCCGCCGGGCCAGCCCCGGCCGCTCACGCCGCGCGAACAACGCCACGCCGTCCCTCCTTCGTCCCTTCGCGCCGCCTCTGCCCGCGCCGGCCGGGTTGCGCAAGCCCGCGCGCCCGGCTATGCGGGCGCGGATTCCGGATATGGCCCGCGAGAGGGGCCTGCGCAGGGGAGCCGACGATGGCGAAGGCGAAGTTCGAGCGAAACAAGCCGCACGTGAACGTGGGCACGATCGGCCACGTCGACCATGGCAAGACCACGCTGACGGCGGCGATCACCAAGTATTTCGGCGAGTTCCGCGCCTATGACCAGATCGACGCGGCGCCCGAGGAGCGGGCGCGCGGGATCACCATCAACACCGCGCATGTCGAATACCAGACGCCGGCGCGCCATTACGCGCATGTCGACTGCCCCGGCCATGCCGACTACGTGAAGAACATGATCACCGGCGCGGCGCAGATGGACGGCGCGATCCTGGTGGTGAACGCCGCCGACGGCCCGATGCCGCAGACGCGCGAGCACATCCTGCTGGCGCGCCAGGTCGGCGTGCCGGCGCTGGTGGTGTTCCTGAACAAGGTCGACCAGGTCGACG
>DAIPIU010000050.1:3754-18497 GCA_036770645.1 Rubrimonas sp. | reverse complement strand
CTGTGACCTCTGCCTTCGGAGGGCAGCGCTCTATCCAGCTGAGCTACGGGTGCGTCGGAGATGTGCTACACCGATGCGCAAGGCCGCGCAACGGCATGATCGTCCGCAGCCGCGGGCGCCAAGGGGCGGCGGGAGGCGGGCGAACGGTCGGATCGGGTCGGCCGCCCCGATCCGGCGCCGTGCGGGCCGTCGGGAGTCCCGGTCCCGCGGGCCATGGCCGATGCGAGACTAGGCTTGCCGTGCCGACGGCGGCGCGGACGTCGCCGACGCCGTTCGCCGCAGCATGCGGCGACGCGCCGCCGGGCCCTTAGGCCGGGAAGGCCCTCTCGATGACCTTGCGCAAGCGCGGGGCGTCCCCGACGACAGGGCGCTTTCTGCCGCGCGTCGGGTTGCCGGGCGCGACGGGCGCGAAGACCTGGCCCCGTCGCCCACTTGGCCCCCGAAGCGCGCGGCGAGCGCGCCGCCGCACCCCCGGCACCGAATGCCGCCCGGATCGCGCCCACTTTCCATGGCGCGGGCATAAGTATATTCATTCTGCATGAACATTGATTCGCTCTCCAACCGTCTGGCCGCCCTCGGCCTCGCCCTCTCAGACGCGCAGCTCGCCGCAGCGCGGCAGGCGTCGGGCCTCGGCGCGACCGCCAGCGCGGCGCTGGTGGGGCTCGGGATCGCGCCCGGGTCCACCATCGCGCAGCTCGCGGCGATCGCCGGCGTGACGCATTCGGTCATGGTTCGGACGGTGGAGGCGCTGCGATCCGAAATGCTGCTGGATCGCGTGCCGGACGCGGACGGCCGCAAGGTTGCGCTCGTGCTGACGGATGCGGGCGCCCGGCGCCGCGCGGCCATCCTTGCGGCCCGGGCCGATGCCGTCTCCGTCGCGCTCGACGCGCTGTCGGCCCCCGACCGGGCCGCCTTCGCCGCAGCGCTGGATGCGATGCTCGCGGCCCTCACGACAGGCCGCGCGCAGGCCGACCATCTGTGCCGTCTCTGCGACGAGGACGGCTGCGGCGCGGACTGCCCGGTCGAGCGCCGCGCGCGGCGCCTCGGGGGCGGGACATGACGGCGCTGGCGGCATCGCGGGCGAGGGGGGGTGCCGCGCTCGCGCTGACCCTGTCGGCCGCGTGCTGGGGCTCGGCCACGGTCATGACCAAGGCGGTGCTCGCCGAACTGCCGCCCTTCCTGACGCTGGCGCTGCAGCTGACGGCGAGCGTCGCCGCGCTCTGGGCGGCGACGCTGCTGGCCGGGCTGCGCCCGCGCCTCGGCCCGCTCGAACGTCGCGCCGCGCTCAGCGGCCTGCTCGAGCCCGGCCTCGCCTATGGCGTCGGCGTGCCGGGGCTGATGCTGACCAGCGCCGCCAACGCCGCCGTGATCGGGGCCGCCGAGCCGGCGGCCATCGTGCTGCTCGGCTGGATGCTGTGGCGGCGGACCGTCGGGCCGGCGCTGGCGGCGGCGGTGGCCGCGACCATGGCCGGAGTCGCGCTGATCACGCTGAGCGGGGCCGACGCCGGCGGGGCGAGCCTGCTCGGCGACGCGATGATCGTCGCCGGCGTGATGCTGGCGGCGCTCTATGTGCTCGCGTCCAGCCGGTTCCTCGCGACGATCCACCCGCTGCCGCTCGCCGCCCTGCAGCAGAGCGTGGGGCTTGCCGTGGCTCTCGGCCTGCTGGCGGTCGCGCGCGCAGCGGGGGTCGAAGCGGCCCCGACGGCCATCCCGCCCGCCGCCGCGGCGGCCGCGATGGCGAGCGGCCTCGTGCAGTACGCGCTGGCCTTCTGGCTCTACCTCGTCGGTCTGCGGGTCTATCCCGCGGCCGAGGCCGGGCTTTTCCTCGCGCTGACGCCGGTTTTCGGCGTCTCGGCCGCTGCCGCCTTCCTCGGCGAGACGGTCGCTCCCGCGCAGGCGGCGGGGGCCGCGCTCGTGATCGGTGCCCTTGTCTGGATGGCGCGGCGCGGGGCGTGAGGGCGCGTCGCGCCAGCGCCGCGGCCGGCCGCGCGAACAGCGCCGTCGCGCCCGGGTCGGCGCAGTGGCAGCAGCGCCGCCCGTCGTCCCGCTGGCGGATGAGCCCGGCCGTCTTCAGCTGCGCGATGCGCCGGGCCGCGGTGGAGGGGGCGAGGCCCGTGATCGCCGCGACGTCGCCGAACGCGCAGGTTCACGCCGCGCACAGCCGCCGCAGGATGGCGGCGCGCGCCGGATGGGCCAGCGCCTTGCACAGCCGCGCGAGGTCCGCGTCGGCGTCGCCGCAGGCCGCGTCGGGACGACGCCGCGACGGCGGCCGAGATGCCGTGGCCGGCGCGATGGCTGGCGGCGACGGGGCGCCTGTCGTCCGGGGGTCGGTTCCGCCCATCGCCGGAGAGGCAGGGGGGACAGGAGGCCGAAGCGGCGATGACCGGGCTGCGTCGATCCGGGGCCGCGGCGCAACCTCGGCGCCCTTCGCGCGGCGCGGCCGGGTGAAGCCATCGACCAACCCTGCCCGCCGCCCCCGCGCCGACGCCGCGATCGCAGGATTTCGCGCGACACCGGGCCTGCCGGCCGGCATTGTCCGGATGGCGTCTCGGGCGCGGTCGCCGCGGTCGCGATGCCGATGGTCGGCGTCGGCCGACGCGCGCGGCGGTGGATTGCGCGATGGCGGTCGAAGGCGGCAGGCGATGGGGCATCCATGACCGGAGAGACGATCTTGCATGCCATGGCCTGCAACAATGCATGGACCAGCCGGCGGCTGCTGATCGCCTGCGCCGCGCTGTCGGCCGGCGAGCGCGCAGCGCCGCGAACGGGGTTCTTTCCGTCGATCCTGCTGTCGCTTCGCCACATCCTCGCGGTGGACTGGTTCTACGTCGCGGCGCTCGAGGGCGCGCCGCGCCGGTTCGACGAGTTCGATCCGTGGGCCGAGGCCATGCCCTTCGAGGCGCTCGCCGTCGAGCAGGCTGCGGTGGATCGGCGGCTGACGGCCTTCTGCGCGACGCTCGCCCCCGGCGATCTCGACGCCGCCGTCACGCTGCCGCGGTTGCACGGCCCCGAGCGCGACGTGGCGGGGCGGGTGCTGCTGCACCTGTTCCAGCACCAGGGTGCATCACCGCGGGCAGGTCCACGCCATGCTGTCGGGCACGCCGGCCGCCCCGCCGCAGCTCGACGCGTTCTTCCTCTCCGATCCCCGGGAGGTCGCGGCGCGCGCGCCCGAACTCGCGGCGCTGGGTTTGTCGGAGCGCGCGATCTGGCGCTGAGCCGGCGGCCTGCCGCTCAGCTTTCGTCGACCAGCCGGTCGATCAGCCCCTCCCGCACGCGAAAGAGCGACGCGCCGCGGAGGGCGAAGCGCTGGCCCTCGGTCCAGCCCTCGGGCGGGTCCGCCCCCACGGTGGCCGCATAGTCGATCTCGGCGAGCGTGATGTCCGCGACGGTGATGGCGCGCAGCACGGTCTGCCGGCGCTCGGCGAAGAGCCCGGCGCCGGCGCGCGCCATGGCGGCGAAGGCCGCCCTGCCGGTCGCGGTCGCGGTGACCGCGCCGCCGGACCTGTTGTCGAAGCGGACGGTCTCGGCGAGGCATGCCAGCATCGCCTCGACGTCCTTGCGGTTGTAGGCGTCGATGTAACGGATGATCACTTCGGGCAGGGGACGCATGCTCGCCTCCGCGTTCGCGCCGCCGGCATCCGCCGGGCCGGGTCGGAGCGCATCGCGCGGTCCCCGCCTCTGGTCTTGCATCATCTTGCGTCCCCGAGGCGCGCCGCCCTCATGCCCCGGCCGAACGCTGACGCCCCGCCCTGTCGCCGTCGATCATGGCGTGCAGGCCCTCGACGGGCCGCGGAATGCGGCGGGATGCGTCCGGCCGGGAGCGCGCGAAGCGTGCATCCCGAACCCGTGGCGCGGCACCCCGACATGGCCGGGGCGGGAGGCGCCGAGATGCCGGCCCGCCGAGGGGACATGCCGGCCATGATGCCCGTCCCGCGCGCTCGGCTCCGCGGGCCGGATGTCCGGCCGCCGCGTCGGAGCGGGAGGCGCCCGCGTCAAGGCGCCTGAAGGAGCAGCGCGAGCCCTGCGACAAGCGCGGCTCCGGCGAGGAGCAACCGCGCTGCGACCGAAAGGTCCACGCCTTCGGGAACCGGCGCCGTCGCCGGCGGATCCCGCCGTCCGAAGGCTCGACCCAGCTTCAGCCCGGCGTGACCCGGTATCAGGTCCCCTTCAAGCGCAAGCACGCGCCGATGCCACGCATCGACGGGCGGTCGTTCGCAAGGCGCGCCCGTCATCGCCGGGCCCTGGGCAGGGCCACGTCGCGGCCGCCGGCGCTGGCGACGGGCCGAGCCACCCGACCTTCCGGCAGGCCGGGCTACGGGGACATGCCGACCCCTGTCGCCGCGCCAGTCGCGCGCCCGTGCAAACCGGAGGCGGTCCCATCTCGGTTGGATCCAGCCCGATCTTCGCGCACGGCATGGCCTCGCTGCTGTTCCGAACATCGACGTTCGGTCGACAGTCGCCCCGCAGGCCTTGCTCCTTCTTGCGAGAAATTGCGTCCGCGCAGAGCAATCGCGTGCAAGCCCGCAGCCGCGGGACCCAGGATGATCGAATGGCGTCGCCGGCGACTCTGCGCCGGGTGGATGGCGTCGAACAGCAGGGACCCGCGATGGCGACGCCGCCTGACGCCGATGCGAGGAGGGCGATCCTCACGCTGGTCGCGCTCGCCATGGCGCCGGGGATCGCGCTCGGACTGGGACGCTTCGCCTATGCGCTGGTGCTGCCCGCCATGGCGGCGGCGCTGGGCTGGACCTGGGCGGAGGCGGGTTGGCTCAACGGGGCCAATGCCGCCGGCTACATGCTCGGCGCGCTGGCGGCGGCCCCGGCGATGGCGCGTCTCGGCGGACCGGCGACGGTGCTCTGGGGCGTAGCCCTTTCCATCGTCGGCATGGCCGGCTGCGCGGCGACGGGCGATCTCGTCATCCTTTCCGCGCTGCGTCTGCTGACGGGGGCCGGGGGCGCGCTCGCGTTCGTTGCGGGCGGGGTCCTGGCCGCGACCATGGCGCATGGGGCGCGGGGCGGGATGCTGCTGGGGCTGTTCTATGCGGGGCCGGGCTTCGGCATCGCGGTCTCGGGCGCGGCGATGCCGACTTGGTTCGCGCTGGGCGGCGGCTGGCCGGAGGCGTGGCTGCTGCTCGCCGGACTGTCCGTGGCGATGGCGGCGCCGCTCGCGCTGTCGCTCCTCGGGCGCGGGGCCCCGCGCGCCGGAGCGGGCGGTCCGCCGGGGCGCGCGCCCCTGGCGGCGATGGCGCCGATCCTGCTGGCCTATGCGATGTTCGGTTTCGGCTACATCGGCTACATGACCTTCGTCTTCGCCTGGGTGCGGGCCGCCTGGGGCGCGGGGGCGGGGCAGGCGGGGTTCTGGGTGCTGATCGGCGCGGCCGGGATGGCGGCGCCGTGGCTCTGGGCGCGGTTGCTGGAGCGGGTTGCGCCGGCGCGCGCCTTCTCGGTGCTGTCGGCCCTGTGCGGGGTCGGGGCCGTGCTGCCCCTCGCCGGAGACGCCATCGGCTGGATCGTCGCTTCGGCGGCGCTGTTCGGCGCCTGCTTCTTCGCCGTCGTCGCGAGCACCACGCAGTTCGTGCGCCGCAACCTCGACCGAGCGGCGTGGCCGGGCGGCGTGGCGGCGATGACGGTCGCATTCAGCCTTGGCCAGACGGCGGGGCCGGTCCTCGCGGGGGCGCTGGCGGATGCCGCGGGCGGCCTTGCCGCGGCGCTGGCCCTGTCGGCGGGCGGCCTCGGGCTGGCGGCGCTGATGGCGCTTGCGCAGCCGCCGCTGGCGCAGGGATGACCGGCGGCGAGGCATGGCTGCGCCTTCCGCGGTCCTCGCGCATCGGGAGGGGCCGATGATCCGCCATGCCGAGATCCGCGTCTCGAACCCGACCGTGACGCGCCGGTTCTTTGCCGGGCCGCTGCCCCATGCCGGCTTCGGCGAGCGGGCGCGCCGGGACGACCGCTTCGCGCTCGCCCGCGACGGCGAGCCCGGCTACCCGACCTTCGTGCAGGCGCCGCCGCGGCATGCGGGCCGCCCCATCGCCGTCGCGCGGCCGGTCTCGATCATCCCGCCTTCGCGTCGGGCAGCCGGGAGAGGGCGGATCGGATCCGGCCGCATTGCGGCGATGAGGGGATCCGCCTGCTCCACGACGACCGCCATCCCTTTGCGCATGGCGCGCCGGACCGCCGCGCGGCGCCGTTCGGGGATCCCGACCGGATCGAGGTCGAATGCCTCGCGTGACGACGCTTCGAACCGAGCGGCTGGCGTTGAGCGCACTGCGCCCCGCCGATGCGCCGGGGCTGGCCAGGCTGACCGATGACCGCGATGTCGCGCGCTTCCTGCGGCTTGCGAGGACGCCATACCGTCCGCGCGACGCGGCCGCCCTGATCCGGCGCGTCTCGGGTCCCGGCCTGCCGGTGTTCGGGATCGACGACGGCCGCCTGATCGGGGTGATCGGCCTGCGCGGCGAGTTCGGTTTCTGGCTCGCGCGGCAGGCGCTGGGCCGCGGCTATGCGACCGAGGCCGGCATGGCCGTTCTGGCCGTCGCGTTTCGCGGGGTCGGCCTGCGCCGGCTCGAAGCCCGCGTGTTCCGGGACAATCTGGCCTCGCTCCGCACGCTGGACAGGCTCGGCTTCCGGGACGCGGGCCGGACGGCCGCGTTCTCGCATGGCCGCAACGCGACCGCGGCCGCGGTGCGGCTTCGGCTGGAGCGACAGGCCTGGGAGGCTTCCCGGACCCACAGGGGGCGGCCTGCCCGGCACTGAGCCTCCGAAGTCGCCGGCGATCCGACGCCCCCGCCCCTGCCGGGCGGTTCGAGGGGCGGCAGGCGCCGTTCGGGACGCCGGCCGCCCGCTGCGGCGCCGGCAGGTTCCGGCGGGTCCGGGCCGCACGGCGCGCATTCGGCGAGGGGGCGGGCCGTCCTCCGGCAGGGTCATGTGCGGCATCGGCCAAGCCGGCCCGAAATCCGCAGGCCGTCGCGCAGGTTTTGCCCCAGAATGGCGAGGTTCACGGCTCCCGCGATCAGTTCGATGGCCTGAACCGCATGAAAAGCGCCGTCGAAGACCCCCGCCCGGGCTCTGGCCGCCAGAAACAGGGCCGACGGCACCAGCACGAAAACCCCGTTGAGCGCCGCAAGCCGCATCCGGCGTCGCCTCGCCTCGATGAGCGGCCCGCGCCGGGTGCGGGCGAGCCGCGACCCCGTGCCGCCCGCCGCGGCGAGCGCCGTGATCAGCAGCACAAAGCCCCAGGGGATCGCCGTCTTGACGGCGAGGACGGCGCCCGGCCCGCCGAACGGTTCGCTGGCGAGCGTTGCGCGCCAGAACAGCGCGATGATGGCGAGGGCGACGCCGCCCGCCACGGGGTGAAGGGGCCCGGGCATCATCCGGTCTCCGGTCGGGTGGGCTGGCGGCGCGATGCCGGCGTCGGCGCGCGGGCAGGGTCGCCCGCGGCCGCGGTGTCTCTGGTCGGTCCGCCTACGGCCGCGTTCCGGCCGCATCGCTGCGGATCGCGCGATAGAAGCCCGGGGGTGGCGGCAAGCCCCTCGGGAGGCTGGAACGCCCCAGCGGCCCGCATCCGTGCGGTCGAGGACCGGCGCGATGGCCGCAATCGGATGCAAGCCGCTGCCCCTCGCGGCCGGCAGGCTCGCCGGAAGGCGGCGGTCGCCGGATCCGGACCAGGCCACAAGGAGCGCTCTTGCGCTACATCTTTCCCGACGACACCCATGCCGTTGCGCGCTGCGGCTGCGAGAGGCCCTGCGGCGACCCCATCGTCGTGGCCGAGGGGGATGTCGTCCAACCCGTCACCGACGGATCGAGGGAGACCGATTGCAGGGGGTGGACCAGGTGCACGGGGCCGGATGGTCGGGCGGGCTGGGTGCCGGACAGCTGGTGCGAGCCCCGCCCGGTCGGGTGGCGGATGGTGCGCGATTTTTCCGCGCTGGAGTTCTCCGCCCGCAGGGCGACCGGTTTCGGCTGATCCTCGGCGAGAGCGGGTTCGTGCGCGTCGAAGACGCGCCGGGCGGCGCGGGCCTCGCCCCCCGATGCCGTTCCGGCGCTGGCGGAATGACGTGCGGCCGCGGCACGCGGCCAGGGCCGGGTCCAGCGCCGATGATCGCGCCGCAGTCTCGCCGCCCGCGTCCGGTCTGCTGCAAGATCGTTCAAGGTGCCGGCTCGAGAGGCGTGCTACGCGCCGGCCCCATGTCGCAGCTCGACCGCCTGTCATGACCACGGAGCCCCCTGCCTCCGTCCGTCGCCTGCCCTGCGCGGCGCCGGGCGCCGTGGCGTTCGCCTGCGCGTCGGCGCGGCGCTATCCCCGCCACACCCACGACCAGTTCGGCTTCGGGCTCATCGACGCGGGGGCCCAGCGGTCGTTCAGCGGGCGGGGGATGGTGGATGCCGGGCCGGGCGCTGTCATCACCGTCGACCCCGGCGAGGTGCATGACGGCGCCCCCATCGGCGAAGCGCGGCGGTGGCGGATGCTCTACCTCGATCCGGACAGCGTGGCGGCGCTCCTCGACACCGCCACGGCGCCGGAGTTCGAGGCGCCGGTGCTGGCCGAGCCTGCCGTGGCACATCTGGCGGATGCCGTGTTGCGCGCGATCACGGCCGAGCGGCCCGAGCCCCTCGCTTGGGAGGCCCCGCTGCTGGTGCTGCTTCGCCGGCTCGCGGCGGTGCGCCCGGCGCCCGCGGCAAGGGGCGTGCCCGCCGCCCTGCGCCGGGCGCTCGCGCTGATGGACGACGACCCCGCGGGGCCCCATCCGCTCGCCGACCTCGCCGCCGTCAGCGGCCTCAGCCGGTTCCAGCTCGTGCGGGCCGTGGCCCGGGCCACCGGGCTGACGCCCCACGCCTATCTCGTGCAGCGCCGCGTGCAGATGGCCCGGCGGCTGATCGAAGGCGGGCTGGGCCTCGCGGAGGCGGCCGTGGCGAGCGGCTTCGCCGATCAGAGCCACATGACGCGGGTGTTCACGCGCACCTTCGGCCTGCCGCCCGGGGCCTACGCCGCGGCCCGCTGATCCGCGATGGCGGACAAGACCCGGCGGCGCGCCGCGTCCAGCTTCGGCAGGATGCCGACACCCCGGCCCAGCCCATGCCGCGCCCTGCCGCCCGGACCTGCCCAGCCCTCGCCGCGGCGTCGGTCGGTTCGCCCGTCATGGCGGGCGTGCCGGTCGCCGGGGCGCCGCCGCCCGTCTCGGCCGCCGCCCAGCGCGTCGCCCCCCCCTGCCGCGCCTTCCGGCGATCGCGGCCGCGCTGCGCATGCGCTGGCCGCGCCTCGCGCCGCGCGGCCGGCCGCCGCCGATCGGGCAGACCGGGGCAGGCAGCGTCTGCCGCACCACGCCGATGATCGCGGGCCCGCTTCAGGCCTCGGCGGCGGATGCCGGCGTGGCGCCCGGCGAGCCTCCCGGGCCGGGGCCGTCTGCGCGCTGGCGCCGACGGTGCGCGGGTTCCCGCCCGGGCATGCCGGCGCGGCGGGCGTCGCGCATGCCCGGCGCTGGCGCAACCGGCAGTCGGCCGCATCGGCCATCGGCATGGCGACGCGGACCGCGCTCATCGTCATCGAGGCTGTGCATGAGGACGCCGCCGCGACCGTCGAGGCCGCCCTCGGCCGGCCTGCGGCGGATATCGGCCTGCCGGCTCGGGGGCAGGGGATGCTCTCGGCGACAACGCCCGCGTTCGGGTGCCGAACCACGGGCCGACAGCGCCGGCGCGGGCCACGGCAGAACCGCAGGATCGTTCAAGTCCTCCGCGGGCGCCCGTGCCATGGATCGGTCGATCCGATCCGAGTGGGCGCGCGCATGCTGATCGACCTCGACCGACGTTTCGATTTCGACGGCGCGGCCGTCGCCTGGACCGGTTTCGGCGAGGGGCCGCCGATGGTCCTGATCCATGGTACGCCCTTCTCGGCGCAGGTGTGGCGGCGCATCGCGCCGCATCTGGCGCGCGTGCGACGCGTCTTCCTGTTCGACCTTCTGGGCTATGGCCTGTCGGACAAGGGGCCGGGGCTCGACGTCTCGCTCGGCGCGCAGGACCGGCTGCTGGCGGCGCTGATCGAGCATTGGGGGCTCGATCGCCCCGATGTGCTCGCCCACGACTTCGGCGGGGCCACCGCGCTGCGCGGCTGGCTGCTGCAGGGGCTGCGCTATCGCACGCTGACCCTTGCGGACCCCGTCGCGCTCGCGCCATGGGGTTCGCCCTTCGTCGCCCATGTCCGCGACCATGAGGCCGCCTTCGCCGGACTGCCGGGCAGCGCGCATCAAGCGCTGCTGGATGGCTACCTGCAGGGCGCCGCGCATCGGCCGCTGCGCGAGGCGGACCTCGCCATCCACCGGGCCCCGTGGCTGGGCGAGATCGGACAACCCGCCTTCTACGCCCAGATCGCCCGGATGGACCGGCGGCATACCGACATGATCGAGCCGCGCCTCGGCGAGATCGACTGTCCGCGCGCCCTGCTCTGGGGCGCGAGGGACGCGTGGATCCCGCTCGCTCAGGGGGAGCGGCTGGCGGCGCGGATGGGCGCGCCCCTGACCGTGGTTCCCGATGCGGGCCATCTCGTGCAGGAGGACGCGCCCGAGGCCATCCTCGCCGCGGCGTTCGCGATGCTCGGGCCGGGATGAGCGCCGGGGCCGGCCTCGACCGCCCGGCCTTCGCGCTTCTGCTCGCGACAGCGGCTGGCTTCGCCGCCTCGCCCGCCCTCGGCAAGGCGCTCGTGACGGCGCTCGATCCCCTGATGCTGTCGTTCCTTCGCGCGGCGATCGCGGCGCCGCTGATGTGGCTGATGGTGATGGCCGACCCGCGCGCCCGCGCCGCGCGGGTCCGCCTCGGCGATGCCGCGCTGCTGGGTTTCCTGCTCGTGGCGATCCCGTTCGTCGCGATGGCATGGGGCCTCCAGCGCATCGCAAGCGGTCTCGGCGGCATTCTCTACGGTGCAACGCCCCTGTTCACCGCCGCTTTCGCATGGCTCCTCAAGCGCGGAGAGCGGCTGGGGGCCGTCGGACTGACCGGGCTGGGTGTCGGCCTCGTCGGCGTCGTGCTCGTGATCGGCGTCGATGTGCTCGTCGACGGGGTCGGACGCGACGCGGCCGGGGAGCTGGCCGCGCTTCTGGCGTCTCTGAGCTATGCGCTCGGCGTCGTCGCGCTCCGCCGTCTGGGGTCGGTGCAGCCCCTCCGCCTGACGGCCGCGATGCTTGCCGTCTCCGCCGTGGCGCTGGCCCCCATGGCCGTCCTCGCCGCGCCCGACCTCCCGCCGGCGCTCCCGCCCGGTCAGTGGTTCGCCCTTGTGGCGCTCGCCACCGTCGCGATCGCGCTGCCCGCCTGGCTCAACCAGCGGCTGGTGGCCGCCGCGGGCGCCGTGAACGCGTCGCTGGCGATGTTCGTCATGCCGCCGCTCGCGGTTCTCTGTGGCTGGCTCGCCTTCGGCGAGCGGCCTGGGGCGGCGGCGCTGGCCGGCATGGCGGCGATCGTCGTGGCCGGGCTCCTCATGACGCGGGCGCGTCGGCTGTGAGGATCGTCGTCGCCGGGCGCCACCGCACCGCCATCCGGATCGCCACCCCGGCGAGACTGAAGGCGAACAGCCGGTTCATGCCGCGCGCCGACCGCCCGCCGGCGAACAGGCGCATCAGAGCGTGGCCCGCCGCGCTCCATGCCGTGAAGGCGATCAGGTTGTTGTGCGTGAACGGAACGCTTATGGCGGCGGCCGCCGATACGGGCGCCTCTGGCGGCAGAAACTGCGCGAACATCAGCAGGATGATCGCATGGGCCGTGGGGTTGGGAAGCGGCAGGACGGCGCCATCCGCGAAACCCGCCGGCGGTGCTTCCTCGCACGACCCGAGGGAACCGGCCTGCCAAAGCCGCGTCGCGAGCCACAGGACACAGGCCGCTCCGGCAAGTCGGATGAGTTCGAGCGCGCCGCCGAGCCGCGCCGTCGCAACCGAGAAGCCGAGACCGACGATGGAAGTGACGGCCAGGGTCGCGACATGATAGCCGATCGATGCCGGCAGTGTCGCCCGGAAGCCGAACCGCGCCCCCAGCGCCGCGAAGGACATGTTCCCCGGGCCGGGGCTCCAGGCGAGAGGCAGCAGGAACAGGACAGGGGCCGCGGCACGCTCGGTCATCGGAGTTCCCATCCCGCTGCAACGCGCTCGTTGTCGCGTCGACTGGCGGGCAGCGCGGCCCGGATCGTGCGGTCGCCGCCCCGATCCTTGCCCCGGGGGCCCTTTCCGCCCCGGCGATGGCGTATGGAGGTTCCAAGATGACCGCCCGGCCCGTCCTGATCGCCATGTCGGGTTTGCCCGGCACGGGCAAGACCACCGTCGCGCGCGCTGTCGCCGCCCGGCTCGGGGCCGTCCTGCTGCGCGTCGACAGCATCGAGACGGCGCTTGCCCGCTCGACCCTCGGGATCAGGCCCGCCGAGGACGCAGGTTATGAGGCCGCCTACGCGGTGGCCGCCGACAATCTGGGCACGGGTCTGTCGGTCGTCGCCGACTGCGTGAACGACGCCGCGCCGACGCGCGCCGCATGGGCCGGCGTGGCGCGCGATGCGGCGGCGGTTCTGATGAACGTCGAGGTGATCTGCTCCGACCCCGCCGAGCATCGCCGCCGGGTCGAGACGAGGCGCCCCGATCTGCGAGGGCAGGCGCTACCCGACTGGCGCGCCGTCATGAGCCGGGGCTTCGAGGCCTGGGACGCGCCGAGGCTCGTGCTGGACACCGCCACGATGGCTGTCGCCGATGCCGTTGGGCGTGTCGTGGCCAGCATCCCCGCCCCATCGCCGCCGGGCTAGAAGCGGACGAAGGCGAGCTTGTTGCCGCCGGGGTCCCGGACACAGGCGCCGAAGAACGTGTCGCCGTACTGCGGCCGTGGACCCGGCGGCCCTTCGCAGGCGCCGCCGCCCGCAAGGGCCAGCGCATGGCAGCGCGCGACGCGGTCGGCCGTGTCGGCCCGGAACGCCGTCATGGCGCCGTTGCCGACGCTCGCCTCGGCGCCATTGAAGGGACAGCCGACGAGGAAGCGGGGAACGCGCGGGTCGGCCTTCAGGCCCCGGCAGGTCGATTGCGCGTCGCGCCAGCATGGCTCGAGGCCGAGCTCTGCGAAGACCGGATCGTAGAAGCGGATGGCGCGCGTCAGGTCGGCGGCGCCGACCATCGTGTAGACGATCATGACGGGGCCCCCGTGCGGAAGACCGGTTTCTGCCCGTCGTCGGGTTCGGGGTGGCGGAAGACGATCACGGGCGTTCCATCGGGGGTCTTGGCGTGCCTGTCCTCTGCGGCCCCGAGGCGCCGGGCCAGCGCGATGGAGCGCGCATTGCCCGGATCGATGACGCTGAACACCGTGGGCCAGTGCAGGGTGTCGAAGGCATGGGCGCGCGCCGCGACCGCCGCTTCGCGCGCATAGCCCCGTCCTTCGAACGCCCCTTCGAAGATCCACCAGCCCACTTCCGGCGCCACCCAGCCGTCCGGATTCCACAGGCCCACCTGGCCGACCGCCATGCCATCATCGCGCCGTTTGACTGTCCACATCCCGTAGCCCCTGATCCGCCAGTGCCCCAGATGCACCGCGAAGCGGCGCCAGGCGTCATGGCCTTCGCAGGGGCCGCCGACGAAGCGGGCGCGGTCGGACGCCATGAACCTGCAGAACGCGGGCAGGTCGTCGGGCGTGATCGGGCGCATTGTCAGGCGGTCGGTTTGCAGGCGAGGGGTGTCGGTCATGGCCGTGGTCTCCTCTGCGTCGTCGCGGCTCAAGGGCCCATCATCTCGACGGCGAAGTCGAGAAAGGCGCGGACGCGGGGCAGGCGCGATCGCCCGGGCGGCGTGAGCGCGGCCACGGGCAGCGGTTCCTCGGCGTGGCAGTCCGTCAGCAGCGCCACCAGCCGTCCGTCCTCCACCGCGTCCCGCAGAAGGAAGTCGGCGAGCCGCACGAGGCCGAGGCCCGCGATGGCCATGGCGCGCAGCGCCTCGGCGCTGTCGGCGGTCATCGCGCCGCGTACAGTGACGGTGTCGATGCGCGGGCCATCGCGGAACGGCCAGCGGGCGAGCCCGTCATGTCCCGACAGCGTCAGGCAGTCGTGGCGCGCGAGGTCCGACGGCGCGGCGGGCGTGCCGCGTCGGGCCAGATAAGGGGGGCTGGCCACGATCAGTCGGCGCGCCGAGCGCAGCTTGCGGGCAACGAGGCTGCTGTCGAGCAGCGGCCCGGTCCTGATCGCGACGTCGATGCGCTCGGCCAGCAGGTCGATCCTGCGGTCGGTCACCTGCAGGTCGAGGTCGATCTCCGGAAACCGCGTCCGGAAGGCCGCGAGGCCGGGTATGATGCGGTACTGCGCCAGCGCCGAGCCGGCGGAGACGCGGACCAGCCCGCGCGGACGGCCGCGCGCGGCGGTCGTCTCCGCCTCCAGCCGTTCCAGCGCGTCGAGCACCGCCGGGCCCCCGGCAAGCAGCGTCTCGCCCTCGGGCGTGACGGCCAGCCGCCGTGTGCTGCGCTGCAGCAGAATCACGCCCAGCCGGTCCTCCATCCGCGAGATCGCCTTCGAGACGCCCGACGCGGTCATCGCCGTGCCCTCGGCCGCCGCCGCGAAGCTGCCGAGCGCCGCGACGCGCAGGAACAGGGCGAGGTCGTCGGCGTTCAGCGCCGCCATGGCGGCGATCCCGGACGGGCGGTCGGGAGTGTAGCCGCCGATCCGGCGGCGATGGCGGCTGGGCCGGTGGCTAGTGTGGTGGACATCGGAACCCCCGGAAAGCCAAAGGCGAGACCATGCAACCGTGCCATC
>DAIPIU010000050.1:0-3654 GCA_036770645.1 Rubrimonas sp. | reverse complement strand
TCTCGATCATCTCGATCATCTCGATCATCTCCGCAGCCCGCGGCGCATGCGGGTCGATGCCCTCCGCCGGCCGATGGATGCCGGCCCGGCATCGGACGAGGCCGGCTCGGTGCGGACCTGCGGATCCTGAACGCTCCCGTCCCGCAGAAGGCATGGGCGCGGGCGGAAAGGGGAGCGCAATGTTGTTCAAGACAGCGATCCGCCGCCATGCTCTGCCGGTCCGGCCCGCATCCGTCCCATGGCGCCCCGATGGCCGAGAACGCTGCCCGCCCCGATCCGGCCGCCTTCGGGCGGAGCCTTGGCCCCGGCCTCGGGGTCAACCTCCTGGTCGCCGATGTCGCGGCCGCCGCGACGTTCCAGGTGACGGTGCTCGGGGCGCGCATCGTCTGGCGCGAGGCCGACTTCGCGATCCTGTCGGCCTGCGGCGCCGTGTGGATGCTCCACGGCGACCGCACCTATCGCGACCACCCGCTCGGGCGCGCCGTCTCGGGCGGGGCGGTGCGGGGTGCGGGCGTCGAGTTGCGGCTCTACGGCACGGATCCCGACGAGGCGGCGCGGCAGGCAGGGCGGGCGGGCGGCACGGTGCTGTCGCCGCCGCTCGACAGGCCCCATGGCCTGCGCGAGGCCCACATCGTCGATCCCGAGGGCTATGTCTGTGTGCCCTCGGTGCCCGTGCACCCGGGAGAAGGCTCGTGACCGGAGGCGGCGCCCCCGCGCCGGTGAACCTCGGGGCGAGGATCGCCGATCTGCCGGCGCACTGGACGCCGGGCATCGTCGCGCGGTTCAACGGGCACGAGGTCATGGCGGTGAAGGTGTCGGGCGACTTCGTCTGGCACGCCCACGCGGATGCGGACGACTTCCTCCTTGTCCTGTCGGGCCGCCTTCTGGTCGACCTGCCCGACGGCACGGTGGCGCTCGGGCCCGGAGAGCTGCTCGTCGTGCCCGCGGGCGTTCGCCACCGGCCCCGCGCCGAGGTCGAAACCCATCTCCTGCTCATCGAGAAGGCGGGCACGCCGAACACCGGCGATGCCGGGACGGCCGCGAGGAAAGTCGAGTTCTGACCGGCCGGATCGCGCGCCATGCCCGGCGCGCCCGGTCATGGCCGCCAGAAGGGCTTGGCGGCCTCGCGCATCAGATCCTCGCGTCGAAGCCCGACGTCGCGCAGCAGGTAGCAAGGGTAGTCCAGCGCAAGCCGCGCCAGCTGACGCCGCTCCTCGAGCCGCGCAATCCACAGCCACGGCGGCAGGCGCCATTCAGCGCCGAGGCGTCCCCCGGTGTTGCGCCCTCTCGGCGCGGCGGGATCATGAGGCTCGCGCCCCGCTGGAAACGGCGGCGCGAAGGCGGCAAGTGACGCATCTGGCATCGGACGACCTCCTTGGGATCGGGTCCGATGATGGCGTGCGGCCGCTTCGGTCTCTTGAGCGATATTGCGCCGAGCGCGACGGGCGCGGCCGGGTTCACCGCAGGCCCGCCGGCCCATGGCGAGCGCGAAGCCCTCGTCCATCCATCCGGGGCACGACCGATGGGACCGATGGGCCGATGGGGCGGCGGGCGTTTCGGTGACGGGACCTCGCATGGGGGACCCCGGTCCGGGTTCGCGATGCGCGGGAAACGCCGCGGGGCCGCGGGTCCCGGACGCGGCCGAGATGCCGTCCGGCGTCGGGCTCATGCCGATCGCGTCGCCCCGGCGCCGCGCCGGCCCCCTCCTGTGCGTTCTTGCCCATGTTGGCCCTTGGGCCTTCGGGTTCGGCGTGGCCTGCGAGGTGTTCGCCCTGCCGGGGCCCGAGATGGGGCCGGGAGGCCGCTTCCGGGTGCTGCGGCCGACCGCCTCGGCCGCGGGCGCGACCTCAGAGCCGCGGGTCGCGGTGACGACCGAAAAGGGCGTGGGCCTGCGCGCGGGTGAGGCCGATGTCGCGCAGGAGTTGGTCGGACAGCCGCCGCGCATGGCCGGGGCGTCCGGGCACGCGGAAGAGCCACTGCATGAGGCGCCGCCAGGGCCCCGCACCCGTCCGTGGCGCCTCGGCGGGGGGCGCGTCGCCGAGGTCCCTCATGGCCGCCAGAACGGGGTCCGGGCCCGCCGCCAGGCCTCCCTCCGGTCGATGCCGATGTCGGCCAGCACCGAATCCGGTTCGAAGATGGCGAGGTCGCGCATCTCGCGCCGCTCGCGCCAGCGCCGCCGCCACAGCCCGAGCAGCGCGCGGATCCCTCGCGCCCGCGTCGCAGGCGCGGCGCCCGCGGGCGAACGGACGGTCGGGAAATCGACAATGACGGCGGACGCGCCCGCGACCGGGGCGATGGGTTGGCCTTCGCGCATGGAGGATCCTCTGGTCTCGAAGCGACAGCATCGCGCGCGCGTGGCGAGCCGGCTTGAACGATCCTGCGCAGTCGTGCGGCGCCGGCGGCCGCCCGCCGTTCAGGACAGCAGGATCGGCAGGGCGGAGAGGGCGAGCAGCGGGCCGAGCAGCGCGTTCGTGCGGCGTGCCGCCGCCTCGGTCGTCGGCAGGGTTCGCAGCATCGCCCCGCCTGCCGTCCAGACCAGGTTCGCCCCAACGCCGATCACGAAGAAGGTTGCGGCGACGATGGCGAGGCTTTCCATGACCGCCCCGGGGCGCACATGGGCGGCGACCGCGCCGACGGCCATCAGCCACGCCTTGCCGTTGGCCCATTGCAGCAGCAGGCCGCCGGCAAGACCGGGCAGGGCGCGGTCCGGACCGTCCCGCGACGGCCCCGCGCTGGTCAGCTTCCACGCGAGCCACAGGATGTAGCCGTCCCCGAAGAGCCGCAGCGCCATCCCCGCGCCCGGCACGGCGAGGATCGCCGCGCCGAGCCCCGCGCCCACGGCGGCCAGCAGCGCCGCGAAGCCGAGGTTGAGGCCGGCAAGCAGCGGCAGGGAGCCCAGGATTCCGCGCCGCAAGCCCGAACTCATCATCAGCGTGTTGCCCGGCCCCGGCGTGATGCATGCGACCGTGGCGAACACGGCCAGCGCGAGCCACGTCCCGGCGGTCACGGACGCACCGCCCGGGCGTAACGGCCCGGCGCCACCCCGAACGCCTGCCGGAACAGCCGCGTCAGGTGGGCCTGGTCCGCGAAGCCGCACGCGATGGCAGCCTCGGCCGGCCGGTCGCCGCTGCCGAGAAGCCGCCGGGCGAGGCCGAGCCGCCGCGTGGTGACATAGGCGTGGGGCGACTGGCCCGTGGCGCGGCGGAACACCCTGATGAAGTGATACCGGCTGAGGCCCGCGAGCGCGGCGAGGTCGTCGAGCCGCCAGGGCGCCCCCGGCTCGGCGTCGATGGCCTCGATCACGCGCGCCATGCGGCGGTCTTCACGCCCCGCCTGGGGCGGGCGGAGGTCGGTGGCAGCGTGGCGCGCAATCAGCTGCGCGAAGGTGGCCGCGAGTGCCTCATCGAGGGCGAGCGCATCGGCCCCGGCCTCGAGAAGACGGTGCAGGCGCAGCATTTGCGTCGCGAGTGCCGGGTCGTCGAAGGCCAGCCCGTCGAAGACGGGTTCGGCCACCGCGGCGCCGGGGTCGCCGGTCATGTCGGCCGCCGTCGCCTGCATGATCTCGATGGATGGGTAGAACGCGCGGTATCGGTAATGGGCGTCGAGCGCCCGGCCGTCGTGCAGCTCGTCGGGGTTCAGCACCATCATCTGGCC
>DAIPIU010000109.1:0-4378 GCA_036770645.1 Rubrimonas sp. | reverse complement strand
GCGCGCCGTCCTTCGCCGAATGGCTGCTGGCCGAGGTGCTGGCGCAGGTCGAGGTCGGGCTGGACCTCTCGGGCGGCGCGCGGCTGCTCAAGGCGACGGCGGTCGATGCCGACCCGGTGGACCGGCTGCTTCTGTACCAGTGCGGGCCGCTGCGCGTGGGCCTGGTGCTGTGCCTGCGCCTGTGCCCGCCGGCCCGCGCCGTCTCGGCTGCCGACCATGCGGGGGCGGAGATGGTCGAGGCGCGGCGCGCGGACCTCGCCTTCACCCTGCTGCTGGGCGGCGGGCCGGCGGCCGACCGCTTCGACTGCGCCGTCGCGCTGACGCGGGTCGGCGCCGCCATCGAGGCGCGCGCCGCCGCGACGCAGGGCGAACTGGCGCTGCGCATCGCCCAGGCCGCAGGCGTCGTGGCGGCGGCCGAGGGCGTGGCGCGCGCCGTGCTGCGCCGCGCCGAGGACGGCGACGCCGAACGCTTCCGCATCGAGTACCTCGCGCTGGTCGAGGAATTCGCGCCCGCGCTGCCGCCGCCGGACCGCGCGCCGCCGGTGCTCGACCTGCTCGAATTCCCGCGCGAGACGCTGCCGCGCTGGTCCTTCATGCCCGAGGCGCGGCTCTCGCAGCACCTGCGCCGCGGGGCGGCCGCCATCCGCCTCAGCGGCTGGGGGCGCGAGATCGAGGGTCTGGCGAGCGTCATGGAGCCGGCGCTGCGCGAGACCGATTTCCTGCTGTCGGCCGCCGCCGGCGCCGCGGACCCCGAGGCGCCCGATGCGCTGGTGGTGGCCTGCGCGCCGCGGCTCGACCCGACCCGGCCCATCGACACCCAGTTCGACGCCGCCCGCGACTGCGTGCTGATCCTGCGCGACCTTGCCCGCTGGTACGAGAGCCGCCGCGCCGCGGCCCGCTACTGGGCCGAGTTCGCGGCGCCGACCTGGCACCAGGACCGCTCGATGCGCCTGCGCCGCGACCTGCGGCTCGACTGACCGCGACCCGTCAAGCCGCGCTTAACCGCGCGGCCCATAGCCTCCCGCGGTTGGAACCCATGTCGCGGAGACCCGCCTTGCACAGGACGCCCGCCGATGCGGCCTTCTCGGCGGAACACACGATCGAGCAGGTCCTGGCCGAGAACCTCGCCTGCGACCCCGCCTTCGCGGCTTGGTTCCTGGAACTCGCCATGCCGGGCCTCGCCATGGAGGTCGCCCCGTCCGGCGTCTCGGTCGAGATGGTGGCGCGCCTGCCCGAGGCCGATGTCGGCTACGACATCCGGGCGACCGTCGATCTCGGGCCCATCGAGGTGGGGCTGCTGGTCGCCGTGCGCTGCGATCATCCGGTGCTGGCGGCGCGCCGGGCGCGCGAGGCGGCGGCGGACATGTATGACAGCGGCGCCGTCGCCGCCTCGACGACCGTCTGGGTCGCGCCAGAGGCCGATCTCGCCCGGCATGGCGACCGCGAGGCGGTCTATGACGCCACCGTCGCGCTCGAGGCCATGGCCGGCGAGCTGGCGCGCGGCGCGGCCGGCGGGGACGAACTCGCCCGCCGCCGCGCCTTCCAGGCCGGTCTCCTGACCCGCGCGGCCCGCGCCGTCGCCGCGGCGCGCCAATCGCCCGAGGAGGGCCGGCGCGATTTCTGGCGGCCGTTCCTCGAGCTGGTCGCCGAGGCCGCACCGGCGCTCGGGGTCGATGGCGCGCGCGCCGCCATCGACCCCGGGACCGCGACGCTGGCGTTCGACGCCGCGACCCTGCCGCGCTGGCCCTACATGCCGCCGACCCGGCTGGCGCTCCACCTGCGCGAGGGCCTGGCGTCGATCCTGATCGAGGATTGGGGCGAGGACATCGAGGGCCTCGCGGCGGTCATGGCTCCGGCGCTGGATGGCACGCCCTACACCCTGTCGGCGCGCGAGGCCGGCCGGGGCCGCCCGCCCGGGGCGCTGATCCTCGCCGATGCGCCGCCGCTCGACCCCGACGCGCCCTTCGACGCCCAGCGGCGCGCGGCGCGGCGCTGCATCGCCGAGGCGGACGCGCTGCGCGCCTGGTTCGTCAGCCGTCGCGGCGTGGCGCGCTACTGGGCGGATTTCGTGGCCCCGGGCGCCGAGCACGCCCCGCGTTCGCGCGTCCGCCGCGACCTTCGCATCGTCTGAGGCGCCCTCGCCGCACCCTCACGCCGTAGCGACGGGCGCCCCGTCCAGCGCCGCGCGCAGCGCCAGCAGGTCGCGCCAGGCCAGCCGCTTCTGCGCCGGGGCGCGCAGCAGATAGGCGGGGTGCAGCGTCGGCAGGCAGGCGCGCCCGCCGGGGCCGCGCCGCCAGCGCCCGCGCAGCCTCAGGATGCCGTCCGTGGCGCCGAGCAGGGCGCGCGCGGCCGAGGCCCCGGCCAGCAGCACGAATTCGGGCTCGGCAAGCTCGACATGGCGCAGCACGAAGGGCGCGAGCAGCGCAACCTCGTCGGCCGAGGGGGCGCGGTTCTCGACGGGGCGCCAGGGCAGGACGTTGGTGATGTAGACGCCGCGCTGCGGGTCGTCCTGCGCGCGGTCGAGCCCGATCTCGGCCAGCATGAGGTCCAGCAGCCGGCCGGAGCGACCGACGAAGGGCCTGCCCGCCAGATCCTCGTCGCGCCCCGGCGCTTCGCCGATCACCATGACGCGCGCGCAAGGGTGCCCGTCCGAGAACACGCAGGATTTCGCCAGGCGCTTCAGCGCGCAGCCCTCGAAGCCCGCGAGCGCCGCCGCCAGCGCGGGCAGGTCGGCGCAGGATGCGGCGATTTCGCGCGCTGCCGCCGCGGCGTCGACCGTCGCGTCAGCCGCCCCTTGCGCGGCCGGGCGGCGCACCGGCGCTGCCGGCGCGGCGGGAGCGCCCGGGGCGGCCGGCTGCGCCGGCGACGGGCGCGGGGGCGCGGCGGCGGATGCTGCGCGCGCCGCGGCGGCGCGGGCGCTTTCCGCGAAGCGGTCCACCGGGGTCTCGCCGATGGCCTCGTCCGCGCCCAGTTCGACCTGCCAGGCGAGCGCGGCCAGCCATGCGGCCCGCGCCCGCGCGTCGCCGGCCTGCGCGTCGCTCACGCCCTGCGCCTCATGCCGGGCCGCGCGGCAGGATCGGGGCCGCGTCAAGGCTCAGGTCGGCCTCCAGCGCCGCGGCGGCCGACAGAAGCGCCGCCTCGCCGCGCCACGGCCCGACCATCTGAAGCCCCACCGGAAGGCCAGCCGCGGTGAAGCCGCAGGGCAGCGACAGCGCCGGATGGCCGGTCAGGGTGATGCCGTAGGCTATGGCCAGCCAGTCGACATAGGTCTCGAACCTCACGCCCGCGCATTCCTCGACGAAGCGCTGCTCGACCGGGAAGGGGGCGACGATGGTCGCCGGGCACAGCAGCAGGTCCCAGGCCGCGAAGAACGCGCGCATCCGCGCCATCAGCGCCGCGCGGTCGCGGATCGCCCGCGCGATCTGCTCGCCGGTCAGCGCCAGCCCTTTCTCGATGTTCCAGACCACGTCGGGCTTCATGAGGTCGCGATGCGCCGCCAGCTTCGGCCCGTGCGCGGCGGCGAAGCCCAGCGCGCGAAGGGTCTGGAAGCAGCGGTGCGCCTCGGACAGGTCGGGATGCGCCTCCTCGACCGCGGCCCCCAGCGCCTCGCAGCGGCGCGCCGCGGCCTCGACCAGCGCCGCCACCTCCGGCGCGACCGGCGAGATCCCCAGATCGCGGCTGAAGGCCACCCGGCGCGGCATCCGCGGGGCCTGCGCGGCGGCGAGGAAGGGCGTCGCGGGGGCGGGCAGGGACAGGGGCTCGCGCGCGTCCTCGCCCGACAGCGCGTCGAGGAACAGGGCGCAATCGGCGACGGTGCGCGCCATCGGCCCCTCGACCGACAGCGTGCCGTAGGGATCCCCCGGACCCGCGGGCACGCGCCCGACCGACGGGCGCAGGCCGACGATCCCGCAGAACGAGGCGGGGTTGCGCAGGCTGCCGCCGAGATCCGACCCGTGGGCGAGCCAGGCGGTCCCGGTCTTCAGCGCGACGGCAGAGCCGCCGGAGGAGCCCGCAGGCGTCAGCGCCGTGTTCCACGGGTTGCGCGTGACGCCGTGCACCGCGTTGAAGGTCTGCGCCCCCGCGCCGAACTCCGGCGTGTTGGTCTTGGCGCAGACAACGCCGCCCGAGGCCTCGATCCGCTCGACCACATGGTCCGAAGCCTCCGGCACCCGGTCCGCGAAGATGGGGGAACCTTCGGTGCTGCGCACGCCGGCCACCGCCGACAGATCCTTCACGGCCACCGGCAGCCCATGCAGCGGGCCGCGCGGCGCGGCCTGCGCGGCGCGGTCCCGGGCGCGGTCAAGGCAGAGCGTGGGCAGCGCGTTCACTGCAGGTTCGACCAGCGCGATCCGCGCCGCCATCGCGTCCAGCAGTTCCG
>DAIPIU010000006.1:3178-68025 GCA_036770645.1 Rubrimonas sp. | reverse complement strand
TGCCGCCGCCGAAGAACACCGTGTCGACGCGGCGCGGACCCGTGACGGCGCGGGCATGGGCCAGTTCGGCCTCCAGCGCCCGGGCGAAGCGGGCATGGTCGACAGGGCCCTTCGCGACATGCGAGTTGAAGTCGCAGTAGGGGCATTTCGACAGGCAGAACGGCCAGTGGACATAGACGCCGAACCCGCCGTCCAGCCAGTCGGGACGGGGCGCGGCACCCTGCGGGTCCGCCCCCTCGCCCCGACCCCCGGCCCCGGGGGGGAGAGGGCGCGCGAGGGGCTGCGCGGCGTCCGGATGCGGCGACGCGGGCGCGGAGGGCCGCGAGGCGCGGGCCGACGCGCGCCCGGCGGGCACCGCGGCGCCCTCGCCCGCGCGGCGCGGGCCTTGCGCGCTCATGCGCCGCGGTAGGCCGTGACCTCGATCTCGACCTTCCATTCGGGGCGCAGCAGCGGCGCGCACATGGTGGTGTTGGCGGGCCGCGACTCGCCGAAGGCCGCGCGCAGCGCGGGGGCGATGCGCGGGTGGTCCGCCGGGTCGGGCAGGTAGATCACCGTGCGCACGACATCCCCCATGGCGAAGCCCGCCTCGCTCAGCGCCCAGGCGATGGTCTCGAGCGCGGCGCGCGCCTGCGCCTCGGCCCCCTCGGGCAGATCGCCGGTCAGCCGGTCGCGGCCGATGGTGCCCGCGACGAAGCACCAGTCGCCCTGCGCCACGGCGCGGGAATAGGCGTAGTCGGCCTCGAAGGGCGAACCGGACGAGATCAGGCGGCGCGTCATGGGGCATCCCCGAAACAGGCGGCGACAAGCTGGCGGAAGGCGTCGGCGCGGTGCGAAATGGCGTGCTTGGCGGCGGGGTCCATCTCGCCGAAGGTCAGGTCATGGCCCGCGGGCACGAACATCGGGTCGTAGCCGAAGCCCCGCGCGCCGCGCGGCGGCCACACCGCATGGCCCTCGACCCGGCCCATGAACACCGCGTCCGCGCCGTCCGGCCAGGCCAGGCACAGGCAGCACAGGAACCGTGCGGCATGCGGCGCGGGCCTGCCCGACGCCCCGATCTCGGACCATGCGCGGGCCATGGCGCGGCCGAAGTCGCGCCCGCCCGGCCCCTCGGCCCAGTCGGCCGTGTGCACGCCCGGCGCGCCGTCCAGCGCGTCGATGGCGATGCCGCTGTCGTCCGACAGCGCCGGCAGGCCGCTCGCGCGCGCCGCGGCATGGGCCTTGATGCGGGCGTTGCCCTCGAAGCTCTCCTCGGTCTCGGCGGGCTCGGGCAGGCCCAGCGCCTTGGCCGACACCGGATCCACGCCGAAGGGGGACAGCAGGTCGCGGATCTCGCGCAGCTTGCCGTCGTTGTGGGTGGCGACGACCAGTCGCCCGCCCGAAAACCGACGCGTCACGCCAGCGCCGCCTTCTGGGCTTCCACCAGCCGGGCGATCCCGGCCTCCGCAAGCCCCAGCATCGCGTCGAACTCGGCGCGAGAGAAGGTCGCGCCTTCGGCCGAGGCCTGCACCTCGATCAGCGCCCCCTGCCCGTTCAGCACGAAGTTGGCGTCGGTGCCTGCGGCGCTGTCCTCGGCGTAGTCGAGGTCGAGCACCGGCAAGCCGTTGAACACCCCGCAGGACACCGCCGCCACGGGACCGGTCAGCGCGTCGTGCTTGATCGTCCCCGCCTTCATCAGCGCATCCACCGCCAGCCGCAGCGCCACCCAGCCGCCGGTGATCGCGGCCGTCCGCGTGCCGCCATCGGCCTGCAGCACATCGCAGTCGATGACGATCTGCCGCTCGCCCAGCGCCGGCCGGTCGAGACAGGCGCGCAGGGACCGCCCGATCAGCCGCTGGATCTCCTGCGTGCGCCCCGAGGGCCCCTGCCGCTCGCGCCGGTTGCGCGAGGTGGTGGCGCGCGGGAGCATGGCGTATTCGGCCGTCACCCAGCCCAGCCCGGTGTTGCGCAGGAAGGGCGGGGGCTTGTCCTCGACGCTGGCGGTGCACAGCACGCGCGTGTCGCCGAAGGCGATCAGGCAGGACCCCTCGGCGTGGCGCGAGACCCCCGTCTCGATGGCGACGGGGCGAAGCTGGTCGGCGGCGCGGCCGGAGGGGCGCATGGGCGGTCTCCCGTGTCGGTTCGCCGGGCGGTTTAGCGGCGCGGCGCCGGCCCGTCCATGCCCCCGACGCCGCGCGCCGCCGCTCAGATCCCCGGGGTCGCCGCGAAGGCCCCGGCGAACGCCCCGCCATCGGTGTCGGCGACATGCACCTCGAAGGCCGGCGCCCCGTTCGGTACGTACGAGAAGCGGAAGGACGGATCCTCGGACAGCGAGATGCCGCCCGTCATGCGGAACACGAGGTCCGCGCCCAGCCAAACCTCCATGGCGTTCACGAAATGCGGCGGCACATGCAGCAGCGTCACCTGGTCGACCTGGAAGCCCGAATGGTTGGGGTGGCGCACCATCATCTGCGCCTCGGCGTCGTCGAAGACCCGGAAACGCAGCTGGCCCATCGCCGCCTGCGCCGCGACCGCGTCCTTCGAGGCCGGGGCCGAGCAGCCGCCCGACGCCTTCACGAAGCGCGCCGCCTGGTGCAGCGAGCCGTCGTCGAGCTCGACCACGGCGCGCACATGGCTGTAGGCGTCGATTCGCAGCCGCGTCGACAGGCGCAGGTCGGGCCCCATGGCGGGGCCGATCTCGAACTCCGCCGCCACCGGGGCGGGGTTCTCGTCGACGATCAGCGTCAGGCGGGCGACGCGGCGGCCCGGCGGCGGCGCGACGGCGATCTCGACCGGCGTCGCCGCGGCGTCATGGGCGCGGCCCGGCGCATCGAGCGTCACGAAATCCGCCTCCGCCACTGGACGCTCGGCCCAAAGCGCGGGGCGCAGGTCGTCCCAGGCGGAGGGGGAGGCGGCGGCGGCGGCGAGCGGGGCCAGCGTGAAGGCGATTCCCGCCATCAGGCGGATGCAGCGGCGCATGGGCGTCTCCTCCGGATCGCGCCCGGCGCTTCGTGGCGGCGGGCTACGCACCGACCAGATTACACGCTCGGCGGTCCGTCTCCAAACCCCGCCGTGCGCAGACGCCGCATCTCAAAGTGTGAGAGAGGCGCCGCTCGCCGCTCCGGCGCGCTTGACCCCCGCACGCTGCCCAACAGATAGTCAATGCAGGCGGCGGCAGATCGCCGTCGAAATCCATGGAGGAAACGATGGCCTGGACTGCGCCCGTGATCGAGGAAGTCACCTGCGGCATGGAAATCAACATGTATTTCCCCGCCGAGGAAGACGCCGGCGATCTGAACTGATCGCACGCCCGGAGGCGGGGCCGCTTCGCGCCCCGCCCGAAGGCCCTCTTGATGCCCAGCCGAGCGCGCCGCGGCACGCCGTTCATCGCCCATGACGCGCCCCATACCGGAACGACGCCATGAAAGCCTTTCTCCTCGCAGCCGCGGTCGGCGCCGCCACCGGCGCGATCGCGCAGGACGCGCCGCTGGACCACAGCGATTTCGACCGCGTGTTCACCATCGTCTCGTCCGAACCGAAAATGTACCGCGACGTCCGGCGCACGCCCTATCCCGACACGCTCGACCGCTTCCCCGAACTGTTCGCAATGGGCGGCTACCGCCTCGAGGAGCCCAACGCCGATGGCGAATGGTACGCGCGCGCCTATCTCTGGGATCCGGCGACCATCGTGGTGAAGCGCGGCGAGACGGTGCTGCTGGAATTCTTCGGCATCAACGGCGACGAGCACCGCACCGCCATCGAAGGCGTCGAGGGCGAGGTCATGGTGCGCCGGGGCGAGATCACCCAGGTGCCCTTCGCGGCGCGCGAGACGGGCATCTTCCGCTTCGCCTCGCTCGACCGGATGCCCTCGATGGTCGGCCAGATCGTCGTGATCGACTGACCGCCATGGCCCTGCGCGCCATCGTGCTCGGGGCCGCGGCCGGGGGCGGCCTGCCGCAATGGAACTGCGCCGCCCCTAACAGCGCCGCCGCATGGGCCGATCCTGCCCGGCGCGCCACGCAGTCCTCGCTGGCCGTCAGCGCGGACGGCGAGGCCTGGGCCCTGGTCAACGCCTCGCCGGACCTGCGCGCCCAGCTTCTCGCGACGCCGGCGCTGCAGCCGCGCGACGCCGCGCGCTGGGGCCTGCGCAACAGCCCGCTGGCCGCCGTGCTGCTGACCAACGGCGACATAGACCATGTGGCGGGACTGCTGACGCTGCGCGAGGGGCACCGCTTCGACCTGATCGCAACGCCCGCCATCCACGCGGTCCTGCGCGCCAACCCCATCTTCGACGCGCTGGCCGCCGACCGCGTGGCGCGCGTGCCCATGGCGCTTGAGGAACCCTTCGCGCTGCTGCCCGGCCTGACCGCGACGCTGTACGCCGTGCCCGGCAAGGTTCCGCTCTACATGGAGGGCGAGACGGTCGAGACCGGGCTGATGGGCGAGCAGACCGTGGGCGTCTCGCTGACCGACGGCGCGCGGCGGATCGAATACGTGCCCGGCTGCGCGCGGATGATCCCCGCGCTGGCGGACCGGCTGCGCGGGGCGGACGCCGTGCTGTTCGACGGCACCGTGTTCCACGACGACGAGATGATCCGCGCCGGCATCGGCCCCAAGACCGGGGCACGCATGGGCCACATGGCGATGGCGGGCCCCGAGGGCTCGATGGCCGCCTTCGCGGGCCTCGGCGTCGGCCGCAGGATCTATGTCCACATCAACTGCACCAATCCCGTCTGGGACCCCGCCAGCCCCGAGCGCGCCACGGTTGCCGCCGCGGGCTGGGAGGTCGCCCAGGACGGCATGGAGATCGCGCCATGAACCTGATGACGCCCGACGAGTTGGAGGCGGCGCTGCGCGGGATCGGCGCGACGCGCTATCACCATCTGCACCCGTTCCACGCGATGCTCCACGAGGGGCGCGCCGGGATCGACCAGGTGCGGGCCTGGGCGCTGAACCGCTATTGCTATCAGCGCATCATCCCGCTGAAGGACGCGGCGCTGCTGGCGCGGATGGAGAGCACCGAGCTGCGCCGGATCTGGCGCCAGCGCATCCACGACCATGACGGCGAGATCGACGACCACCCGGAGGGGGGGCTGCGCCGCTGGCTGGCGCTGACCGACGGGCTGGGGCTGGACCGCGCCTATGTGACCTCGATGGAGGGCGCGCTGCCGGCGGTGCGCTTCGCCTGCGAGGCCTATGTCAATTTCGTCAAGGAACGCAGCGTGCTCGAGGCCATCGCCTCCTCGCTGACCGAGATGTTCTCGCCCATGATCATCAAGACCCGGGTGGCGGGAATGCTGAAGCACTACGACTTCATCAGCCCCGACATCCTGCGCTATTTCGACAAGCGGCTGACCGAGGCGCCGCGCGACGCCGAGTTCGCGCTCGACTACGTGCGGCGGCACGCGACGACGCCGCAGACGCAGGCCGCGGCGCTGAAGGCGCTCGAGTTCAAATGCGCCATGCTGTGGTCGCAGCTCGACGCGCTTCAGCATGTCTATGTGAACGGCGCGCCCGCGCCCGGGGCCTGGATGCCGGGCATGGCGCTGGTCGAGCGGGCGGCGTGAGCGCCGGCGCCCAGCCCGCCATCGCCCTGCCCGACACCGCGCGGCCCTACCTGCCCCGCGGCGTGCGCCTGCGCTGGTGCGGCGTGCGGCAGGCGTGGTTCCTGCTGGCGCCCGAACGCGCGGTGAAGCTCGACGCGGTGGGCTCGGCGATCCTGTCGGCGCTGGACGGGCGGCGCGACGTCGCGGCGTTGGTCGCGAAGCTGGCCGGGGATTTCGGCGCGCCCGCCGAGCGCGTGGCGGCGGACGCGCGCGCCTTCCTGACCGACCTCATGGCGCGCCGCATGGTGGAGACCGCATGACCGAGGCCCGCCCCCTTCCCGCGGCGGCGGTCGCCGCAGACCGCATGGCCGACCCGACCGCCGCCGCGCCGGTGCCCATGGCGCTGCTGGCCGAGCTGACGCACCGCTGTCCGCTGAAATGCCCCTACTGCTCGAACCCGCTCGACCTCGCCCGCCGATCCGAGGAGCTGTCGACGGCGCAGTGGGTCGACGTTTTCGGGCAGGCCGCCGCCATGGGCGTGCTCCACGTCCATCTGTCGGGGGGCGAGCCCGCCGCCCGGCGCGACCTGCCCGCCATCGTGACCGGGGCGGTGGAGGCGGGGCTCTACAGCAACCTCATCACCTCGGGCGTCGGGCTGACCGAGGCGGTGTTCGCCGATCTGGTGGCGCGGGGCCTCGACCATGTGCAGCTGTCGATCCAGGGCACTGACGCCGAAATGGCCGACCGCATAGGCGGTTACGCCGGTGGCTTCGACACGAAGATGAAGGTGGCGGGCTGGATCGCGGCGGCCGGCGTGCCGCTGACGGTGAACGCGGTCATGCACCGCCAGAACCTCGACCGGCTGCCCGAGACCATCGATCTCGCGGTGCGGCTGGGCGCGCGGCGCCTCGAGATCGCGCACACCCAGTACCATGGCTGGGCCTACCGCAACCGCCATGCGCTGATGCCGACGCCCGAACAGGTGCGCAGGGCCGGCGAGGTCGCGGCCGAGGCGCGCGCGCGCCTGAGCGGCGTGCTGGCCATCGACTACGTCACGCCGGACCATCTGGCGAAATACCCCAAGCCCTGCATGGGCGGCTGGGGCCGCATCGGGCTGAACGTGACGCCGAACGGGCGGGTGCTGCCCTGCCATGCCGCCGAGACCATCCCGGGGATGATCTTCGACAGCGTGACCGAGCGTCCGCTGGCCGAGATCTGGCGCGACGGAGCCGCCTTCACGGCGTTCCGCGGCACGGCCTGGATGCCCGAACCCTGCGCCTCCTGCCCGCGCAAGACGGTTGACTGGGGCGGCTGCCGCTGCCAGGCGCTGGCCTGGACCGGTGATGCCGCCGCGGCCGACCCTGCCTGCACGCTGGCCCCCGGCCACGCCGCCATGCGCGCGGCGGCCGAGGGCGAGGCGTCGGCCATGACCGACGCCTTCGCCTACCGGATGATGTGAGAAAGCCCCGCGCGGGGCTTGCGCCCCGCGCGGCCGCCCGGCGTCAGGGACAGGCGACGGCGATGTAGGCGCGACGCTCGACGATGCCCGCCAGCGACAGGGCGCAGCCGTTGCCGATGGTCACAGGGTCCTTCCCAAGCTCCAGCGGCCCCGTCCCGACCAGCAGCACCCGCGCGACCATGCCCTCGGCGTCGAGGCGCGACAGGAAGATGCGGCCGTCGCCGGCGGGACCGGTCTGGCCGACCGACAGGATCAGCCCGGTCTCGCCGACGGCCGCGGCCAGCGCGGCCGCCGAGTCGGCGTCATCGGCGGGCGCGGCCTCCTCGGGCGCGGCCCCGGGCGCGGCGGCCTCCTCGGGCGCGGCCCCGGCGGGCGGAGCGGCAACCGCGCCGGCCTGGATGGCGGCGACGATCTGCGCCATCTGCTCGCCCATGACCGCCACGCGGTCGCCCAGCGCCGCGGCCGCCGCATCGGCTGCGGCCAATTCGGCCGCCTTCGCCTCGAGCGCGGCGATGCGCGCCGCCTCCTCCTCGGGCAGCGCGGCGACGACGGGGGCGGGTTCGGCCGGCGCTTCCGCGGCCGCCTCGGCGGCGGCCTCATCCGCGGCGGGCGGCGCGGCGCGCGCGGCAAGCTCGGTTTCGAGCGTGGCGACGCGGCGAGTCAGGGCGCGCTGCGCCTTGTCGTCGCCCGAGGCCAGCAGCGCGCCGGCCATCACGCCGATCACCACGGCGATGATGATGGGCGCGTTGCTCTTCTTCTTCGGTTCGTCGGACATCGTCGGAAATCCCCCTCCGCCGGGCACAAGGCTTGGTTGGCGGCCGCGGGGACGCCCCCGCGACTCTCGCGCGCCGAGGCTTAGCACATGCCGGCCGGCCTGCGCCTCAGTGAACGAGCACGAATCCGACGCCGCGGACGGTTTCGATGCGCGCGGCGCAGCCGATCCGCGACAGTTTGCGCCGCAGATAGCCCACATGCACGTCCACGTTGTTCTCGGTCGTGCCGCCGACATCGGCCCAGGCCCCGGCGATCAGCTCGGCCCGGGTCACTGGCCGCCCGGCATTGGCCGCGAGATGCGCCATCAGCGGCCATTCGCGCCGGGTCAGCGTCGCGCGCCGCGTTCCGGCGGCGATGGCGCGGGCCTCCTCGTCCAGACGCAGGGGCTCGGGACCGTCGGCGGCGCGGCGGCGCAGGGCGGCCAGCCGCGCCAGCAGTTCCTCGAACTCGAAGGGCTTCACCACATAGTCGTCGGCGCCGGCGGCGAAGCCGCGGAGCTTGTCCTCCAGCCCGTCGCGCGCCGTCAGCATCAGCACCGGCGCGGTCGACCCGAAGCGGCGCAGCGCCCCGCAGAAGGCGGCCCCGTCGCCGTCGGGCAGGCCGCGGTCCAGCACCACGATGGCGGGCGGCGCGGCGCGGGCGCGCGCGATGGCCTCGCGCAGGTCGCGCGACCACTCGACCGCATAGCCCTCGGCGCTCAGCCCGCGCTGCAGCATCCCCCCGATATGGGGGTCGTCCTCGACCAGCAGCAGGCGGGGCGCGTCGTCGCTCATGCGGCGGCGGCCGCGTCCGGCGCGGGCGGCAGGCGCAGCGTGACGACGGCGCCGCCGCCGGGGCGTTCGGCGGCCGAGGCCCCGCCGCCATGCTGCTCGGCGATCCAGCGCACGATGGGCAGGCCCAGCCCCGCCCCGCCGGCCCGCCGCCCGGCGGCGGCCTGGGCCCAGCGGTCGAACAGCGCGTCGGGGTCGGCCCCCTCGAAGCCCGGGCCGCGGTCGGCCACCGCGAAGCCCGGGCCCTCCGGCCCCTCGAGCAGCGCGACCTCGACCGTGCCGCCAGGGGGCGAGAACTTCACGGCGTTGTCAATCAGCGCCAGCGCCGCCTGGCGCAGCGCCTCGGCGTCGCCGACCACGGCGGCCGGCGCGGCCCCGCGGGCCAGCGTCAGCGCGACGCCGCCGGCGGCGGCATAGGCCCGGGCGGTCTCGACCGCGGCCGCCACCGCCTCGTCCAGCGAGACGGGGGCCTTCGCCAGCGCCAGCGCCCCGTCCTCGGATCGCGCGAGCCGCATCAGGTCGTCGAGCCTGCGGCGCAGGAAGCCGCCCGAGGCCGCGATGCGCCCCAGCGCCGCGCGCGCCGCCGCCGCGTCGCCCTCGGGCGCGCGCAGGGCGATCTGGGCCTCGCCCAGCAGGGCGGTGACGGGCGTGCGCAGTTCGTGGCTGACCTGCGCGAAGAAGCGCCGGCGCTTGTCGTCGACCGCGGCGAGGCCAGATGCGGCGGCGGCGAGGTCGGCGGTGCGCGCGGCGACCTCGGCCTCGAGCCGCGCCTGCTCGGTGGCGATGCGCCCCGCCATGGCGTCGAAGCGGGCGGCGAGCGCGGCGAACTCGCCCGGCAGCCCCGCCGGCGCGCGGGCGGCGCGGTCGCCGCCCAGCGCATCGGCCGCCGCCGCCAGCGCCCCGATGGGCCGCATCAGCCCGCGATGCAGCAGCAGCGCGAAGGCCCCCGCCGCCAGCAGCAGCGCGAGCCCGAGCCCGCCCATGCGGCGCACCAGCCGCCCCCGCTCCGCCTCGACCCGCGCCAGCGCCGCGCCGGCGGCCGCGCGTTCCGCCTCGGTCGCCTCGGCGGCCAGCGCCCGGAAGGCGCGGTCGCGGTCGCTGGCGATCTGGCGCAGGAAGCGCAGCGCCGACGCCGCGCCGCCCGCCGCGGCGTCGCCCCCCTGCGCCGCGTCCCCAGCCCCCGCTCCCGCGCCCGCGCCCCCGTCCCCGGCCCCCCGTCCGGCGCCCGCCCTGTCGAGCAGGGCCTCGGTCTCGATGGCCTCGAAGGTCTGGCGCAGCGCCACGGCGCGCAGCAGGGCGGCGCGGTCGGCCGCCCCGGCCGCCTGGCGCGCGTTGAAGTCGGCCTCGGCCGCGCGGCGCAGGCTCAGCAGCGCGCCGCGCACCGCCCCGGCCTCGGGGCTTTCGGCCTGATCCGGGTCGCCGTCGAGCCGCCGGGCGATCTCGCGCAGCAAATAGCGGGTGAAGGCGGTCTCGACCGCGCGGGCGTGCTCGAGGCGCAGGAAGGCGGCGCGCGCGGCCTCGGTCTCGCGCGTCAGGGCCGCCATGCCCGACACGCCCACCCAGCCGATGACGCCAAGCAGCATCGCCAGCCCGGCCAGCGCCAGCGCCAGCCGCGCCACGATCGAAGCCCCGCCTGCATCGCGCGCCCTTCCCATGGGACCGAGCCTAGGCGCCCCGCGCGGGCTTGTCACGGGCGCGCGCGTCAGCCCCCGGCGGGAACCTCCGGCGGGGCCGCCGGGGGGCTCGGCGGCCTGCCCGCCTCCGCGGGGGCCGGGGCCGGGGCCGGCCCGTCCTCGCCCTGGAACATGCGCCGCATGTCGATCGAGGACCGCTCGCCCACCAGCGGCCAGTCGCGGGCGAGGAACTTCTCCGCCGCCGCCCGCCCGATGCCGTGAAGGTGGCGCAGGAAGGGCCATTCGGCGTTCAGCTTCGACGAGGCCCCCAGCGGGCGGAGCTGCTTGCGGGCCTCGACCATGTGCAGGCGCATGTCGCGGTAATGCCCGGCCGGCAGCCGCCCGGCCCGCAGCAGGCGCGACACGAACTCGATGGCGCGCAGCTCGCGCAGCAGGGCGGCGTTGAAGGTGATCTCGTTCACCCGGTCGGCGATCTCGCGCGCGCTGCGCGGCACGCCCTCGCGCAGCACCGGGTTGATCTGGACGATGACGATGTCCTCGGTCGGACTCGAGAAGAACGGCCACAGCACCGGATTGCCGGAGAAGCCGCCGTCCCAGTAATGCCGCCCCCCGACCTCGACGGCATGGTGCATGGTCGGCAGGCAGGCCGAGGCCAGCACCATGTCAAGCGTCAGCTCCCCGCGCGCCCACACCTTGGGGCGGCCGGTCTCGACATCGGTGGCGCAGATGTGCAGGGCGACCGGCCGGCAGGCGCGCACCTTGGCGAAATCGACCTGCTCGGCCAGCAGATCGCGCAGCGGGTTCAGGCCCAGCGGGTTGAGCTCGTAGGGCGAGGCCACGCGGCTGATCAGGTCGCCGGCGAGGAAGGCGGGGTTGTGCTCGAGGCTCCAGCGCCCCAGCAGCACGTCCAGCGGGCTGCGGCGGATCGGGCTGCCGCGGGCGGCCTTGGCCACGGCGCGCCAGAAGCGGTAGAGCGCGGCGCGCGCGCCCTCCGGCCCGCCATACTGAAGGCCCTGCGCCGCGACCACCGCATTCATCGCCCCGGCCGAGGTGCCGGAGATGGCGGCGATCTCGACGTCGGGGCATTCGAACAGCCGGTCGAGCACGCCCCAGGTGAAGGCGCCATGCGCTCCCCCGCCCTGCAGCGCGAGATTGATCAGCTTGCGCGGGCGTCCCTCGCCGCGGGCCATGCGGTGCCTCCCCTGCCGTGCTGCGCCGCAGGATAGCGTCCGGAGAAGCGGGACGCCACGGCGCAGGCGGCCTTCCGGGCGGGCCGTCCGGTCGGGCCATCCCGTCGGGGGCGTCAGTCGGGGCCGACCACCCGCAGCAGCCGGCCGTCGAACACGCGCAGCACCATCGCCAGCTCGCGGCCGCGGCGCAGGACGCGCCCGTCCAGCCCGATCACGCTGAAGGCCCCCTGCCCGCGCGCCAGCCGCGGCCGCTTCTCGACGCGGAACAGCGGGCGTTCGGCGGCGCGGCGGAAGATCGAGAACACCGCCGCCTCGCGCGTGGCGTCGATGGCGTAGTCGCGCCATTCGCCCGCCGCCACCATGCGTCCGTAGACGGTCAGGATCGCCGACAGTTCGCGCCGGTCGAAGGACACGCGCTCGGGCGGGGCTGCGGGGTGGGGAACGACCTCCATCCCCCGACCATGGCGACGCGGCGGGGGCCGCGCAAGGCCGGCCGCAGCACGGCGCAGGCGCCACGGCGCGGCGGGAAGGCGCCGCGGGCGGCGCCCCGCACTGGCGCGCGGGGCGCCCATCCCCTAAGCCATCGGGCGAACGTGATCCGGAGCCGTCCATGCGCGACTTCCATCGCCCCGGCCGCTCGGCGGTCTTCGCCGAGAACGGCCTCTGCGCGACCTCGCACCCCATCGCGGCGCAGGTCGCCGTCGAGACGCTGAAGGCCGGCGGCAACGCGGCGGACGCCGCCGTGGCCGCCGCGGTCGTGCTCGGGTTCTGCGAGCCGCAGATGACCGGCCTCGGCGGGGACATGTTCGCGCTGGTCAAGCCCGCGGGCTCCGAGACGCCGGTCGGCATCAACGGCTCGGGCCGCGCGCCCGCCGCGCTGACGGCCGGGGCGCTGCGCGCGCGCGGCCTGGCCGAGATCCCGCCCTACGCCGCCGACGCCGTCACGGTGCCGGGCGCGGTCGCGGGCTTCGAGAAGCTCGCCGCCGAGCACGGTCGACTCGGCCTCGCGGCCTGCCTCGCACCGGCGATCTTCTACGCCGAGGCGGGCGTGCCGGTCGCGCCGCGCGTGGCGCTGGACTGGGCGGCCTGCGCCGAGGTCCTGTCGGGCGATGCGCGCGCGCTGTTCCTGAAGGACGGGGCCGCGCCGCGCGCGGGCGACCTGTTCCGCGCCCCCGGCCAGGCCGCCGCGCTGAAGCGCATCGCGGCCGAGGGCGCGAAGGGCTTCTACGAGGGGCCGGTCGCGCAGGACATGGTGGACAGCCTGCGCGCGCTCGGCGGCATGCACACGCTCGAGGATTTCGCCGCGACCCGGGCCGACTTCGTGACGCCCATCGCCGGCCGCTACCGCGATGTCGAGATCGTCGAGATGCCCCCGAACGGCCAGGGCGCTACGGCGCTGCTGATGGCGCGGCTGCTCGAGCCGTTCGAGCTCGGCCGGCTCGACCCGTTCGGCCCGATGCGCGCCCATCTCGAGATCGAGGCGGCCAAGATCGCCTACGACGCGCGCAACCGCTTCCTCGCCGATCCCGACGCGATGCGCTTCGGGCTCGAGCCGATGCTGGACGAGGCGCGCATCGCGGGGCTGTCGAAGCTGATCGACCCGCAGCGGGCGCTGCCCGATGTGCGCCGCGCCACCGGGACGGTGCACAAGGACACGGTCTACCTGTGCGTCGTGGACCGCGACCGCATGGCGGTGTCGCTGATCTACTCGATCTTCCACGGCTTCGGCTCGGGCCTCGCCTCGGCGAAATACGGCATCAACTTCCAGAACCGCGGCGCGGGCTTCTCGCTGGAGAAGGGCCACCCCAACGAGCTGGCGCCGCGAAAGCGCCCCATGCACACCATCATCCCCGCAATGCTGCGTCGCGGGGGCCGCATCGCCATGCCCTTCGGCGTGATGGGCGGCCAGTATCAGGCGGCGGGGCATGTGCGGCTGGTTTCGAACATCGTCGATTACGGGCTCGACCCGCAGCACGCCATCGACGCGCCGCGCTGCTTCTTCGAGGACGGCGCGGTGACGCTGGAACGCGGCTACGACGAGGCGGCGATCGGCGTGCTCGAGGCCAAGGGCCACGCGGTCCGCCGGCGCGCCGAACCGCTGGGCGGCGCGCAGGCCATCGTCATCGACCACGGCCGCGGCGTGCTGGAGGGGGCGTCGGACCCGCGCAAGGACGGGATCGCGCTGGGATGGTGAATGCGGATCGGGAAGCCGGAGACGATCGGGCACCCGGTTCGACGGCGTCGCCGGCCACTCGCCCTGCCGCCCGCCCGGCGGCTCCGCCCGCCGGGCGCATGGGCGACCGCGAACTGCGCGCCGCCGCGCTGGGCGGCATCGTCGCGGTCGTGGCGATCCTGCTTGGCGCCGCCGCCCTCGGCGTGCCCGGGCGGGCCGCCGCGAACCAGACGCTGCTGGCCAACCTCTCGTTCCACGCGGCGCTGACCTGCCTGCTGGCGGTGCCGCTGCTGGCCTGGGCGCGATGGCGGTTCCTGGCTGCGGGCATCGTCGTCGCGGTCGCCGCCATCGCCTCCGTCCAGCTCGCCAAGGTGCGCTGGACCGTCGTCGCGCCGGTGCCCGAGGCGGCGGCGCGGCTCGAGCTGCTGCATGTGAACGTCCTGGGGTACAACCCGCGATCGGCCGAGATGGCGCGCGTCATCGCGCAGAGCGGTGCCGACGTCGCGGTGGTGCTCGAGGCCGACGGCGTCAGGGCGCATCTTCCGATGCTGACCGCGGTCTATCCCTACAGGTTCGGCTGCGACGACGGCCATTGCGAGGTGATGATCCTCTCGAAACTGCCGCTCCGCGACGCGCGTTGGGCCCCCCTCACCTTCGGCCCGCGGCGGCTCGCGACGGCCGTCGTCGAACGCAACGGCCACCCGATCCGTCTGGTGGCGGCGCATTTCTCGAAGGACTTCTTCACCAACCTGCGCGAGATACAGCGCGCCGAGGTGCGCGAGGCCGTCGGGCGGCGCGCGCTGGGCGGCAGGCCCGACATGGTGCTGACCGGCGATTTCAACGCCGTTCCGTGGGACCCCGTCGCCCGGCGCGTGGCGCGCGATCTCGACCTGCGCCACCCGAGCGCGTGGCTGCCGACATGGCCCGTCGCGGCGGGACTCGCGGGGTTCCCCATCGACCACCTGCTTGTCTCGGGCCGCATGCGCGTGGAACGCATCGGGCGTCTGGCGGCGCCCGGCTCCAACCACGTCGCCCTGCGCGCGACCGTGGCGCTGGCGCCCTGAGCGCAGCGATATCGCTTGAGGCCCATGGATTTGCCGCATAGCGTCGGACGGCCGCGCGGTCCCGCCCCCCTCACCCCGTCACGCCGCGCGCAAAGGATGCCGCCATGACAGCCGTGATCGGATTCCTGAACACCGTCTTCTGGGGCTATGTGCTGGTCTACGGCCTGCTGGCGGTGGGCCTGTACTTCACGGTCCGGCTGCGGCTGATCCAGATCGTGCACTTCGCCGAGATGTTCCGCGCCGTGCGCGGCTCGGGCGCGGCGGACCGGCAGGGGATCTCGCCCTTCCAGGCGCTGACCATCTCGCTGGCCTCGCGCGTCGGCACCGGCAACATCGCGGGCGTGGCGGTGGCGATCTCGCTTGGCGGCCCCGGCGCTGTGTTCTGGATGTGGATCGTGGCGCTGGTCGGCATGGCCACCGCCTATGCCGAAAGCGCGCTGGCCCAGCTCTACAAGATCCGCGGTCCCGGCGGCCTCTACCGCGGCGGGCCGGCCTTCTACATCGCGCGCGGCCTCGGGATGCCGTGGCTCGGGGGCGTGTTCTCGGTCTGCCTGATCCTGTCCTTCGGGCTGGTGTTCAACGCGGTGCAGGCCAACGCCATCGCCGAATCCGTCGAAGGGGCCTTCGGCGCGCCCAAGCTGCTGACCGGGCTGGCGGTCGCCGCGCTGACGGCGGTGGTGATCTTCGGCGGCATCCGCAAGATCGCGCAGGTGGCGGAGCTGGTGGTGCCCTTCATGGCCGGCGTCTACCTGCTGCTGGCCGTCGGCATCATGGTCGCGAACGCCCCGGCCGTGCCCGGCGTGCTCGCGTCCATCGTGCTGGGCGCCTTCGGCTTGGACCAGGCGGCGGGGGGCGTGGCGGGCGGCATCGCGGCGGCGATGCTGAACGGGGTGCGGCGCGGGCTGTTCTCGAACGAGGCCGGCATGGGTTCGGCCCCGAACATCGCGGCCGTGGCGACGCCGGACCCGCACCACCCGTCCTCGCAGGGCTTCGTGCAGGCGCTGGGCGTGTTCATCGACACCATCCTCATCTGCACCGCGACCGCGGTGGTGATCCTGCTGTCGGGGGCGCTGGCGGGCTCGACCGGCATCGGCGGCGCGCAGCTGACGCAGAACGCGCTCGACGCCATGATCGGGCCGTCGGGGCGCTGGTTCATCGCCGTGGCGATCTTCTTCTTCGCCTTCACGTCGATCGTCGGGAACTACTCGTATTCCGAGAACGCGCTCACCTTCCTCGGGGTGAAGGACGAGAAATGGTTCAACCCGCTGCGCATCGGGGTTCTGGCCATGGTCGTCTGGGGCTCGCTGCAAAGTGTCGCGACTGTGTTCGACGCCGCGGACGCCTCGATGGGGCTGATGGCGACAGTGAACCTCGTCGCCATCGTGCTGCTGTCGGGCACGGTGGCCAAGCTCAGCCAGGATTACTTCGCCCAGCGCCGCGCGGGGACCGAGCCGGTGTTCCACGCCGACGATTATCCCGAACTCGCCGGCCAGATCGACACGGAGATCTGGCGGCGCTGAGCGGCGCGCTGCGCGACCCGTCGCGGCGCCGGTCGCCCCGCGCGGCGCGCCGCGATAGAAGCCGGCAGGATGGCAACGGGCGCGGGGGCGGCAGGGGTGGCGAAGCGACGGCACGGGCCGGTCCGGCGCGCGGCGAGGCTGGTGCTGCGCGCCGGCGCGCTCGCGGCCGGCGCGGCGGTGCTGTGGGCGGCGGCCTATGCCGTCCTGGATCCGCCCACGACCCTGCTGATCGAGGCCGAGCGGCGGCGGCTCGGGCAGGTCTCGCGCGACTGGCGCGACCTCGACGCCGTCTCGCCGCATCTGCGCCGCGCGGTGGTGGCGGCCGAGGATGCGCGGTTCTGCGCCCATCGCGGCTTCGACCTGGACGAGATCAGCGCCGCGCGGGCGCAGGCGGCGGCCGGGGGCCGGGTCCGCGGGGCCTCGACCATCAGCCAGCAGACGGCCAAGAACGCCTTCCTGTGGCCAGCCCCGACCTGGACGCGCAAGGCGCTGGAGGCGGGCTTCACCGTGCTGATCGAGGCGGTCTGGGGCAAGCGCCGCATCCTCGAGGTCTATCTGAACATCGCGGAATTCGGCGAGGGCGTGTTCGGGGCCGAGGCCGCGGCGCGCCGCTGGTTCGGCAAGGGCGCCGATGCCCTGACCGCGGCCGAAGCCGCGCGGCTGGCCGCCATCCTGCCCTCGCCCCGCACCCGCGACCCGCGCCGGCTGTCGGCCGCGCTGGAGCGCCGGGCCCGCGCCATCGCGCAGGGGGCCGAGACCATCCGCCGGGACGGCCGCGCGGCCTGCTTCGGCTGATGGCGGCTCAGGCCGCGGCGGGCCGGGCGGCGCGCAGCGACAGCCCGCCCAGCGCCAGCGTCGCGGCGACGCCCGCGAGGTTCAGCCACAGCGGCCCGGGCCACAGCGCGGCGACGCCGGCGCAGGCCGAGAGGACCCGCGCGGCGGGGTGCAGCCGCGTCTCCATCCAGCCCGCCATGGCGGCGGCGAGCGCATAGAGCCCGACCAGCGCGCAGGCGAAGATGCGCAGCGCCGCCCAGGGGTCGCCCGACAGGAAGGGCGTGGTCGCGAACAGCAGCGGCACGATGTACAGGCCCTTGGCCAGCCGCCAGCTGGCGACCGCCGTGGCCATGGGCGGGGCCTTGGCGATGGCGGCGGCCGTGAAGGCCGCCAGCGCCACCGGCGGCGTGACGTTGCTGTCCTGGCTGAGCCAGAACACGATCATGTGCGCCGACAGCAGCGCCGCCATCGCGGCCTCGGGGCTCACGACGATCTGGCGCAGCGCCGCGCGCAGCTCGAGCGGAAGGCCCGCGACCAGCGCCCGCGCCTCGGCCCCCGGGACGGGACCGGACAGCGCCGCCGCGGCCTCGGGCGCGCCCAGCATCAGCACGGGCGCGGCCGCCTGAGGCAGGGTCCCGGCCGCGATCTGCGCCGCCACGGCCGCGTCCGCGATCATGCCGGCCAGCGCGGGGGCCGACAGGGTGGCCAGCACGATGTAGGCCGCCGTGACCGGCAGCCCCATGCCGAGGATCAGCGAGGCCAGCGCGATCAGAGCGATGGCGACCAGCACGCTGCCGCCCGACCAGTCGGCGATCATCAGCGAGAAGGTCTGCCCGACGCCCGCCGTGGTGATGACGTTGACGACGATCCCCACGGCGCACAGCAGCACCGCGGTCGGCACCATGTTGCGGGCGCCCATGGCCAGCGCCTCGAACACCGCGCGCGGACCCATGGGCGTGACGGTCAGCCAGCTCGCCGCCACTGTCGCCAGCACGCCGAGCACCGCGGCGTAGTTCGCCGAGAACCCCGCCAGCAGCGCCCAGACCACCGCGCCGATCGGGATGACGAAGCTCGCGCCCGAGCGGCGCACCGCGGCCCAGGGCGCATCGTCGCCGCCCGGCATCGGCCCGAGCCCGAGGCGGCGCGCCTCGATGCGCACGAAGAACGCCACCGAGGCGAAATACAGCAGCGCCGGCAGCGCCGCGACCGCCACGATCCGGTCGTAGGGGATCTGGGTGTAGGAGGCCATGACGAAGGCCCCCGCCCCCATGATCGGCGGCATCAGCTGCCCGCCGGTCGAGGCCGCGGCCTCGACCCCCCCCGCGAAGGCGGGGCGATAGCCCGCCTGCTTCATCAGCGGGATGGTCACGACGCCGGTCGAGGCGGTGTTGGCGATGGCCGAGCCCGAGATCGTGCCCGTCAGCGCCGAGGCGATCACCGCCACGAGTCCCGGCCCCCCCGCCACCCGCCCCGCCACGGCGCGCGCCAGCGCGATGACGAAATCCCCCGCGCCCGAGCGCAGAAGGAACGCCCCGAAGATGATGAACAGGAACACCGTGGTCGAGGACAGCCGCGCGATGGCCCCGAACAGCGCGTCGTCGCCGTAGACGGCGCGGAACAGCACCGTCTCGGGACCGAGGCCGGGGAAGGACAGCACCCCGGGCATGTGCCGCCCCAGCCCCAGCACATAGGCCAGCGACAGCAGGATCAGCACCGGGATCACGGGCCCCGCGGCGCGGCGCGAGAACTCGGCCGCGCCGAGGATCACCGTCGCCCCCGCCACCCAGTCGAGCGGGGCCAGCCGCACGCCGCGCGCGTAGATCGCGGTCTCCGCCGCAGCGAGATGCAGCGCCGCCGCGGCCACGCACAGGCCGAAGGCGAGGTCGATCCAGCGCCCCGGACCGGCCTTCGCCCAGCCGCCCATGGGCATCCACAGCGCGCAGAGCAGCGCGAAGCCCGCGAAATGCATGGCGTTGCGGGGGATCTCGTCCAGCGCGGGCACCAGCGCCAGCCACAGGTGCACCGCCGACAGCGCCACCCCCAGGGCCGTCGCGGCCCAGAGCCACGGACCGGCCAGCGCGCGGCCCGTCGCCCCGGCCTCGGCGTCCGGCCGGCCGCCGGTCGGGACGCCCCCGGTCGGGTCGACGCCGGGCCCCGCGGGGGCCGCGGGCGGCGCGCTCACTCGCCGACGAGCCGCTCGGGCACCTCGACGCCGGCCTCGCGGAAATAGCGCAGCGCGCCGGGGTGCAGCGGCAGCGGCAGCCCCGCCAGCGCGGTGCCGAGCGCCATCTCCTGCGTCGCCGGGTGGATGGCCTGCAGGAAGGGCAGGTTCTCGAACATCGCCTTGGTGATCTGGTAGACGTGGTCCTCGGGCACGCCGGCATCGACGGCGAGGAAGTTGGGCTGGGCGATGGTCACCACATCCGCCGTCTGGCCGGGATAGGCGCCGGCGGGGATGGTGTAGGCGGTCCAGACCCCGCCGACCTGCGCCACCTGCTCGGGGGTGAAGGACAGAAGGCGCACCCGGTCGCCGGCCGCGGCGAACAGCTGCGTCAGCGCGCCCACCGGCACGCCCGCCGGCGTCGAGATGCCCGCGACCTGCCCGTTCTGCAGCGCCTCGGCCGCCGGGCCGTAGCCGCCGCCCACCAGCGTCACGTCGGCGTCGACGTTCAGGCCCAGCGCCGAGAGGATGGCGCGGTTCGACCCGATGGTGCCGGAGGTCGGCGCGCCGATGGCGACGCTTTCGCCCTTCAGCGCCACGAAATCGGCGATGGTGCCTGTGGCGGCGCGGTCGGCGGCCACCACGAAATGCTCGACGTTCGGCCACAGCATGCTGACCGAGCGCAGGTTGGCCTGCGGACCGTCCGCGGCGACCGGCCCGGCGCCCTCGGCGGCATATTGCCCGAACAGCCCCTGCAGGATGGCGAACTGCGCCTCGCCCTCGCGAAGCAGGCGGATGTTCTCGCCCGATCCGGCCGAGGAGATCGCCGACATGCCGATCTTCTGCGTCGGCTCGAGCCGCACCTTGATCAGCGTGGCGATGGCGACGCCGACCGGATAGTAGGTGCCCCCCGTCGATGCGGTGGCGAGCACATAGCTCGCGGCCTCCTGCGCGGGGGCGGGCGCGGCGAGCCCGAGCCCTGCGGCGCAGGCAAGCGAAAGGGCCGCGCGGCGCGTGATGTCCATGGGTCGTCCTCCTGTCGGGTTCCGCCGTCGCGTGCGGCGTTCGGGCCGAGGCTAGGGCGGTTGGGCGATGGACGGAAGCGCAAAACCGCCCGGCCCGGGCCGCGGCGGCCATGCGGTTGAAAATCCGCGCGGCGCGGCGCAAGACGGGGGCGTAACCCGGGACCATCGCCCATGCGCCGCCTCTACCACCTGCCGCTGTCGCCCTTCTGCCGGAAGATCCGCCTCGTGCTGGGCGAAAAGCGCCTCGAAGTCGAGCTGATCGAGGAGAAGACCTGGGAGCGGCGGCTGGATTTCCTGCGCCTCAACCCCGCCGGCGCGGTGCCGGTGCTGATCGAACGCGACGGCCGCGCGCTGGCCGACAGCAACGCGATCTTCGAATGGCTCGAGGAGACCGGCCCCGAGCCGCGCCTGCTGCCCTCCGACCCGTGGGAGCGCGCCGAGGCGCGGCGGCTGGTGGCGTGGTTCGACGACAAGTTCAACCGCGAGGTCACCCAGAACCTGGTGCACGAGCGCGCGACCAAGCGCCTGTCGCGCAGCGGCACGCCCGACAGCGCGAGGGTCAAGGCCGGGCACAAGGCGGTCAAGACCCATCTCGACTATGTCGGCTGGCTGGTCGAGCGGCGGCACTGGCTGGCGGGCGAAAGCCTGAGCATCGCCGATTTCGCCGCCGCTGCGCATCTGTCCTGCCTCGACTATCTCGGCGACGTGCCGTGGGAGGTCTCGGACGCCGCGAAGGAGTGGTATGCGCGGGTCAAGTCGCGCCCCTGCTTCCGGCCGCTGCTGACCGACCACCTGCCCGGCTTCTCGCCGCCCGCCCATTACGCCGACCTGGATTTCTGAAGGCCCGCGCCGTGGCCGCGCCCCCCTCGCCCGCGGCCCTGCGCCGGCTGGCGGAGGCCGAGGCGCGGGCGGCGGGCTTCGCCGACTTCGGCGTGACGCGGCCCGGCGCAATCGCCGCCGCCGGCGCGCGGCTGCACCGCTGGCTCGAGGCCGGCTTGCACGGCGAAATGGGCTGGATGGAGGACCGCGCCGCCTGGCGCGCCGACCCCGCTGCGCTCTGGCCCGCGGCGCGCAGCGTGGTGATGCTGGCCGACGCCTACCCGCCGGCGGGCGATCCGCTGGCGGCGCTGGAGACCCGCGACCGCGCCGCGATCTCGGCCTACGCGCAGGGGGCCGACTATCACGACGTGGTCAAGCGCAAGCTGCGGCGCGTGGCGCGGGCGCTGGCCGCCGCCTCCGGGGCTGAGGTCAAGCTGTTCGTCGACACCGCCCCGGTGATGGAGAAGCCGCTGGCCGAGGCCGCGGGCCTCGGCTGGCAGGGCCGGCACAGCAACCTCGTGTCGCGGCGGCTGGGATCGTGGTTCTTCCTCGGCGCGGTGTTCAGCGCGGCCGAGATCGAGACGGACGCGCCCCATGCCGACCGCTGCGGGGCCTGCCGGCGCTGCCTCGACATCTGCCCGACCGCGGCCTTCCCCGCGCCCGGCGTGCTCGATGCGCGGCGCTGCATCAGCTACCTGACCATCGAGCTGAAGGGCCCGATCCCGCGCCCGCTGCGGCCCCTGATCGGCAACCGCATCTACGGCTGCGACGACTGCCTGGCCATCTGCCCGTGGAACAAGTTCGCCGGCCGCGCGCGGGAGATCGCCTATGCCGCGCGGCCGGAACTGGCGCGGCCCCTGCTCGCCGACCTCGCGACGCTGGACGACGCCGGCTTCCGCGCCCTGTTCGCCGGATCGCCGGTCAAGCGGATCGGGCGGGCGCGGTTCCTGCGCAACGTGCTGACCGCCATCGGCAACAGCGCCGACCCCGCGCTGGCCGACGCGGCCGCCGCGCGGCTGGACGACGCCGCGGCGCTGGTGCGCGGCGCGGCGGTCTGGGCGCTGGCGCGGCTGGACCCCGCGCGGGCCCGCGTGGCATGGCGCGCGGACCCCGACCCGGAGGCGGCCGCGGAATGGGCGGCCGAGGCTCAGGCGTGGGGGGTGAGGTAGCGCTCGACCACCGCCATCAGCAGCGTCGAGACCACGAAGGTCAAGTGGATGCCCACCAGCCAGGCGAGCTTTTCCGAGGACATCGCCTCGACGTTCATGAACGCCTTCAGCAGATGGATCGACGAGATCGCGACGATGGACGAGGCGAGCTTGAGCTTCAGCCCGCCGGCATCCAGCTTGCCCACCCAGGCGAGCTTGTCCGCATCCTCCGGCACGTCGAAGCGCGAGACGAAATTCTCGTAGCCCGAGATGATCACCATCACCACCAGCGCACCGACCAGCGCGAGGTCGATCAGCGACAGCGTCAGCAGGATCATCTCGGTCTCGCCGATCCGGTCGATGCGGATGGCGATGTTCCAGACCTCCTTGCCGAACGAGAAGGTCAGCAGGCCCAGCACGATCGCCAGCCCGAAATACATCGGGGCCAGCAGCCAGCGGGAATGGTAGAGGACGGTCTCGATCAGGCGTTCCATGGGTCCTCCGGGCGGCGCGACGCCTTATGTGCGGCGCAGCATGGGGCGGCGCAAGGCGCCGGCCGCGCGCGGGCTCACCCGGGCCGCGCCGTGCGGCGCGCCAGACGCGCCATCAGCAGCAGCGCCGCCGCCGCCAGCCCCGCCGCCAGCCCGAGCCAGACCCCCACCCCCGCCAGCCCGCCGTGGAAGCCCAGCCAGTAGGCCGTGGGCAGCCCGACGGCCCAGTAGCCCGTCAGCGCGATCAGCATGGGCACGCGCGTGTCGCTCATGCCGCGCAGGGCCGCGGCGGCGGTCACCTGCGCCCCGTCGACCAGCTGGAACAGCGCCGCGACCGAAAGATACGAGGCCGCAAGCGCGATGGGCGCCGCACTGGCGGGCACGCCGCGGTCGAGGAACAGGCCGATCAGCGGCCAGGGCGCGAACCAGAACGCCAGCGCCACGCAGCCCATGAAGCCGAAGGACAGAAGGATCGAGGTCCAGCCCGCCAGGCGCGCGCCGGCCGCATCGCCGCGGCCATGGGCGAGGCCGACGCGCACGGTGGTCGCGTGGCTGAGGCCCAGCGGCGCCATGAAGGCGATGGCGGCGAGCTGCAGCGCCACCGCATGCGCGGCCAGCGCGTCGGGGCCCAGCCAGCCCATCATCACCGCCGCGGCCGTGAACAGGCCGGATTCGGCCGTGATGGTCAGGCCGATGGGCAGGCCCAGCCGCAGGATCGCCAGCAGCCGCGGCCAGTCGGCCACGAAGGGCCGCGCCAGCGCCCCGAGGCGGCGATAGGCCGCCCCGCGCGCCACATGCAGCCACAGCAGCGCGGCCATCACCGCATGGGTCAGCGTCGTCGAGATCCCCGCCCCGGCGAGCTCGAGCCGCGGCGCGCCGAGATTGCCGAACATCAGCGCCCAGTTGCCCAGCGCATTCACCGCGATGCCGAACAGGGTGATGCGCAGCACCACGCCGGTGCCGCCGCGCGCGGCCACAAGACAGCGCAGCACCACGAACACCAGCGCGAAGGGCAGCATCCAGCCCGCCAGCCGCAGGTATTCCCCCGCCAGCGCCGCCGTCGCCTCGGCCTGGCCCAGCCAGCCCAGCAGCGTCCCGCCCGACAGCACCGCCGGCAGCAGCAGCGCCGAGATGCCGATGGCGGCCCACAGCCCCTGCCGCACCACGCGCCGCACCTCGCGCCGCCGGCCCGACCCCAGCGCCTGCGACACCAGCGGCGCCACCGCCATGCACAGCCCGGTGCCGAACATCAGGAACGGGAACATGAACGAGGTCGCCAGCGACCCCGCGGCGATGAACTCGGCCCCCAGCCAGCCCATCATCACCACGTCGGTGGCGGTGAGGGCGATGGTGGCGAACTGCGCGACGATCAGCGGCCAGGCCAGCCGCAGCGTCGCGCGCAGCTCCTCAGACCAGCCGGCGGAATCCGCGACGACTGGCGGCTGTCGGCTCAACGCGCCCCCTTCCGCCATGCGTCCGCAGCCCGAAACCGTTCGACCAACCTGACACTCTGCTTAAGGTTGTGCGGGCCCGGCCGCAAGGCACGCCTCCGTGAGGCCCTCACCGCTGGTCGAAGCGCACCTTCACATAGCGTCCGGGCGCGGGCTCGATGACCCCGTGCACCGCGCCCGGCGCCCGCGCAGGCACCATGCGCCGCGACCGCGACGCAAGCCACGCGCTCCAGTGCGGCCACCACGACCCCGCGGTCTCCGCCGCGTCCTTCGTCCAGGCCTCGACGGTCGGCGCATCGAGGCCCTTGCGCGTCCAGTACTGGTATTTCGGCGGCTCGGGCGGGTTCACGACGCCCGCGATGTGGCCCGAGCCCGCGAGGATGAAGGTCGCGTTCTTCGACCCGATCAGCTTCGCGCCGCGATAGACCGACTGGGGCGGCGCGATGTGATCCTCCTTGGTGGCGATGTGGTAGACCGGCAGGGTCACCTTGCCGAGGTCGAGCGTCTCGCCGCCCAGCCGCAGCTCGCCATTGGCGAGGCGGTTGGCGTTGTAGAAATTGTCCAGATAGAAGTGATGCACCCGCGCCGGCATGCAGGTGCTGTCGGCATTCCAGTACAGCAGGTCGAAGGGGAACGGCTCCTTGCCCAGCAGGTAGTTCTGGATCACGAAGCCCCAGATCAGGTCGCTTGCGCGCAGCATGTTGAAGGCGCTGGCCATGCTCTCGGCGGGCAGATAGCCCTCGTCCATCTTCTCATCGAGAACCTTGAGGGTCTTTTCGTCGACGAACACCTGCAATTCGCCGGCATCGGTGAAGTCGAGCTGGGTGGTGAAGAAGGTCGCCGAGGCCGCGCGGTCGTCGCCCGCGGCGGCCATGGTGGCGAGCGTGGTGCCCAGCATGGTGCCGCCGATGCAGTAGCCGACCATGTGGGCCTTCTTCTCGCCCGTCTCCTCCAGCACCCGGCCGAGGGCGTTGAGCACGCCCTTCCGCATGTAGCTTTCCCAGGTCTCGTCCTTCTGGCGCTCGTCGGGGTTCACCCAGGCGATGACGAACACCGTCCAGCCCTGCGCCACCAGCCAGCGCACCAGCGATTTCTTCTCGTTCAGGTCGAGGATGTAGAACTTGTTGATCCAGGGCGGGCAGATCAGGATCGGCACGGCATGCACCGTCTCGGTGGTCGGCGCGTACTGGATCAGCTGGAACAGCTCGTTCTCGTAGATCACCGCGCCCGGCGTCATGGCCATGTTGCGACCGACCTCGAAGGCCTGCAGGTCGGTCTGGCGGATCAGCAGGCTGCCCTTGCCGCGCTCGAGGTCCTCGAGCATGTGCTGCAGCCCGCGCGCCAGGTTCTCGCCCTTCTGCTCGACCGTGGCGCGCAGCACCTCGGGGTTGGTGGCGGCGAAATTGGCCGGCGACATCGCCTCGACGAAATTGCGCGTGTAGAATGCCACTTTCTTGCGGTCGCGGTCCTCAAGGTCGCCCATGTTGTGGACCACGTCCATGATCCAGCCGGAGCTCACCAGGTAGGACTGCTTGACCCAGTCGAAAACGGCGTTCTTCGACCAGTCCTCGTCCTTGAAGCGCTTGTCGCTGGCGGCGGGCCGGACCAGCGGCTCCTCCTGCAGGCCCCACATCCGCAGCGTGGCGCGGCGCATCAGTTCGGCCTGCTGCAGCCACAGGCGCATGACCGCGTCGGTCATCTCCTGCGGCCGCTCCATCAGCGACTGGCCCAGTTCCGCGAAGGCCGGCATGGCGTTCAGCGGATCGGCGTGCATCGGCCGGCGGTCGTTGGCGCCGGCGGCGGCGAATCGGGCCCAGATGTCCCGGGACTTCTCGGCGATGACGCCGAGGTTGGCGGCGAACTCGGCCTGATCGCGCAGCAGCGCCGCGATCTCCTCCGGCTCGGCGAACGGTTTCGCGACCGGCAGGTCGGCGGTCGTGTCCGGCATGGCGTCCCCTCCCCAAGGGCGTGTCGTGTCCGCGTGGCGTTGTTCGCCGTCGCCTCTTATAAGACCGGCATGCACCGGTCGCGCCACCCCGTTCGCAGGGTCACGTCGTCGCCCTTCTACGCGCTCGCGGCGGCCCTGTCGCTGGCGGGATGCGGCTCGGCCGGGCTGTTCCGCGACTATCCCGCGCTCGAATCGCCCGGCGTGGAGGCCGCGCCCTGGCCCAGGCTGGCCGACGGGCCGACGCGGGCCGAGGCGCTGGCGACCGCGCCCGACCCAGCGCAGGGCGCCCAGGCGGCCGGGACGCTGCGCGCCGCCGCGGCCGAGGCCGAAGCCCGGCGCGCCGCGCTCGCGGGTCCGGTGGTGGATGCCGAGGCGCTGCGCCGGCAGGCGCGGGCGCAGCGCGCGCGGGCGGCCGCCGCGCCCTGACCCGGCTGGCCAGTTTCGATCCGGGCAACAGTCTGCCAACGCAACCGGTATTGTCATCCAGCGGGACGGGACCCACCTCGCAGGGAGGAAGCGGACCGGCCAGCGGGCCGGAGAAAGGACAGCCATGACCCGCGAGATCTCGGGCCTGCACCATGTCACGGCCATCGCCGGCGATGCGCAGGCCAACCATGACTTCTACGCCGGGGCGCTGGGGCTGCGCTTCGTCAAGCGCACGGTGAATTTCGACGATCCGACCGCCTGGCACCTGTATTACGGCGACGAAAGCGGCGCGCCGGGCAGCGCCATGACCTTCTTCGTGTGGCCGGATGCGCGCCGGGGCCGGACCGGGGCCGGGCAGGTCGCGCTGACGCAGTTCGCCGTGCCGCGCGGGGCCCTGCCCTTCTGGGCCGGGCGCCTGCCGGCCCATGGCGCGCGCGCCGTCGCGCGGGAGACGGTGTTCGGAGAGCCGCGCGCGGTCTGGACGGATCCCGACGGCCTGCCCTTCGCGCTGGTCGAGACCGACGACCCCCGCGCACCCTGGACGACGCCCGAGATCGGCGCGGCCGCGGCGATCCGCGGCTTCCGCGGCGTGACGCTGGCGCTGCGCGATCCGGAACCGGTGGCCGCGATCCTGACCGGCGCGTTCGGCTATGCCGAAGCCGGCGAGGCCGCCGCGGTCGGGGGCCGGCTGCGGCGCCTTGCCCTGCCCGGCGCGCCGGCCGGCGTGGTGGACCTGCTGGCCGATCCGGCGATGGAACCGGGTGGCCAGGGCGCGGGCACGGTGCATCACGTCGCCTTCTCTGTGGCCGACCTTGCGGCGCAGGCGCGGGTGCGGGCGCGAATGGTCGCGGCGGGGCTGCGGGTGACCGAGACCATCGACCGCGACTATTTCCACGCGATCTACGCCCGCACTCCGGGCGGCGTGCTGTTCGAGGTGTCGACCGAGACCCCGGGCTTCACCGTGGACGAGCCGCTCGACGCGCTCGGCGCGACGCTGCGCCTGCCGCGCATGCACGAGCCCGACCGGGCGCGCATCGAAGCGGCGCTGCCGCCGCTGCGGGTCTGATGCGACCCGCGACATCGCCGTCCGCTGCGTTAACCTGCCCGTGCAACCTTGTTGCGCGGGCGGGCGAGTCGGGGGCGGCATGACAGCGACGACGACGGGCATCCTCAACGATCTGCTGGGACGGATCGCCGATGCGGGCCGGGCCATCGGGGCGCTCGGCGAAACGCGCGAGCCCGACCTCGCGGCGCTGTGCGAGGCGCTGCTGTCGGGGCGCGGCGAGGCGACGGGGCTGGCCATCGGCCGCGAGATCCTGGCCCGCTACGCGCGTCTCGACCGCGCCGCCAAGCGCGAGGTGTTCGCCGCGGCGCTCGACCGCTTCGGGGTGGACCCGGACGCCGTGCGCGCCGCCTATGCGCGTTTCCGCGACGACGATCCGGCCTCGGCCCATGCGCTGCACCTCGCGGCCGAACCGCGCGTGCAGGAGCTGATCCGCCGCCTGAACCGCGCCCCGGGCGGCACCGCTGCGCTGGTGGCGATGCGCGACGACCTGCTGGAGGCCATCGCCGGGAACCCGGCGCTGGCCCCGCTCGACGCCGATTTCCGGCACCTGTTCGCCGCCTGGTTCAACCGCGGGTTCCTCGAGCTGCGCCACATCGACTGGGACACCCCGGCCTCGATCCTGGAGAAGATCATCCGCTACGAGGCCGTGCACGAGATCGCCGGCTGGGACGATCTCCGCCGCCGGGTCGCCGCGCCCGACCGGCGGCTTTACGCCTTCTTCCACCCGGCGTTGCGCGACGATCCTCTGATCTTCGTCGAAGTCGCGCTGACCGAGGACATCCCCGGCGCCATCGCCCCGATCCTGGCCGAGACGCGCGCGCCGCTGGACCCGGCCAAGGCCCGGACGGCGGTGTTCTACTCCATCTCGAACTGCCAGAGCGGGCTGCGCGGCATCAGCTTCGGGAATTTCCTGATCAAGCAGGTGGTCGAGGAGTTGCGCCGCGAGTTCCCCGCCCTGCGCACCTTCGTCACCCTCTCGCCCGTGCCCGGCCTGCGCGGCTGGGCGCTGGGCCCGGGCGCGGCGACGCTGGACGCCGAGGAGCGCGCGACGGTCGCGGCGCTCGAGGCGCTGCCCGGCGGCATGGCCGACAAGGCCTATGCCGCCGCCGCCGCCCCGGCCGCCGCCATCGCCGCGCGCTATCTGCTCGACGCGCGGGCGGCCAAGGGCGGCGCGGTGGATCCGGTCGCGCGCTTCCACCTGGGCAACGGCGCGCGGCTGGAACGGGTGAACGCGGGGGCGGACCTGTCGGCCCGGGGCCGCGCCCAGTCCTGGGGGGCGATGGTCAACTATCTCTACGATCTCGACCTGATCGAGCGCAACCACGAGGCCTATGCCGCGGGCGACGAGATCGCCACCACGCCGCTGGTGCGCCGTCTCGCGAAAAGGCGCCCGGCCGGCAAGGCCGAGGGGCCGTCCTCGGCGAGGGGCGGCGCGGCGCGCAAGGGCGGGCGGGTCGAGGCCTGAAGGCCCCTTCCGCCGCCGCCCGGGGCCCTCACGCCCCCAGCAGCGTCGCGACGCGCCGCAGCGCCAGCGGATAGCCCTGCGCGCCGCAGCCCGCGATCACCGCATCGGCGCGCAGCGAGACGTAGGACTGCCGCCGGAACGCCTCGCGCCTGTGCAGCTGGCTCACATGCACCTCGATCACCGGGCCGGCGAAGGCGTTCAGCGCATCGAGCAGCGCCACCGACGTGTGCGTGTAGCCGCCGGGGTTGATCACCACGGCGTCGGCGGTGGCGCGCGCGTCCTGCACGGCGTCGATCAGCGCGTGCTCGGCGTTGGATTGCAGGAAGGCCGCGGTCAGCCCCAGCGCCGCGGCCTCGGCCCGGCACAGCGCCTCGACATCGGCCAGCGTCTCGCGGCCGTAGATCTCGGGTTCGCGCAGGCCCAGCAGGTTCAGGTTCGGTCCGTTCAGGACCAGCACATGGCGGCGCATCGGAGCCTCCGGGGCGGAGAAGGGGGCGGGCGCGCGGCCCCCTAGCGGCCGGGGCGCGAGCGCCGTATCTGCGCCGAGAGCAGCAGAACGGGCAAGAGGCCCGCCGCCACGATGGCCAGCGCCGGGGTCGAGGCCTCGGCGAGGCGCTCGTCCGAGGCCAGCCGGTAGGCCTGCACCGCCAGCGTGTCGAAGTTGAACGGCCGCATGATCAGCGTCGCGGGCAGTTCCTTCATCACGTCCACGAACACGATCAGCGCCGCGGTGAACAGCGGCCCGCGCAGCAGCGGCGCGTGCACGCGGCGCAAAGCGCCCCCGGGCCCCTCGCCCAACGCACGGGCCGCATGGTCCATCGACGGCGTGATCTTGGCGAAGCCCGCCTCCACCGTCTGCAGCGCGATGGCCATGAAGCGGACCATGTAGGCGAACACCAGCGCGGCGATGGACCCCGTCAGCAGCAGCCCGGTCGAGACGCCGAAACTCGCGCGCATCCACCCGTCCACGGCGTTGTCGACCGCGGCCAGCGGGATCAGCAGGCCCACCGCGATCACGCCGCCCGGCACCGCGTAGCCCAGCCCCGCGATGCGGTTGGCGAGCCGCGTCGCGGGGCCCGGCGACAGCCGCTCCGCATAGCCGAGCAGCAGCGCGACGGCGACCGTGAGCCCCGCCCCGGCCCCGGCCAGCAGCAGCGAGTTGGTCGCGAAGCGCAGATAGGCCGGCCCGAACAGGTCGTGGCCGTTGTGCAGGCTCATCCACAGCAGCATCGCGAGCGGCGCGAGGAAGCCCAGCGTCACCGGCAGGGCGCAGAAGCCGAAGGCGGCCCAGGCCCGCCAGCCGGCCAGCCGGAAGCACTGCAGGTCGTGGAAGCCGCCGGGGTGGAAGCGCGCCTCGCGGCGCTGGGCGCGCTCGATCCAGACCAGCCCCAGCACGAAGATCAGCAGGCAGGCCGACAGCTGCGCCGCCGCGATCCGGTCGCCCATGGCGAACCAGGCGCGGTAGATGCCGGTCGCGAAGGTCTGCACCCCGAAATGGCTGACGGTGCCGAAATCGGCCAGCGTCTCCATCAGCGCCAGCGCCACGCCCGTCACGATGGCCGGCCGCGCCATCGGGGCCGCCACGCGCAGGAAGGCGCCCCAGGGCCCCAGCCCCAGCGTGCGCGCCACGTCGAAGGCGCGGGCGGACTGGTGCAGGAAGGCCGACCGCGCAAGCAGATAGACGTAAGGGTAGAGAACCAGCACGAACATCAGCGCCGCGCCCTCGACCGAGCGGACATTGGGGAACCAGTAATCCCGCGGCCCCCAGCCGAACAGGGCGCGCAGCCCGGTCTGGACCGGGCCGGGATGGTCGAGCATCACCGTGTAGGCATAGGCCAGCACATAGGCGGGGAAGGCCAGCGGCAGCGCCAGCGCCCAGTCGAACAGCGCCCGGCCGGGAAAGCGGCACATGGTCACCAGCCAGGCCGTGCCGACCCCGACGCCCCCCGCCCCCAGCGCCACCAGCACGCCGAGCGTCAGGGTGTTGGCGACATAGACCGGCAGCACCGTCGCCGCCATGTGCGTCCAGACCCCGGAGCCGGGGCTGGACAGCGAGGCGAGCACGCCCAGGATCGGCGCGGCGATGGCGGCCCCGATCGCCGCGGCGGCGACGGTCAGCGCGCCGGGGCGCAGGCGCCGCGCCCGGGGTCCGGGGGCGGCGGCGCGGGCGCGCGGCGCGGGGGCGGCGGCGTCGGTCATCCTGCGTCGGTCATGCTGTCGCGTCGGTCACCGGGCGGCGGGCCACGGCCGCCTGTTCCCGAGGTAAACGCTCGGGCATGGCGCGGCAACCGCAAAGGGGACGCACCCGCCGCCGGGCGCGGTCCCGCGCCGCGGCGGCGCCCCGCGCACCGCGCCCCGACAGCCGGCGGCGAGGCGTCAGGCGAGCGCGGCCTCGGCCATCACCAGCCGGGTGGGCAGCGCCGGGTCCACCGTCTCGAGCGCCAGCGCGGCCACGGCGGCCAGCGGGGCCTTGGGCGTGGTGGGCAGGCTGTCCAGCACGCGGCGCAGCAGGCCGTGCTCGTGCAGGGCGCAGTCGGTGGGCGACAGGCGCTCGAAGCGGCGCACGCGGTCGGCGTCGGCCTCGGCCTGCACCAGCACCGCGCCATGGGCGGCGGCGCAGACGCCGAGGCCGGGGGCCAGCACCGCGCAGTCCGGCGTGTCCTCGTCGTCGCGGCGCAGAAGGTCCAGCAGCCGCGCGGCATGGGCGATCCGGGCCGCCAGCCGCCAGGCGATGCCGCGGCCGCGGCGCGATTCGATCTCCCGCATCAGGTCGGTGCGGGCGACGCAGGCGGCAAGGCCGGTCTCGACGGGCGCGCCGTCGATCTCGGTCGCCGCCCAGTCGACGCATCCCAGCGCGTCGCCCGGCCCCCACAGCCGCAGCTCGGCCCGGCCCCAGCGGCTGTCCCAGCGCCGCCAGACATGGTCGAGCACCCGCGCGGGGGCGGTCTCGCCGCGCTTCATCCAGGTCTCGAGATCGGCCAGCCGGTCCGGCGGCCCGTCGCGGCCGAACAGCGCCGCCGACAGCGCCGCCCCGCCGTCGCGGGCGATGGCCGAGGCGGCGGCCAGCGCCGCGGGATCATGCGCCGACCCCAGCGCCCGCGGCCAGGCGACGCACAGCTTCACGGCATGCTCGCGCAGCGCGTCCATGGCCAGCCTGCGCGTGGCCCCTTCGGCCCGCGGCAGGCCGAACGCGGCGCGGGCCGCGCCCTCCTCGGCCGCAGGGTCCGACGGGAACAGCAGCGCGGCCAGGCGCGCGGCCTCGGCCGCGGGCCGCCCCACCAGCATGCGCGACAGCGACAGGATCGGCGGCGCATCGATGCGGGCCGAGATGGCGCCGTCCGCGCGGGACAGCGTGACGGTGAGCGCGCCTCCGTCGATCATGGCGCCGTGTCCTCCCTGGGGGGGCGCGGCTCGCCGGGCGGCGGCCGCGCTTGGCGCGACTCGTGCGAAGACCTTGTGGTCGGGCCTTCCGGGGTCGTCTGTTTTGGCACGCAGTCACCGTGCCTGCGCCCGCCCGGTTGCCGATACGGTACTTTCGGCTCGATTGACGGGGGTTTCTTCACGATACGCTAACTGGGGCAGAGGCTTGGCCGCCGCCTGCGGCGTCGCGCCGCGCCCTGGGGGCCCGGCGGGCTGGCGCCGGGGTGGGCGCGACCGTATATCGGCGCGCATGGATGACGGGCGCGCCTCCCCTGCCGTACCCCTGCCCTTCCGCAAGATGCACGGGCTCGGCAATGATTTCGTGGTGATCGACGCCCGCGGGCGGCGCGATCCCATGACGGCCGCGCTGGCGCGCGCGCTGGGCGACCGCCACCGCGGCGTGGGGTTCGACCAGCTCGTGGTGATCGGCGACGCCGAAGGGCCGGAGGCCGCGCGCCTTCGGTTCTGGAATGCCGACGGCGGCATGGCCGGGGCCTGCGGCAACGCCACCCGCTGCGTGGCCGACCTGCTGATGGCCGAATCGGGGTCGGACGCGCTGGCGCTGCGCACCGATGCCGGCCTGCTCGCGGCGCGGCGCGGCGCGGAGGGGGTCGTGACCGTGGACATGGGGGCGCCGCAGTTCGACTGGCGCGCCATCCCGCTGTCCCGGCCGGCCGACACGAACGCCCTGCCCCTGCCCGGCGCGCCCTCGGCCGCCTCGATGGGCAACCCGCACTGCATCCTCTGGGTCGGGGACGCCGAGGCCGCGCCGGTCGAAACGCTCGGCCCGGATCTCGAGCGCGACCCGCTGTTTCCCGAACGCGCCAACATCTCCTTCGCGCAGGTGCTCGACCGCGGCCGGGTGCGCGCCCGGGTGTGGGAGCGCGGGGCCGGCGTCACGCTGGCCTGCGGCTCGGGCGCCTGCGCCATCGTCGCCGCGGGCGTGCGGCGCGGCCTGCTGGACCGCCGCGTCGCGGTGATGCTGGACGGCGGCACGCTGGACATCCACTGGCCGGAAGGCGGGGGGGTCCGCATGGCCGGCCCCGTCGCGCCCGTGTTCGAGGGGGTGCTCGCGCCCGCCTTCCTTGCGGGTCTCGCATGACCGCGCCCCGCCCGCCGCAGTTCGAGACCTTCGGCTGCCGGCTGAACCTCGCCGAGACCGAGGCGATGAAGGCGCTCGCCGCCGAGGCGGGCCTGTCCGACGCGGTGGTGGTGAACACCTGCGCCGTCACGGCGGAGGCCGTGCGCCAGGCCCGCCAGCGCATCCGCCGCCTGCGCCGCGAGAACCCCGGCGCGCGGCTGATCGTGACCGGCTGCGCCGCGCAGACCGAGGCCGGGACCTTCGCCGCCATGCCCGAGGTCGACCTCGTGCTGGGCAACGGGCTGAAGCTGCGGCGCGAAAGCTGGGCCCCGGATTTCCTGCAGGGCGCCGCGCGCGTGACGGTCGACGATGCGATGAGCGTGCGCGAGACGGCGGGGCACCTGATCGACGGTTTCGGGACGCGGGCGCGCGCCTATGTCGAGGTGCAGAACGGCTGCGACCACCGCTGCACCTTCTGCATCATCCCCTACGGCCGCGGCCCCTCGCGCAGCGTCGGCGCGGGCGCGGTGGTCGAGCGGATCCGCCGGCTGGTCGACCGCGGCTGGCGCGAGGTGGTGCTGACCGGGGTGGACCTCACCTCCTGGGGCGACGACCTGCCCGGCCGCCCCCCGCTGGGCGATCTGGTCCAGCGCATCCTGCGGCTGGTGCCGGATCTGCCGCGGCTGCGCCTGTCCTCGATCGACAGCGTCGAGGCCGACGCGGCGCTGGTCGACGCCATGGCGAGCGAGGCGCGGCTGATGCCGCACCTGCACCTGAGCCTCCAGGCCGGCGACGACCTGATCCTCAAGCGCATGAAGCGCCGGCACCTGCGCGACGACGCCATCCGCTTCTGCGCCGACCTGCGCGCCCGGCGGCCCGACATCGTGTTCGGCGCCGACCTGATCGCGGGCTTCCCGACCGAAACCGAGGCGATGTTCGACAACACCCTGCGCCTCGTCGAACAGTGCGGCCTGACCTGGCTGCACGTCTTTCCCTACAGCGCCCGCAGCGGCACGCCCGCCGCGCGCATGCCGCAGGTGGCAAAGCCCCTGCGGGTCGAGCGCGCGGCGCGGCTGCGCGCGCTGGGCGCCGAGCGCGCGGCCGCCTGGCTGGCGGGTCGCGTGGGCGGGGTCGAGCGCGCGCTGGTCGAGACGCCGCGGCTCGGGCGCACCGAGGGGTTCGCCGAGCTGGCGTTCGCCGCGGACCAGACGGCGGGCGGCGTGGTCGAGGCGCGCGTCGCGGGCGTGGCGGATGGGCGGCTGCTCGCCGCCTGACGGCACGCCGCAGGGCGGGGCAGCGCGGCGGGCGGGGCAGCGCGGCTGGTCCGTCCCGCCCTGCCGGGGAGGGGCGCGATGATCGGTTTCGCATGGCCGGGACGGCTCGGCGCGGCCGCAGCGCTGGCGCTGGCCGCGGGCGCGGCGGGGGCGTCCTGCATCGACACCGCTCGCATCGCGTCGCTGGGGGTGCGGGGCGACGCGATCCTGCTGATCGACGCCGACGACACGCCCTTCGCCATCGTGGGCCTGTGGCCGGGCGACGCGGCCCGCCTGCCGGCGGCGCGGCGCATCGAGCCGATCCGCGGCCGGGTGTGCGGCCACCAGATGCTGTTCATCGTCGATGGCCGGCTGATCATGGCGCGCGACATCCTGCTGCTGTAGCGGCCCGCGCGGGCCGGCGCCGGCCGGGGGCAGCGGCGGGCGCCCTTCAATCGCGCCGGGCGATGGCGTAGAGGCAGGGACTGTCCGGCTCGGCACGGACGCGAGCGCGAGAGGCGGCCCGATGTCCTTCTTCGGCAAGCTCAAGGACCGGCTGTTCAAGTCGTCCGCCAAGATCGACGAGGGCGTCGAGGCGCTGGTCGGCGGCGGCGCGCCGGACGCCCCGCCGCCCGGGGCCGACCGGGCCGCGGCGCCCCCGCCGCCCGCGGACGCCGGCGCGAACCCGCCCCCGCCGCCCGCCGGCGCTTCCGCCGGAACGCCTTCCGCCGCGGACGGCCCCGAGGTCCCGCCCGGCGATCCCGCGGCCCGCCCCGCGCCGGCATCCGCCGAACCCGCGGCGGCGCCCCCGCCCGCCCCGCATCGGGAGCCGGCGCCCGCGCCGCGCGACGCCCCGCGGCCCGAATCGACCCGGCCCCCGCCCCCCGCCGCGCCGCCCCCCGCCGCGCCGCCCCCAGACGCGCAGCCCACAGCCGCGCCGCCGTCCGCGGCCCCGCCCGCCGCGCGCCCGGGTTTCTTCGCGCGTCTGACCGGCGCCGCCGCCCGGCCCGCCCCGGTCGAGGAGCCGAAGCGGGTGCTCGACGACGCCATGCTCGAGGGCCTCGAGGAACTGCTTATCGCCACGGATCTGGGCGTCGAGACGGCGCTCAAGGTCGCCGCCAACATCGCCGAGGGGCGCTTCGGCCGCCGCGTGGGCGCGGCGGAGATCAAGGCCGCGCTGGCGGCGGAGGTGGCGCGCATCCTCGAACCCGTCGCGCGCCCCCTGCCGATCTTCCCGAAGCGCCCGCAGGTGGTGCTGGTGGTCGGCGTGAACGGGTCGGGCAAGACCACCACCATCGGCAAGCTGGCCAGCCAGCTGAAGGCCGCGGGCAAGTCCGTGGTGATCGCCGCCGGCGACACCTTCCGGGCGGCGGCCGTCGAGCAGCTGCAGATCTGGGGACAGCGCGCGGGCGTGCCGGTCTACCGGGCCGTGCAGGGCTCCGACCCCGCCTCGCTCGTCTACGAGGCGATGGAGAAGGCCCAGGCCATCGGCGCCGACATGCTGCTGATCGACACCGCCGGACGGCTGCAGAACCGCGAGGACCTGATGCAGGAGCTCGCCAAGATCGTCCGCGTCATCCGCAAGCGCGACGAGACCGCGCCGCACAACACGGTGCTGGTGCTCGACGCCACCACCGGCCAGAACGCGCTGAGCCAGGTCGAGATCTTCCGCAAGGTCGCCGACGTGACCGGTCTCGTGATGACCAAGCTCGACGGCACCGCCAAGGGCGGCGTGCTGGTGGCGCTGGCCGACCGCTTCGGCCTGCCGATCCACGCCATCGGCGTGGGCGAGGCCATCGACGACCTCGCGCCCTTCGACCCCGACGATTTCGCCCGCGCGCTGACGGGTGCCGCTTCGTGACGCGCATCCTCGGCATCGCGCTGCTGCGCGACGAGGACCGCTTCGCGGCCTGGTCGCTGCTGAACGCCGCCGATTTCTGCGACCGGCTGCTGGTGCTGGACAACGGCTCGACCGACCGCACGCGCGGGATCGTGGAGCGGGCGCGCGCCCTGCGCCCCTGCATCGAGGTCGAGGACGTGGCCGACGCCTACGACACCCACCGCTTCGTCGAGCCCTATGCCGGGCAGGACTGGTGGGTGCTGGGCGTGGACGGCGACGAAATCTACGACCGCGCGGCGCTGGCCCGGCTGCGCCCGCGCATCCTGGCCGGAGAGTTCGACCGCTGGTGGAAGGTCCACGGCCACACCCTTCACGCGACGGGCTTCGACTTCGCCGCCGGGCGCGGCGCGGGCTATCTGCCGCCCGCCGCGCGCTCGATCACCAAGCTGTACAATTTCCGCGCCATCGACAGCTGGCGGCAGGGCCGGCACGAGCGCCTGCACGGCAAGGACATGGCGTTCCGTCCCGGCTGGTCGGCCGACAGCCTGCTCGAGACCTGGGCGGAGCATGGCTGGGACGACGCGCCGCTGCGCTGCCTGCACCTGTGCTTCTATCCGCGCAGCAGCGCCGTCGCCGCGCCGGCGCGGCCCAACCCGTCCGAAATCCGCAAGGCCCGCCGCCCGCTCGACCGGCTGCGCGCGGCGCTGTTCGGGCGCGGCTGGGCCCGGCCGAACTACAAGCGCCTCCACTACGCGCAGGGGCCGCTCGCCGCCGTCGCGCTCGACGGCTTCGGCGGGCCCGAGGACTGGCTGGAGGCCGACCCGCAGGCCGCCGAGGCCCGCGCCCTGCTGGAACGCGGCGCCGACCCCGCGGCCGCCGCCTGACCGGAGACCAAGCGTGAGCCCCGTCAACGTCATCTGCATGAAATGGGGCACGCTCTACGGCCCCCATTACGCCAACCGCCTCTATGCCATGACGGCGCGGCACCTCGCGCGCCCGTTCCGCTTCGTCTGCCTGACCGACGACGCGGACGGCCTGCGCCCCGAGATCGAGGCGCTGCCGATCCCGCCCCTGCGGGTCGATCCGCCCTACGAGAACACGCCCTGGCGCAAGCTCGCGCTCTATGCGCCCCGGATCGGCGACCTGAGCGGGCCGACCCTGTTCATGGATCTCGACGTGCTGGTGGTCGGCGCGCTCGACCCGCTGTTCGACCTGCCCGGCGAATACTGCATCATCCACAACTGGACCCATCCGGACCGGATCGTGGGCAATTCCTCGGTGTTCCGCTTCGAGATCGGGGCGCAGACCGGCCTGATCGACACCTACCTGTCGAAGCCGACGCAAGCCTGGGTCGATCTCTACCGCAACGAGCAGGCCTATCTCAGCCACATCCTCGGCCGCGAGCGCCTGACCTACTGGCCCGCCGACTGGTGCGTGAGCTTCAAGAAGCACTGCCTGCCCGGGGGCCTGCTGAACTGGGTGCGCACCGCCCGCGTCCCCGAGGGCGCGCGGGTGGTGGTGTTCCACGGCCACCCCAACCCCGACGAGGCCGCGGCCGGCATCTGGCCCGGCGGCTGGTACAAGCGGCTGCGGCCGGTGCCGTGGATCGCCGCCCACTGGCGCGAGGACTGAGGGCCATGGAGACGCCGGTCGTCAGCCATCTGGTCACCGTGTTCGACAAGGCGGCGGTGGTGGCCGAGACGCTGGCCGCCATCCGCGGGCAGGTCTCGCCCGGGCCGTTCGAGATCGTCTGCGTCGACGACGCCTCGCGCGACGATTCGCTGGCGGTGCTGCGCGCCGAGGCCGCGCGCGACCCGCGCATCAGCGTGATCGCCGCGCCGGCGAACGAGGGGCCGGCGCGGGCGGTGAACCGGGCGGCGGCCGCGGCGCGCGGGCGCTACCTGCACCCCGTCGACGGCGACGACATCCCCGCGCCCAATGCCGCCGCCTTCATGATCGAGGCCATGGAGCGGCTCGGCGCGCCGCTGATGTTCGGCCGCAACCGCCGGGGCCTCGCCGCCGCCGGCGCGCCGGCGGCCGGAGACTGCCGGATCGTGGCGAAACCGCTGGCCTTCGCCGCGCGCCGGCAACTGTCGCGCATGGGCTTCATGGTCGAGCGCGCGCTGTGGGACCGCGCGGGCGGTGCCGATCCGGGCGTCTTCATCCAGGACCAGTCGCTGCCGCTGCGCCTTGCCGCCGCCGCGCCGCGCATGATCTGGACCGACGCCATCGTCTACCGGCTGCGCCCGCGCGACGGCGGCTCTCTGTCGCGCGCCGTGATCCAGCAGCACCACGACCGCTTCCTGTCGGCGCTGCGGGTCTGGGGGGCGAACCCCGCCCATCCCGCGACGCCGGAGCTGATGCGCATGATGGTCTCGGCGCTGTGGAAGCTGCGCCGGGACCGCGGCGCGCTGCCCTGGGCGTCGCGCGCCTTCGCGGCCTATGCGCTGCACCGGCTGGCCGGCATCGCCCCCTCGGCCGGCGCGCTGTCGGCGGCCGAGGCGCGGCTGGCGCGCCTGTCGGGCGTCCGGCGCCCCGGCCCCCCGCCGTGAGACCCCTTCGCGTCCTGCTGGTCGGGTATCTCGACCGCAAGGGGCTTCAGGCGCGCTGGTACAACACCGAGCGCAAGCTGGCCTACGGCTTCGTCCGCGCGGGCCACGCCGTCCTGTGCTTCTCCGACCGCGACGAGGCGCGCGAGGCGACGCCGCTGCGGTCCCAGCGCTGGGGCGCGCGGCGCATGGCGCGGCGGCTGGTCGAGACCGCCCGGCATCTGCGTCCGCATCTGGTGCTGTTCGGCCATGTCGACCTGCTGGGGGCCGAGGATTTCGCCGCCATCCGCGCCGCGTCCCCCGGCGCGCGGCTGGCGGCCTTCTGCGTCGACGCTGTCTCGCGCGGCGCCACCATGGCGGCCTTCGCGGCGCGCGCCGCGGCCATGGACGCCTGCTTCCTCACCACGGCCGACCCCGCCGCGCTGGCGCCCTTCGGCTTTCCGCCGGGGCGGCTGTTCTTCATGCCCAACCCGGTCGACGCGGCCATCGAGACCGGCCGCGCCTTCGATCTCCCGCGCGACCGCCTCGCCCATGACGGGCTGTTCCTCGGCACCGGCATCGGCACGCGGCAGGCGCAGCTCGACGCGCTGCGCGCCGCGCTTCCCGCCGGCTACCGCTTCCTCGACGGCGGGCGGCACCGCAGCGCCGGGCGGCTGTCCTCGACGGCCTTCCTCGAGACGCTCGCCTCGGCCGGCGCGGGGCCCGTCCTGCCGCTCGACGACCGCGACCCGGCGCTGATCCACCGCCTCTACGCCTCGGACCGCATCGCGCAGCTGCTCGGGCAGGGTCTCGCGGCGCTGACGCCGGCGCCGGCCGGGTTCGAGGCGCTCTATGGCGACGGCGTCCTGCCCTACGCCGACCGCGCCGGGCTGGCCGAGGCCATGGCGCGGCTGTCCGCCGACGACGCGCGCCGCCGCGCGCTGGCCGGGGCCGGCTGGCGCGCCGCGCATGCGCGCACCGCCTCGGCGCAGGTCGCGGGGTTCATCGCCGCCGTCGCCCTCGGCGAGACGCCGCCCCCCGTCGCCTGGCCCGACGCGCCGCTGACCTGAACACGGCCCGGCGTCCGCGGGCTGTGGCGCCGCCCCGCCGCGTCGTCTATGTCTGAGCGAAATCGTCGGGGAGGCGGGTTTGGCGCAGCGGCAAGGGATGCGGCGGGACATGACGGCAGGGATGGGGCGGGCATGAGCGGCGTGGATCGCGAGGCGGTGCTGGCCGCGCTGCGCTGGGTCAAGGATCCCGAGACCGGGGCGGACATCGTCGCCTCGGGCCGGGCGCAGGGCGTGGCCGTGACCGGCGGCGCCGTCAGCCTGGCGCTCGAGATCGACCCGGCCAAGGCCGCCGCGATGGAGCCGCTGCGCCGCGAGGCCGAGGCCGCCGTGCGCGCCATTCCGGGCGTCGAGAGCGCGATGGTGGTGCTGACCGCCCACAGCGCCGCGCCCTCCGCCCCCGCCGCCGCGAAGCCGCCGCCGCCCGATCTGACCGGCCGCGCGAAGCCCGGCGACAAGCCGCTGCGCGCCCCCGCCCCGCCGCCCAATGACGGGCGCATCCCGGGCGTGGCGCATATCCTCGCCATCGGCTCGGGCAAGGGCGGCGTGGGCAAGTCCACCGTCTCGGCCAACCTCGCCATCGCGCTGATGCAGGAGGGGGCGCGGGTCGGGCTGCTGGACGCCGATGTCTACGGCCCCTCGCAGCCGCGGATGATGGGCGCCTCGGGCCGCCCCTCGTCGCCGGACGGGCAGACCATCGTGCCGCTGCAGGCCCATGGCATCACGCTGATGTCGATGGGCTTCATGATCCCGGCCGAACAGTCCGTGGTGTGGCGCGGGCCGATGCTGATGTCGGCGCTGACCCAGATGCTGCACCAGGTCGCATGGGGCACGCTGGACGTACTGATCATCGACCTGCCGCCCGGCACCGGCGACGTGCAGCTGACCCTCAGCCAGAAGGCGAAGGTCTCGGGCGCCGTGGTGGTGTCGACGCCGCAGGACGTGGCGCTGATCGACGCGCGCAAGGCCATCGACATGTTCAACAAGCTCAACACGCCGATCCTGGGCATGATCGAGAACATGAGCACGTTCTGCTGCCCGGCCTGCGGCGTCGAGACCCCGGTGTTCGGCCATGGCGGCGCGCAGCGCGAGGCGCAGGCGCTGGGCCTGCCCTTCCTCGGCGCGGTGCCGCTCGACCTCGAGACCCGCGTGCAGTCCGACGAGGGCGTGCCGATCGCGCTGTCGAACCCCGAGGGGCCGCAGGCGCTGCGCTTCCGCGCCATCGCCCGCGCGCTGCTGGACAACCCCGCGCTCGCGCTCTGACGCGCCCCCTGCGACGCCGAAGGCGGGCGTCGCCCTCGCGGCGGGCCCGCGGGGCGCCTATACTGAAGGCAGCGCGTCGGCGGCCCGGGCGGTCCGGGCCGGACGCCCCGTGGACGACAGGCCCGATGCTGCACCGCCCCGGGGACCCCGCGCCCAGACCCGCCCGAAAGCGGGTGTCGCGCGTGCTGTTGCGCGCCGCGGGCCGCAGGCAGGACCCCGACTCGATCTCGGTCGGCGACATGATCCTCGGCCTCGGCGACCGGTCCTTCGGCTGGACGATGCTGATCTTCGCGCTGGTGAACATGGTGCCGATGCCGGTCGGCTCGACCCTGATCACCGCGACGCCGCTGCTGTTCGTGACGGCGCAGATGGCGCTGGGCTACCGCGCCGTCCGCCTGCCGGGCTTCATGACGCGCCGCATGGTCAGCCGCCGCGGCTTCCAGCGCGTCGTGCTGCGCTTCCGTCCGATCATCGGCCCCATCGAGCGCGCGCTGCGCCCGCGGCTGCCCTGGCTGTTCCGCCCGGACACCGAACGGATCCTGGGCGCGATGCTGTTCACGGTCGCCTTCGCGCTGTTCCTGCCGATGCCGGGCAGCGGGTTCGTGCCGGCGACCGCGTTGCTGCTCTCCTCGATCGGCCTCATCGAGCGCGACGGCATCGTGCTGATGGCGGGGCTCTGCGTCGGCGCCGCCTCGATCGTCATCACGGTGCTGGTGGCGGAGCTCGTGCTCGCGGGCGCGCAGGCGCTGTTCTGAAGGACGCGCGCCGGGATGGCCGCGCCGTCCCCCGCATGGCGGCGGCGGCCCGGCGTGGCCCCGTCAACCGGGCGCGGGCGCGTCGCAGACGGCGCGCAGCAGCGGGTCCGTGGCGGGCACGGCAACCCAGGCCTGCGGCGGCGGCAGACCGTCGGGCCCGGCATCCGCGCCGTCCGCGTCGGCCTGGCGGTTCGTCGCGCAATCGAACAGCTGCCGGCTGGTGAAGGTGGGCTGGAACCGGCCTACCAGGTGCACCGGCGCGCGGCGCAACACGGGCTCGGATTCCCTGACCTGAAGCGAACCGAGGTCCACCGCGGTGAAGCGAACGGTCACGGGGATGGCGAGGCTCCAGGGCTGGATCGCCGTCGAGCGCTCGCCCGTGGCCGTCACGCGGACGCTCGGCGGCAGGCCGCCGGCCGTGCGACCAAACCACGAATAGTCGTTGTAGATCGTGAAGCCGAGCATCCCCGCCCCGGCCGAGGCCGGGATGATCCAGCGCGCGTTGAGGCGGAAGGTGCGCTGCACGATGAAGGCGACGCAGGCGGCGAAAACGGCGACGGCGACCGCGCCGACGAGGACGAAGGCCATGCGCGGTCAGCCGCCCATGCCGTGGCTGTGCGAGGCGGCGGACTGCATGGTCTTGACCACGACGAAGGCATCCTTGAGGTGATTGCGCTCGAGCTCGGACAGCAGGCCCGGCGCCATGAAGTTGTCTGGCTTGCGCCCTTCGCGGATCAGCCGCGCCTGGTGCTCGAGCCGCATCCTCGCGATCAGGTCGTAGGCGTCGAGCAGATCCTTGACGCCCGACTCCGAGACCACCTTCGCGTCGCGCGCGGCCTCGAGCCGGTCGCGGGTGTTGACCACGGTCAGCCCGCCCATCAGGGCGTAGACGCGCCCGAGATCGACGATCGGCACCACGCCGGCGTGCTTGAGGTCGATGCGGTCCTTGTGCTCGCCCGACCGGATGAGGGCGAAGCCGCGGAACAGCCCCAGCGGCGGCTGGTGCTTCAGCGAGTTCGAGACCATGTGCGCGCGGAAGATCGAGTTGGCGCGCGCCTTCTTCAGCGTCTCCTCCTGCAGCCCGGCGAAAAGGCCGTCGGCGCCGGCGATGGCGCGCAGGTCGAACATGACCGAGGCCAGCATCTGCGCCTCGTTGTCCGGCTGGTTGATCCACTTGGCGAAATAACCGCGCCAGACCCGCGCCGGCTGCCGCCAGCGATCCGCGGTCGCCATCATGTCGCCGGGACAGTAGAAATAGCCCGCCGCGTCCAGGCCGTCCGAGACGTACTTCGCCATGTCCCGGAAATACGCGCCGTGCTCGGCCGCGTCGTAGGCGTCGTCGAGGATCAGGCAGTTGTCCTGGTCCGACACGCCGGTCTGCTCGCGCCGCCCCTGGCTGCCGCAGGCGGCCCACAGCCAGGGCACCGGGGCCGGGCCGAGCCGCCTTTCCGCCAGCGTCAGCAGGCGGCGGGTCAGCGCGTCCGAGACGCCGGTGATGATGCGGCCCACGTCGTAGGGCGCGACGCCCGCGCCGACGAGCTGCGCCAGCAGCTTGGGGATGCGGGCGGTGATCTCGGCGAAATCCTCGAACCGCGACTTCTTGGCGATGTCGGCCACGAGGAAGGCGGCCGACACGGCCTCGCGCCGCACCAGCGAGGCGGAGGTCAGCATGCCCACAAGCCGCCCGCCCTCGACCACCGGCAGATGGTCGAAGCCGCGCTCGGTCATCGTCAGCAGCGCGTCGAAGCCAAGCGCGCCCGGGTCGAGCGTGCTCGGGTTCGGCGTCATCGCCACGCGCACCGGCGTGTCGGTCCCCAGCGCCTCGGCGATGATCCGGTCGGCGAGGTCGCCGCCGGTCAGGATGCCCACCAGCCGCCCGTCCTCGGTCACGCCCAGGCACGACACGTCGCGGTCGCGCATCAGCTGCGCGGCCTCCCGCACCGTGGCGCCGGCCTCGACGGTGGGCGGATCGGCGCCCATGAGGTCGGCCACGCGGGTCGAGATCAACTGCGACGGCGCGGGGGTGGGATCGCCCTCCGCGGGGCGGGACCGGTCGAAGAAGGCGGCGAAGTCTCGGTGTTCGGACATGAGGCGCTTGAATGTTGTGCGGTGCAACATGTAGAGCGCCGTCGGTCCCCGGGCAACGGCGTCGTTCGGGGCGACGCCGTCGCGCAGCAGCCCGCGCTCGCCGAACAGCTCGCCGGCGCCCAGATGCGACAGCAGCACGCCCTGCGCCGACAGGATGTCCACGCCGCCGGTGTCCACGAGGTAAAGGCCCTCGACGGCCTCGCCGCCGGCGAACACGCGCGCGCCGTCGCCGAGGCCGATGCGCCGCACGTCGGCGGCCGCATCGCGCAGCGCATCGGGCGGCAGCAGGTCGAAGGGGGGGATTTCGGCCGCGCGGACGCGGAAGCGTTCGGCAGCGGGGTCGGCGGGATCGGCCATGGCGCGCCTCTCGGTGCCGGGGGTCGGGTACCGGTCAGGGCCCGCCGCGGGGCCCGCCAGATGAAAACGGCGGGCCCCGGGGGGCCCGCCGCGATGGCCGCGGTCAGGCGGCGGTCAGTGGTCGACGGCGACGCCGGCCCCGCGGGGGATGCGCACGCTCTCGACGAGATCCTGCACCTCCTGCGGAGGCTCCTCGGTGGCGTTCGACACCAGGTAGGCGGCCGCGAAGTTCAGCAGCGCCCCGATCGGCCCGAAATGAGTCGGCGGGATGCCGAACAGCCAGTTGTCGGCGTTGTTCGGCAGCATGTTGGTGCCGGGGATGAAGAACCAGCCGAGGTAGGTGAACAGGTAGACCGAGGTTGCGACGAGGCCGACCAGCATGCCGGTGATCGCGCCGGCCGAGTTCACCCGCTTCGAGAAGATGCCCATCATCAGCGTCGGGAACAGCGTCGCCGCGGCGAGACCGAAGGCGAGCGCCACCACCTGCGCCGCGAAGCCCGGCGGGTTGAGGCCCAGATAGGTGGCCAGCACGATCGCGCCCGCCATCGAGATGCGCGCCCACAGAAGCTCGCCCTGCTCCGAGATGTTCGGATTCAGCGCCGACTTGATGAGGTCGTGGCTGATGGCCGAGGAGATGGCGAGCAGCAGGCCGGCCGCCGTCGACAGCGCCGCGGCGAGGCCGCCCGCCGCGATCAGCGCGATCACCCAGCCCGGCAGCCGCGCGATCTCGGGGTTCGCGAGCACGAGGATGTCGGGGTTGATGGTCAGCTCGTTGCCGGCCCAGCCCCGCTCGGTCGCCGTGGCGGCGAAGCCGGCGTTGGCCTGATTGTAGTACTGGATGCGGCCGTCGGCGTTCTTGTCCTCGAACTTCAGCAGGCCGGTCCGTTCCCAGTTGCGCATCCAGTCGGGACGCTCGTCGTAGGCGAGGGCCTCTGCCGAGGTGCCGTCGGGGTAGATCGTCGTCATGATGTTGAGCCGCGCCATCGCGCCGACGGCGGGGGCGACGGTGTAGAGCAGGGCGATGAACACCAGCGCCCAGCCGGCAGACCAGCGCGCGTCGGCGACCTTGGGCACGGTGAAGAAGCGGATGATGACGTGCGGCAGGCCCGCGGTGCCGATCATCAGCGACATGGTGAACAGCGCCATCAGCCACGGGCTCGAGCCCGACGTGTAGGCGTTGAAGCCGAGGTCGGTCACCAGCTCGTCCAGCTTGCCCAGCAGGGGCGCGCCGCTTTCGGTGTGGGTGCCGATCAGGCCCAGCTGCGGGATCGGCGTGCCGGTCAGGTTCAGCGAGATGAACACCGCCGGGATGGTGTAGGCGGTGATCAGCACGACGTACTGGGCGACCTGCGTGTAGGTGATGCCCTTCATGCCGCCGAGCACCGCGTAGCAGAACACCACGGCCGAGGCGATGAACAGGCCGGTCGTGACGTCGACCTCGAGGAAGCGCGAGAACGCGACGCCCGCCCCGGTCATCTGGCCGATCACGTAGGTGATCGAGATCACGAGGAGGCAGACCACCGCCACCATGCGCGCGGTCATCGAATAGAAGCGGTCGCCGACGAATTCGGGCACCGTGAACTTGCCGAACTTGCGCAGGTAGGGCGCGAGCAGCAGCGCCATCAGCACGTAGCCGCCGGTCCAGCCCATGAGGAACGAGCTGTTGTTGTAGCCCGTGAAGGCGATGAGGCCGGCCATCGAGATGAAGGAGGCCGCCGACATCCAGTCGGCCGCGGTCGCCATGCCGTTGGTGACAGGGTGGACGCCCTGGCTCGCCGCGTAGAACTCCGCGGTCGAGCCGGCGCGCGCCCAGATCGCGATGCCGATGTAGAGCGCGAAGCTCGCGCCCACCACCAGCAGGTTGAGCGTAAATTGATCCATCGTCGTTTCCTGCTTTCTAGACCCGAGCCGTCACTCTTCGTCGACGCCGAATTCCTTGTCGATCTGGTTCATACGCCACGCGTAGAAGAAGATCAGGACCATGAAGATGTAGATCGAACCCTGCTGCGCCATCCAGAAGCCCAGATCGGCCCCGCCGATCGAGACGCCCTGCAGCATCGGCCGCAGGAGGATCCCCATCCCGAAGGAGCCGAGGAACCAGATGATCAGGCAGATCCGGACAAGGCTCATGTTCGCCTTCCAGTACGCATCGCCGCTCGTGTCTTTTTGCATCGCGCCTTTCCCCCATGAACCGCGTGCGCGCCTCGCCGCCGCGGCCCTGTCCTGTGTCCGAAGCCGCCCGGTTCTCCGGTGCCGCGTGACAGCCGTCCAGCACGCGCGACGACGGCTCCCGCGGTGGACCGTTAGTCTCGATGCGCCGCACGCGCAATTAAGTTTCACAAAATGCGTGGTTCCGCGCCACTCACAGAACGGATTCCGCTGCGGCTAAACGCCCCGAGCGCCCCTCAGCCGTCGCGCGGCCGCGCCAGCGCCCAGCCCGCGACGCCCGCGACGACGGCCGCGACGATGCGCGCGAGGTGGCAGGCGGTCACGAACAGGGGGCTCGCCTCCAGCGACAGGGCGATGAGGCCCATCTCGACCACGCCGCCGGGCGCGAGCGCCAGCATCCCCACCGGCAGCGGCGCGAGGCCGAGCGCGGCCAGCCCCGCCGCCATCGCCGCCCCCAGCGCCAGCATTGCCGCCACCGCCAGCGCCGAGCACGCCAGCAGTCCGCGCAGCGCCGCGCCGCCGAAGCCCCGGAAGCGCAGGCCCAGCGACACGCCGACCACCAGCTGCGCCAGCGCCACCAGCCAGCCCGGCGGGGCGGCGTCGGTCCAGCCCGCGCCATGGACCGCGGCGCTGGCGAGCACCGGCCCGAGGATCTGGCCCGCCGGCAGGCGCGCGCGGCGCGCGGCCCAGGCGCCGCCCAGGCCCGCCAGCGTCAGGATCACCGCGTCCGCCGGCCCCAGCGCGCCCGCCTCCAGCCGCGCCCCGGCGGCGCTGCCCAGCGCCCGCCCCTCGGCGACCGAGAACAGCAGCGGCAGCGCGGTCACGACCAGCGCGATGCGCGCGAACTGAAGCGCCGTGACCGTCGCCACGTCGGCACCGCGCTCGCCCGCCATCTCGATCGCCTCCATCAGCCCCCCGGGCATGGCGGCGTGGAAGGCCGTCGCCGGCGGATGGCCGCCCGCATGGCGGTAGACGAGATAGCCCAGCGCATGCGCCGCCGGCACGAACAGGGCCGCCGCCAGCAGCGCCGGCCACCAGCCGGGGATCGCCGCCAGCACCTCCGGCGTGAAGGCCCCGCCGATCAGCACGCCGATCACCGGAATGAACGCCTCGCGCAGGCGCTGGGGAAAGGCCAGCGCGTCCCCGAACGGCCGCAGCCCCGCGGCGGCGGCGGCCGCGACGGCCAGCAGCGGCCCCAGCAGCCAGGGCAGCGGCGCGCCCAGCGCCAGCGCGGCCAACGCCCCCGCGGCGCCGATGCCGAAGGTCGCGAGGCCGGCGCGCAGGGCGGGGGCGGCGGTGCGGGGCGGGTCGGCTTGCATCGGGGCGGGGCCTGTCGGACGGTGGCGGCGCGGGCGCGGGCCGCTGGGGCGGCGCGCCCCGTCATGGCGGCGCGCGCGCCACGGGGCAAGCGCCGCCGCGCGCCCCCCCCTGCGCCCCGCACCGAAAGGCGTATAACGGCCGGCGCCGCGCCCGAATCGCGGCCAGAGAGGAGCCCGCCCGATGTTCGAGACGCTCGCCTCCCCGCCGCCGGACAAGATCCTGGCCCTGTCGGTCGCCTTCCGGGCCGATCCGCGGGCCGACAAGCTCGACCTCGGCGTGGGCGTCTACAAGGACGAGACCGGCGCGACCCCGGTGATGCGCGCGGTCAGGCAGGCCGAGGGGCGGCTGCTGGCGTCGCAGGCCAGCAAGACCTATCTCGGCCCGGCCGGCGACGAGGGCTTCGGCCGCGCCATGGCCGGGCTGCTGTTCGGCGCCGGCTTCCCGGCCGACCGCCTGCGCGCGGCCCAGGCCCCGGGCGGCACCGGGGCGCTGCGCCTGCTGGCCGACCTCGCGGCCCGCAGCCGGCCCGGGGCCTGCGTCTGGCTGTCGACGCCCACCTGGCCCAACCATGCCGGGGTGATGGCGGCGGCGGGCCTCGCCACCCGCAGCTACCCCTATTTCGATGCCGCCAGCGGGGCGGTCGATTTCGAGGCGATGCGCGCCGCGCTGCGCGCCGCCGGCCCCGGCGACCTCGTGGTGCTGCACGGCTGCTGCCACAACCCGACCGGCGCGAACCTCGCCCCCGCGCAATGGCGCGAGATCGCGGCCATGGCGCTGGCGCAGGGCTTCGTCCCCTTCGTCGACATCGCCTATCAGGGCTTCGGCGACGGGCTGGCGGCGGATGCGGAGGGGCTGCGCATCCTCGCCGCCGCGGTGCCCGAGATGCTGGTGGCCGCGTCCTGCTCGAAGAACTTCGCCATCTACCGCGACCGGGTCGGCTGCGCCTTCGCGCTGGCGGCCACGCCGGCCGAGGCCGACATGGCGCTCGAGCACATGAAGGCCGCGGCGCGGGTGCTGTGGTCGATGCCGCCCGACCACGGGGCCGCCGTGGTGCGCATGGTGCTCGAGGACGCCGAACTGCGCGCCGACTGGGAGGCCGAGCTCGAGGGCATGCGCCTTCGCATGCTGGCGCTGCGGGCGGGGCTGGCCGAGGCGCTGCGCGCGCGCACCAACGCCGGCGATTTCGATTTCGTGGCCCGGCACCGGGGCATGTTCTCGCTGCTGGGGCTGACCCCTGCGCAGGTCGAGCGCCTGCGGGCCGACCACGGCGTCTACATGATCGGCGACAGCCGCATCAACATCGCGGGGCTGACGCCCGCGGGCACGGCGAAGCTGGTCGAGGCGGTCGCGGCGGTCGCGGCCTGAGGCGGAGGGCCGGCGCAGACCGGCCCGGACGACAACGGACCGGAGGGAGAGACCGCGGGGATGGGCGAGGGCGAGGGCGCCTCGGCGCTGCTGCAGGCGTGGCTCGACGGCTGGTCGCGGCTGGCCGCGGCCCAGAGCGCCGCGGCCGACGCCCTGACCGGCGCGGGCGGCGAGGCGGAGGCCGAGGCCGCCTGGCGCGCGGTCGAGGCGGCCTTCGCGCTTTGGTCCGCGCGCGCCCGCGCCGCCGCCGCCGCGGCCGACAGCGCGCTCGGGGCCGACATGCTGGCGCGCTATCTCGACCCCGGGCACTGGCTCTATGGCGGTGTCGAGGCCCCGGATCCGGCCCTGCGGCGGCTGGTCGACGGGCCGCCGCCGGGCGAACTGGCGGATTTCGGCCGCGGGGCCCTGCGCGACGGGCAGGAATGGCGGGCGCTGCGCGGGGCCGCGGCGCGGCACCGCGCGCTGGTGGCGGCCGCCTGGTCGCGCTGCCATGCCCGGCTGGCCCGCATGACGGCGCGCGACGCGCCGCTGCGGCCCGACACCGTGCACGCGGCCTGGGTCGAGGCGGCCCGGGCCGAGGTCGACGCCCTGCACGCCGACGAGGCCTTCCTCGCCTCGCAGCGCGCGCTGGTGGTGGCGGCGCTCGCGCTGCGCGAGGCCGAGATGCGCCATGTCGAGGCCTATTGCGAGGCGCGCGCCCTGCCCACCCGGCGCGAGATCGACGACCTGCACCGCGGCCTGACCGAGCTGCGGCGCGAATTGCGGGCGCTCAAGCGCGACCTCGGCCGCCCCTGACCCGCCCCCGACGCCCCCCGTGAACGCCCCGCCCCGCCCGGTGCCGACCCCCGACCCCGCCGACCTCGCCGGGCGCTACTGGCGCGCCGCGCAGGCGCTGGCGCGCGCCACCGACGCCGGCACCGCCATCGGCGCGACCCCCGCCGACACCGCGTTCCGCCGCGACAAGCTGACCCTCTGGCGCTATCGCCCCCGCGCGGCCGCCGCCGGGGCGCCGCCGCTCGTGATCGTGCACGGGCTGGTCGGCCGCGCGAGCGTCACCGATCTCGACCCGCGCCGCTCGCTGGTCCGCTTCCTGCTCGACCGCGGCCACGACGTCTGGCTGACCGACTGGGGCGCGCCCGGGCGGGCCGAGCGCTTCCTGCGCATCGACGACTATGTGCTCGACTATCTCGGCGCCTGCGCCGACCGGGTGGCGCGCGCCGCGGGGCGCCCCCCCGCCCTGCTGGGGATCTGCGAGGGCGGGCTGTTCGCGACCTGCTTCGCCGCGCTCGAGCCCGCCGCGCTGGCGGGCCTGTGCGCGACCGTCACCCCCATCGACCCGCATGCCGCGCCCGACGCCACGCTGATGCGCTGGCTGCGCGCCTTCGCGCCGGAGGAGCTCGAGCGCCTGATCGACGTGTTCGGCTACCTGCCCGGGGGCCTCGTCGGCGCGCTGTTCGGGGCGATGACGCCGGCGCGCACGCTGGCGAAATACACCGCCGACGTCATGGCCATGGCCGACCGCCCCGAGGCGCTGCGCGGCTTCCTGCGCATGGAGCGCTGGCTGGCCGACCGGCCGCACCATCCCGGCGCCGCCGCCCGCCAGCTTCTGGTGGACATCTACCACCGCAACGCGCTGGCGCGGGGCGACTTCGCGCTGGCCGGGCGCAGGGTGGACCTCCGCGCGATCCGGGCGCCGGTGCTGAACGTGCACGGCCTGCGCGACCACATCGTGCCGCCGCCCTGCGCCGCGGCGCTGGGGCGGCTGGTCGACCCCGCCCTGCCCTACCGCGACCTCGCGCTCGATGCCGGGCACATCGGGGTGTTCGTCAGCGGCCGCGCCCGGGGGGGGCTGGGCGCGGCGCTCGACGTCTGGCTGCGGGGGCTGTGACGCCCCCTCAGGCGGTCTTCGGCAGCAGGCGGGTCTGCAGCAGCCACACCCCGACCCCCAGCGCCACGCCGATGGCGTCGGTCAGCAGCGAGCCCGAGATCATCAGCAGCGACGCGGTCAGCAGCAGCCCCCGCAGCGGCAGCGACAGCTTGCCGTAGAAATAGCCGATGGCCCCGGCCGACAGCATCCAGACCCCGGCGAGCGCGGTCGCGAGGTTCATGATCACCTCGAGCCAGGGCGCGTTCAGCAGCAGCCCCGGCGCGTAGAAGAACATGAACGGCACGATGAAGGCGGCGATGCCGATGCGGAAGCTCTCGACCGAGGTCGCCATGGGCGATGACCCCGCGATGGCCGCCCCGGCATAGGAGGCCAGCGCCACCGGCGGCGTGATCGCCGAGACCACCGCATAGTAGAACACGAAGAAATGCGCCGTCAGCGGCGAGATCCCCAGCTGGATCAGGCCCGGCGCCACCACCGAGGCCGCCACCGCATAGGCCGCGGTCGTCGGCATGCCCATCCCCAGCACGATCGAGATCAGCATCGCGAACACCAGCGCCACCAGCTGGCTCGACCCCGCGATGGCCAGCAGCAGCGACGAGAACCGCGCCCCCACCCCGGTCAGCGCGATCACGCCGACGATGATGCCGGCGCAGGCGCAGACGGCGATGATCTGGATGCCCATGCGCGAGGCCAGCGCGAAGGCGGTCAGCACCGCCTTCGCGCCCATGCGGTGCGGCGTCATCCAGCTGGCGACGAAGGCCGCCGCGGTCGCCAGCGTGCCGGCGCGGATCACGGAGTATCCCGCGAACAGCGCCCCGATCAGGATCAGAACGGGGATGAACAGGTAGGCGCGCTTGATCAGGTCGCCGAAGATCGGCAGCTCGTCGCGCGGCAGCCCCTGCATGCCCAGCCGCCGCGCCTCGAAATCAACCATGAAGTAGACCGAGGCGAAATACAGCACCGCCGGGATGATCGCGTGCACCACCAGTTCCGTATACGGAATGCCGGTGATCTCCGCCATGATGAAGGCCCCGGCCCCCATGATCGGCGGCATGATCTGGCCGCCGGTCGAGGCCGCGGCTTCGACCGACGCGGCGGTCTTGGCCTTGTAGCCGACCTTCTTCATCAGCGGGATGGTCAGCGACCCGGTGGCCACGACATTGCCCGCCGAGGTGCCGTTGATCATGCCCATGAGGCCCGAGGCGAAGACGGCGACCTTGGCCGGCCCGCCGCGCGCCCCGCCCGCCGCGGCGAAGGCGAAGTTCACGAAGTAATCGCCGACCTTCGAGGCATTCAGAAACGCCGCAAAGACGATGAACAGCATGATGTAGGTGGACGAGACCGCGGTCGTCGCCCCCAGAACGCCGTTGTCGGTGTAGATGTAGCTGAAGAACCGCCAGACCGGATAGCCGCCATGCTCGAGGATGCCGGGCAGCCAGGGCCCGATGAAGGCATAGACGACGAAGATCGAGGCGATGGCCACCAGCGCCAGCCCCGCGACACGGCGCGTGAGTTCCAGGATCAGCAGCACGCCCGTCAGCGCCGCCCAGCCATTGTTGGGGTCGGCCAGCCGCGTGCCGGCGCGCAGGCGCAGGCCGAAATGGTCGATGGACAGCAGGATGAAGCCCGCGACCATGACCGAGGCGAGGATCAGCAGCGCGTCGCCCCGCGGCGTGTGCCGGGCGGGCGCGGGCAGCAGCCAGCCCGCGACGATGGCGACGGCGCTGCCCGCGAACAGCAGCGGGCCGAAGCCCGCGAAGGCGCCGATGGACGGCTTGGGGGCGGCGCCGCTCAGCACGCCGAACCAGGCCATGCCCAGCGCCAGCAGCGGCCAGGCCAGCAGCGCGGCGGCCAGCGCATCGGCGCCCAGGCGCGCCTTCGCGGGCGCCGACGGCCACATCCCCTCGGGCTTGCCCGCGATGGGCAGCGCCAGCGCGAAGCCCAGCGACAGGGCGCCGGCGACATGCAGGATGCGGAAGGTCCAGGTCTCGAGCGGCGCGATGTTCAGCACGTACAGGTGCCAGGCGGCATAGATCACCGACGCGGCGATGAAGGCCATGCGCGCCATGCCCGGCGCGAGGTCGCGCTCATAGCCGGCGGGCGGCTCCTCGTCGGCCCCCTGCGAGACGATGCGCCCTTCGGTTGCGGTCATGGCGGCCTCCCCCTTGCGCGTCTTTCGCGCGCGTTGTCGTGCGGGGCGCCGGGCGGCGGACCGCCCGGCGCGTCGTCCGGTCGCGCCTCAGCCGCGCAGATCGGCCGGAATGGCGTAGCCGTTCTCCTCGAACCACCGCACCGCGCCGGGGTGCCAGGGCAGGAAGGTGTTCTTGTCGACATTGGCCGGCAGCGTCTCGGAGGCCGCCGAATGGATCGACAGCATGCGGTCGTTGTTCTCCATCACCGTCTTGACGACCTCGTAGACGAAGCTCTCCGGCAGGTCGGCATGGGCGATGGCGAAGTTCCACATGCTGACCGAGTTCTGGTCCTCGGTCAGGGTCTTGTAGGTGCCGGCGGGGATGGTGAAGGCGCTGACCGGCTGGGTCTCCTCCAGCTTGGCCACCTGTTCCGGCGTGAAGCCGATGAAGTTCACCGCGACCTGCGCCTCGATCTGGGCGAAGGCCGGGAAGGGCAGGCCCGCGGCGAAGGCGAACACGTCGATCAGCCCGTCCTGAAGCTGGTCGGCCTGGTCGGCGGCGCCGCCGTAGCGGACCTCGACGGTCTTGCCGAGCGCCTCGAAGAAGCGCGGCAGGTAGGTGCCGGGCGTGCCGCCGGCCGGGCCCACGCCCACCCGCGCGCCGTCGGGGATGTCGGCGACGCTGGTCCAGCCCTTCGACGCCAGCGCGACCATGTGGAAGCCGGTGGTGTACATCGGGAAGATGGCGCGCATGCTGTCGTGCTCGAGGCCCGGCGCCAGTTCGCTGTTGCCGGTCCAGGCGTCATAGGCGGGGCCCATGGTGACCATGGCGAATTCCAGGTCGCCGGTCTGCAGCAGCGCGGCGTTCTGCACCGGCCCCCCGGTGACCTCGGCCCCGCCCGCGACGCCCAGCGCCTCGGAGACGAGGTTGGCCCAGCCGGAGCCGTAGACGAAATAGGTGCCGCCCTGGCTGGCGGTGCCCACGGTGAAGCTCGCGGGCCAGTCCGACCGGTCCTGCGCGGCGGCGCCGGCCGCGACGCCTGCGGCAAGGGCCGCGGCCCCGGCGACGGCTTTCCAGTGCATCATCATCGTTCCTCCCTGCCCCGCGATTGCTGCGGTGGCTTACGGATACCTAGCCGCGAAACCGGTCCCAAGGCCACGGTTTTCGTGGCGCCGGCTCCCCGCCGCGCAAGGCTTGATCCGAAAACGGGGCGGCTTCAAGACCTTGCCGATGTTGACCGCGGCGGCCGGGTCCGGTAATCGCCTCTGCGCGGCGACGGCCGTGATCTGGTAGCTCAGTTGGTAGAGCATCTGACTTCGTTCGGAGCGTCCGGTCCGAAAGGGCCGGAATGACTGGCGTCAAAGTCGGGGAACCCGTCCGCGTCGCGGCGACGGCAATCCCGAGCCAAGCCCCCGGCCGCCAAGCCGCGGGAAGGTGTAGAGGCCTGACGGCGCCCGCCTAAAGACCGCAGCCCGGTCCATGGCGAAGGGAAGGTCCAGACCCCGAACGGCGCGCCGCGCGCGGCCGCCGGCGGCGAAAGCCGAAGGGGTATGTTAATCAGAGGGTCCTGGGTTCGAGCCCCAGCCAGATCACCACCGCGTCGCCGGCGCATTGCCACCGCCGCGCGAGTTCCGGGGGGCCGTCGCGCCCCGGACATGAAAATCGTCAACGAACGCAAGATCCCGATTGCGCGCTGGCGCGGCCATGGTCAATGGTGCGCGGGCACGGACGACGGGGCGCACGGGCGCGCGCCCCCTCGCAGGAAAACCGAGAACAACCGCCCGGCCGCACATCCAGACCCCAGGGAGGTCCCCGAATGCACCCCGCCAAGACCCTCGCCGCCGCGGCGCTCGCCGCTTCCGTCGCGCTGCCCGCCGCCGCGGTCGACCCGATCAGCTGGGACATGCAGTCCACCTATCCCAGTTCGCTGACCCAGCTCGGCACGCTGGGCGTCGAGATCGAGAAGCGGCTCGCCGCGGTCTCGGGCGGCGCGATCCAGGTCAAGTTCCAGGAGCCCGGCGGCATCGTCCCCGCGCTCGAGGCCTTCGACGCCATCTCGACCGGCGCCGTGCAGGCCGGCTGGTCGACGCCGGGCTACTGGACCGGCAAGGAGACCGCGCTGGCGCTGTTCGCGGCCGTGCCGTTCGGCCCCGCCGCGCCCGAATACTATGCCTGGCTGCGCTTCGGCGGCGGGCAGGAGCTGTTCGACGAGATCTACGGAAACTACAACATCAAGTCGATCATGTGCGGGATCATCGCGCCCGAAGCCTCGGGCTGGTTCCGCAAGGAGATCAACTCGACGGCCGACCTGCAGGGCATCAAGATGCGCTTCTTCGGCCTCGGCGCGCGCGTCATGGAGAAGATGGGCGTCTCGACCCAGCTTCTGGCCGGCGGCGACATCTTCCCGGCTCTGGAACTCGGCACCATCGACGCCACCGAATTCTCGATGCCGGCGATCGACTACAACCTCGGCTTCTACCAGGTCGCCAAGCATTACTACTTCCCCGGCTGGCACCAGCAGTCGACCATGTTCGACCTGATGATCAACAAGGACGAATGGGACGGGCTGAACGACCAGCAGAAGGCGATGTTCGAGACGGTCTGCGAGGCCAACATCGCCTATGGCCTGGCCGAGGGCGAGGCGATCCAGGCCGAGGCGCTGCGCAAGATCCGCGAAGCCGGCGTCACCATCCACAAATGGGACCCGGAGATCCTCGACGCGCTGCGCGCCGCCTGGGAAGAGGTGGTGGCCGAGGAATCGGCGAAGAACCCGACCTTCAAGCGCGTCTGGGACCACCTGCAGGCCTTCCGCGCCGAATACGCCACCTGGCGCGAGATTGGCTACCTCGACTGAGGACCGCGCACCGGACCGACGGCCCGGCCCGCCCCCGCGGCGGACCGGGCCGCTTCGTCGCCGCCCCCGGCCGCCGGTCGCCCTGACCGGGAGGAGCACCCGCCATGGCATTCCTGCTGCTCGTCGTCTCCCTGATGCTGTCCCTGGCCGCGGCCTTCGCGGGCGCGGCGTGGGAGGGCTGGGCGCTGATGCTCGCCTTCGCGCTCGCGGTCGCGGCGGCGGGCTACGGCGCGCGCGGCGCGGCGACGCTGTTCGCGCTGCTCATCGCCGTCTCGCTGTACTTCCTTGTCCCGACCGGGGCCGCGGCGCTGCTGGCGGATCTCGGCTACAACCCGCGCACGGTGTTCCGCGACAACGCGGCGCTGCTCGAGATCGCGGCCGGCGCGATCATCGCCGCAGTGTTCTTCTGGGGCCTCGCGCGGCGCGGCCCCAGCCTGCACCACGCCGCCATGGAAACGGCGGACGACATCGACGCGCTCGTCACCCGCATCGGCATGACGGCGTCGCTGCTGTTCATCCCGATGATGGCGATCATCTTCTACGACCTCACGCAGCGCTCGATCCTCGGCTCCTATGGCGGCTTCGTCGAGACGGTGTTCTACATCCCCTCGACCAAGCTGCAGGAGATGGAGTGGCACCTGCATGCCGCCCTGTTCCTGCTCTGCCTCGGCTTCGCCTACGTGAAGGACGCCCATGTCCGCATCGAACTGGTGCGCGACAAGCTTCAGCCGCGCACCCGGGTCTGGCTCGAGCTGCTGGGCGCGACGCTGTTCCTGTTTGCCTACTGCGCGGTGATCGTGAAGTTCGGCTACAGCTTCGCGCTGCGCTCCTTCGCGACCGGCGAGATCTCCTCGGCGCAGACCGGGCTGTCCGAACGCTGGATCATCAAGTCGGTGCTGCCGGTCGGCTTCATCCTGCTGGGCGCGACCGGCGTCTCGGCGGCGCTCAAGTGCATCGTCTACCTGTTCGGCCCGCCCGAGCTGCGCGAGCGCTCGGGCGAATACGCCGGCACCCACCACGCCGATCTGCCCGAGGACGTCCGCACCCGCGGACCCGTGGCGGACTGAGGGAGAGACCGACGTGACCATCGTGGAGCTTCTCCCCGTCCTGATGTTCGCGGTGCTCGCCGCGCTGCTGTTCACCGGCTATCCGGTCGCCTTCATCCTCGGCGGCGTGGGCCTTGGCTTCGCGGTGCTCGGCGATGCGGTCGGCGCGCTGAACTGGGCGCGCATCACCGTGCTGCCCAACCGCATCTACGGCGGCACGATGGAGAACCTCGTGCTGGTGGCCATCCCCATGTTCACCTTCATGGGCACCATGCTCGAACGCTCGGGCGTGGCGTCCGACCTGCTGAACGCGCTGCAGATCATGACCCGGCGCATCCCCGGGGGGCTTGCGCTGTCGGTCACGCTGATGGGCACCATCATGGCGGCGACCACCGGCATCATCGGGGCCTCGGTGGTGATGATGACGCTGATGGCGCTGCCGGTGATGATCAAGGCGGGCTACAGCCACGAGCTCGCCACCGGCACCATCGCCTCCTCCGGCACGCTGGGCATCCTGATCCCGCCCTCGATCATGCTGGTGATCATGGCCGACCTGATGTCCATCCCGGTCGGCACGGTGTTCATCGCGGCGGTGGTGCCAGGCTTCCTGCTGTCCTTCCTCTATCTCGTCTACATCTGGCTGCTGGCGCGGGCGAAGCCGCATCTCGCCCCGCCGATGCCCGACGATCTCGGGCCGTCGGACAACGCCGAATACCGCTCGCTGCTGCTGCGCAGCTTCCTGCCGCCCATCGCGCTGATCGTGGTGACGCTGGGATCGATCTTCGCGGGGGTGGCCACGCCGACCGAGGCCTCGGGCGTCGGCGCGGTCGGCTCGGTGCTGCTGGCGATCTACAACCGCAAGCTCGACTGGCCGACCATGAAGGACGTCTGCGAGCGGTCGGCTCTCACCACCGCCATGCTGTTCGGCATCTTCCTCGGGGCCACCTGCTTCAGCCTCGTGTTCAAGTCGCTGGGCGGCGACACGCTGATCGAACAGGCCATCGACTCGCTGGGCGTCGGCCCCTGGGGCGTGCTGTTCGTGATCATGCTGATGGTGTTCCTGCTGGGCTTCTTCTTCGACTGGATCGAGATCACCCTGATCGTGCTGCCGGTGTTCGGACCCATCGTGGCCGGCCTCGATTTCGGCGCGCATCTGCGCGGCTTCGAGGGCGTGTCGGCCAATCTCGGCGTGGTCACGACGGTCTGGTTCACCGCGCTGCTCGCGACCAACCTGCAGACCAGCTTCCTCACCCCGCCCTTCGGTTTCGCGCTGTTCTACCTGAAGGGCGTGGCGCCGGCCGAGGTGACGATCCAGGAGATCTACCGCGGCATCATCCCCTTCGTGCTGCTGCAGGTGCTGGGGCTGGCGCTGTGCATCGTCTTCCCGGTGCTGGTGCTCGGCCTGCCGAACTACCTGCTGGCGACGCCCGCCCCGGTCGGCTGACGGGCCGTCAGAAGCCGAAGCGATGCAGCGCCGCGCCCTCGCGGCGCAGCCACGCGCGCTGGACGCGGAAGTCGGGCTGCAACCCGGCGACCAGCCGCCAGAAGGCGGGCGAATGGTTCATCTCGACCAGATGCGCCGCCTCGTGCACGGCCACATAGGCCCGCACGCCCGGCGGCGCCATCGCCAGCCGCCACGAGAAGGCGAGATCCCCCCCGGCGGTGCAGGACCCCCAGCGCGAGCGCGTGTCGCGGAAGGCGATGCGCCCGATCCGCCGCCCCAGCGCCGCGGCCGCGCGGGCCGCCTCGGGCGCGATGGCGTCCCGCGCCCGCATCCGCAGGAAGGCGGCGACTGCCGCGCCCGTCGCCTCGGCAGGGGCCCGCAGCACCCCGTCCGACAGGCGCACGGGCGTGCGCGGCGGGCCGGAGGCGTCGAGCGTGACCTCCACCCCGTCGACGGGCAGGCGCGCGCCGTGGCGAACCGGCGTCATCGCCGGCGCGCGGGCCAGCGCATCGCGCAGCCAGCCGGACTGGCGCAGCAGGAACTGGCGCGCCTCGGCCTCATGGGCGCAGGCCGGCGCGGTCAGCCGCGCCTCCGGGCCGGGCCGCACCGACAGGGTGAAGCGCCGGGCCGCCGCCGAGCGGCGCAGGCGCACCGCGATGGCCGGATCGTCGAGCCGGATGATGTCGCCCATCGCCGCGGACGCCCCGGGCCTGCCGTCCTCAGCCCTTCACCCAGGCCCGCTTGGCGCGGATGAAGTCGCGCACCCGCGGCTGGATGTGCTGGCGGAAGCGGCTGCCGTTGAAGACGCCGTAATGGCCGACCTTGGGCTGGATGTAGCTGGCCTTCTTCTCGTCCGGCAGGTTCTCGCACAGCGCCAGCGCGGCCTCGGTCTGGCCGCGGCCGGTGATGTCGTCCATCTCGCCCTCCACCGCGAACAGGGCGATGTCGGTGATGGCGTGCAGGTCCACGCGCTCGTCGCGGTGCACGAACTTGTTCTGCGGCAGCAGGTGCTTCTGGAACACGGTCTCGACCGTCTGCAGGTAGAACTCGGCCGTCAGGTCCATCACCGCCAGATATTCGTCGTAGAAGGCGCGGTGCTGGGCGGCCCCGTCGCCGTCGCCGCGCACCAGATGGCGGAACTGCTTCACATGGGCATCGACATGGCGGTCGAGGTTCATGGACATGAAGCCCGACAGCTGCAGGAAGCCGGGATAGACCCGGCGCATGATGCCGGGGTTGGGCCAGGGCACGGTGACGATGCAGTTCTTCTCGAACCAGGACAGCGGGCGCGAGGTGGCCAGTACGTTCGGTTCGGTCGGGCTGACGCGGGTGTCGATGGGCGAGCCCATCAGCACCAGCGAGGCCGGGCGGTGTGGGGCGCGGTGGGCCGACATGATCGCGCTCGCCGCCAGCGCCGGGACGCCGGGCTGGCACACGCCCATGACCGCCGGGCGCTCGCCGTCCTTCGCGAGGAAGGCGCAGAATTCCTGGATGTAGTCGATGTAGTCGTCGAGGTCGAAGCGGCCCTTGTTCACCGGCACGTTGCGCGCGTCGATCCAGTCGGTGATGTAGACGTCGTGCTCGGGCAGCATCTGTTCGACCGTGCCGCGCAGCAGCGTGGCGAAATGGCCCGACAGCGGCGCAAGGATCAGCACCTTGGGGTCGTGCCGCGCCTCGGCCAGCGTCGACTTGCGCCTGAAGTGCAGCAGGTCGCAGAAGGGCTTGTGGAGGACCACCTCCTCCACGATGTCGGCGGTGCCGCCGGCGATCTCGACCGACTCGATGCCGAATTCCGGCTTGCCGTAGCGGCGGGTGGCGTTCACGAACATCTCGAACGCCGCCGAGGTCGCGCGGAACCCGATGCTCTGCGACAGCGGGTTGGCCGGGTTGCGCAGCACATGCGCCCCCATCTGGGCGGCGGCGCGGAACGGGGACACCGCGGCGTGCGTCAGTTCGTATGCGTGATAGAGCACCGTGACGGCCCACCCTTTAAGAAAGTTTCGCGGACGTTAAGCGCGCTGCGCCGCCGCATCAAGCTGCGCCGCGCGCTGCGACGGATCGTGTTGCGCTGCAGCGACCTCGGCGCGGCGACCCGACGCAGCCTGCGCGCGAAACCCTGACAGACCATTCACGCGGCAGCGGCGCGGCTCAGGTGATGAACCGCGCGCCACTGGTGGTAGGCCGCGCGGTGCAGCCAGCGCGCGCCGTCCAGCGCGGCGAGCGTGCGCTCGCCATCCGTCGCGCCGGCGCCGGCGGCCTCGACCGCCGCGATGCGGAAGGCGCGGCGCGCCCGGTCGACCGCGGCGCAGGCCCGCGCCAGCGACCGCGCGGTGCGCGGCCGCGCCAGCGTGGCGCGCAGGAAACGGGCGATGCGGGCCAGCGCGGGGTCCGCGGCGATGGCGGGCGGGCGTTCGGTCTGGCGCAGCCGCCGGACCATGCGCCCCAGATGGTCGATGGCGTGCAGCGCCTTGACGCGCGCGCTGCGGTCGGCCGCGTCGCCGCGCGGGCCGATGCGCTCGAGAAAGCCGCGCACGACGGCCAGATCCTCCGCCAGGGCCGCCGTCCCCGCCGCGAGGCCGGCCGGCGCGCCGCGCGGATCGAGCGCGGCGCGGCAGAGGCCGGCCGACCGCGCCGCGAGATCGTCGAGCACCGCCAGCGCCGCGGCCATGGCGGCGGGCGGCTCGGCCAGCAGCGCCGGGCGCAGGCGCGCGCCGGCGGCGGTTTCCCGATCGGGGACAAGGCGTTCCAGCAGCGCCGCGAAGGGCCGCGCGAAGGGCAGGACCAGCAGCACGCTCAGCAGGTTGAACCCGGTGTGGAACCCCACCAGCAGCAGCGTGTCGGGCGTCCCCGCCGCCGCGAGGGGGGCCGCGAGCGCGGCCCAGGGCGTGAGCAGCGCGAAGGCGAGCGCGCCCGACATGAGGTTGAACACGACATGCGCAAGCCCCGTTCGGCGCATGGCGGGCGACCCGCCCACGGTCGCCAGCAGCGCCGAGGCCGTGGTGCCCACATCCATCCCGATCACCAGCGCCGCCGCCTGCGGCAGCGCGATCGCCCCTGTCGACAGCGCCACCAGCGCCGTGGCGACGCCTGCGCTCGAGGACTGGGTCAGCACGGTCAGCACCGCGCCGATGCCCACGAGCGCCAGCCGGCCGGCCAGGCCGTCGCCGGGGAAATCGGCCGGCGCGACGCGCCCCTCGAATCCCGACAGCCCCGCCTGCAGCGCATCGATGCCCAGGAACACGAGGCCGAATCCCGCCAGCGCCCAGCCCGCCTCGCGCCGCCGGCCGCGCCCGAACAGGCGCAGCAGCGCGCCCGCCAGCGCCGCGGGGCCGGCCATCGCGCCGATCTGCAGCTTCAGGCCGATCAGCGTCACCAGCCAGCCGGTCATGGTGGTGCCGATGTTGGCCCCGAGGATCAGCCCCAGCGCCTGCGGGAACCCCAGCAGCCCGGCGCCGACGAAGCCGACGGCGGTGACCGTGACGGCGCTCGAGGATTGCAGCACCGCCGTCGCCGCGGCCCCGACCAGCGCCCCGGACCAGGGGCTTGCGGTCAGGCGCGCCAGCGCGCGCTTCAGCGCCGTCCCGCCGACGGCGCGCAGCCCGTCGGTCAGCATGCCCATGCCCAGAAGGAACAGCGCGATCCCCGCAAGGGCGCGCAGCGCGTCGGCGACCATGGCGCGATGCTGCGCCCGGCCGGGCGCGGCGTCCAGCCGGCGCGACGCGCGGCATGCATCGGCGCCCTTTGACAGGCGCCCCGCCCGCGTGCCATTGCGCCGCTTCCGATTCACGCATGCCGGGGACAGCGATGCCCAAACCGGAATGGGGCGTGAAGCGCACCTGCGCCAGCTGCAGCACGCGCTTCTACGACCTCGCCAGAGACCCCATCGTCTGTCCCGAATGCGGGGCGACCTTCGAGATCGAGGCGCTGACGCGACCCAGGCGGTCGCGCCCCTCCCCGCGCCCCGAGGGCGCGAAGAAGGTCGTGGTCGTCGAGGATGCCGAGGACGCGGTGGTCGACGACGAGGACGAGGATGTGGTGCTCGCCGATGTCGACGACGACGATGACGACGCCGCGGTGGTGCCCGCCGTCGCCGTGGAGGAGGAGGAGGACCCCCTCGCCGCTGACGACGACGTGCTGATCGAGGACGAGGAGGACGACGCCGATGTCGCCCCCCTCGAGGGCTTCGACGACGACGCCGAGGACGAGGACCGCCGCTGAGGGCGCGAGATCGCCCTTGCGCCGGGCCGGGCCGCTCCATATAAGGCGCGCACTTCGCAGGCGGGCGTTCTCCGGGGCCGTAGCTCAGTTGGGAGAGCGCTTGAATGGCATTCAAGAGGTCAGGGGTTCGATTCCCCTCGGCTCCACCACCGTCCCGACGCCCGCCCGCCCGAAACGGCCGCCCCATGGGGCGGCCGTTTTCGTCTGCGGGGGCCCGTCGCCGCACCCGCCCCGCCCTGCGCCCGCCCCGCCGCTTCGGCGCCCCGGCCCGCGTCTTCCCCGGCCCGCGTCTTCCCCGGGGCGCGGCGCCGCAGGGTCGCGCCGCCCTCGACAGCGGGCCGCCCGGCGCCAGATAAGAACATAAGATGAACTCTTGTGCCGGAGGCCCCCGTGGCCCGTCGTGTCGTCTGCATCTGGCTGCCCCGGCTGGGGGCCGAGCGCCTGCTGCGCCGGGTCGCGGCGTCGCCCTCCGCCCCGCCCTTCGCGACGGTGGCCGATGCGGGCGGGGCGCTGCGGCTCGACAGCCTGTCGGCGGCGGCCGAGGCGGCGGGGCTGGCGCGCGGCATGGGGCTGGCGGACGCGCGCGCGATCCGGCCCGATCTCGCGACCCGCCCGGCCGATCCGCCGGCCGAGGCGGCGCTGCTGGGGGCGCTGGCGCGCTGGGCCGGGCTCTACAGCCCCTGGGTGGCGACGGACGGCGCGGACGGGCTGGCGCTCGACATCTCGGGCTGCGCGCATCTATTCGGCGGCGAGGCCGGGCTGCTCGACGACGCGCTGGGGCGGCTCGGGGCGATGGGCTTCACGGCGCGGGCCGCCTGCGCAGACACCCGCGGCGCGGCCTGGGGGCTGGCCCGCTTCGCCCCCTCGGCCGGGGCGGGCGGGCCGGACGGCGACGCGGTGGCCGTGGACGCCCCGGCGTCGCGGGTGCGCACGCCCGCGCGCCCGGCCTGGGCGAAGTTACCGCCCGCCGGGGCCACCGGGCCGAAATCGCCGCCCGCCGGGGCGGCTGGGGCGGCTGGGGCGAAGTCGCGCCCCGCCCCGCCGCCCCCGGCCGCGATCGCGCCGCCGGGGCGCACGCGCGCCGCCATCGCGGGGCTGCCGGTCGCGGCGCTGCGCATCGCGCCCGCGACGGCCGAGGGGCTGGCGCGGCTGGGGCTGCGCCGCATCGGCGACGTGGCGCTGCTGCCGCGCGGGGGCCTCGCGCGGCGCTTCGGGGTCGAGACGGTGCGCCGGCTCGACCAGGCGCTGGGGGCGGAGCCCGAGCCCGTGGGCGCCGGCCGCCCCGCCCCCGTCTTCGCCGCGCGCCTGTCGCTGCCCGAACCCGTGGGGCGCGCCGAGGACGTCATGGCCGCGCTCGACCGCCTGCTGGCGCGGGTCTGCGCGCGGCTGGCCGAACACGGCCGCGGCGCGCGGCGGCTGACGCTGACGCTGCGGCGGGTGGACCGGGCCGCCCTGGCGGCGGAGGTGGCGCTCGCCCGCCCCTCGCGCGAGGCGGGGCTGATCGCGGGGCTGTTCGCGCGGCCGGTGGCGGGGCTGGACGCGGGGTTCGGCATCGACGCGCTGCGGCTCGAGGCGGTTCAGACCGAGCCGCTGGCCGCCCTCCAGCACCGCGGCCACCTCGCCGCGCAGGGCGAGGCGGCGGCGCGGGCCGAGGGCGGAGACGCGCTCGCGGCGCTGCTGTCGCGGCTGGGGGGGCGGATCGGCTTCGACCGGCTGCTGCGCCCCCTGCCCGCCGACAGCCACATCCCCGCCCGCGCCTTCACGCTGGCCTCCGCCGGCTTCGCCGAGGCGCATGCCGGCCCCTGGCCCCGCCCGCCGGGGCCGCGGCCGCTGCTGCTGTTCGCGCCCGAGCCGGTGGACCCCGAGCCGGTGGACCCCG
>DAIPIU010000006.1:0-3078 GCA_036770645.1 Rubrimonas sp. | reverse complement strand
CCGGTGGACCCCGCGCCCGACCGCGCCCCCGCCCCGCCCCCGGCCTTCCGCTGGCGCGGCCGGTCGCACGCGGTCGCCGCCGCCTTCGGGCCGGAGCGCATCGCCCCCGCCTGGTGGCTCGACGACCCCGCCTGGCGCGGCGGCCCCCGCGACTACTGGCGCATCGAGAGCGCCGACGGCGCGCGCCTGTGGCTGTTCCACACCCCGCTGTCCGACCGCGTGGACCGCTGGTTCGCCGAAGGGGCGTTCGGATGAGGCGGTCAGCCCTTGAAGACGCGCTCCCGGTGAAAGCGCAGGAACTGCGGGTGCGGCCGCATCCAGGGCTCGACCGGGGCGCGCAGGCGACCGTCGGGATTCAGAAGCCGCAGCGCCGCCTCGGGCACTGCATCCCGGGCGACGAGGATCGACAGATCGTCGCCCACCGACACGAGGCCCCGGTCGAACATCCAGTGCGCCGTGCCGGACAGCGCAAGGCCGTTGCGCACCGCATCGGGGCCATCGCGCTCGACGGGGCGGATATGGGCCGCCTGCACCTCCGGCCGTCCGCCGCCGTTCAGGATGCGCAGGCCGGTCAGGGCGCAGGTCTCGCCATAGGCGCGCTTGACCTGCCGCGCGAAGGCCGCCTCGCGGAAGGGGCGCGCAACGACCTGCTCCACGAGGCGGCGCGGCGCATGGACGAACGCCTCTCCCGGATCGGCGAAACCGCCCGTCGGCATCGTGGGTGCCGTCCAGTCGCCGGCCCCGAGTTCGGCGCGCACGCCCGCGAAGCCGAGCGCGAGGATCGCATCGAACTCGGCCTCCGGCAGATCGCGCACGGCGCGGCCGAAGGCACCGCGGTTGGTCGAGCCGTCCGGCTTGCGCAGCAGGCTTTCGAGATGAAGCCCGCTCGGCCGGAACGGCACGGTCTCGGGAAAGGCCAGATAATCGGCCATTCGTGCGTAGAAGTGGTCGGGCCGCTCGCGGTCGGGCTCGACAGCCATGACGCGCGCGACGGCGAAATAGGCCTGCCGGCCACCCGTGCGCTCGCTACCGGCCTCGACGCGACGGGGCTCGTAATACACCACCCAATCGCCGACCGCCCGCTCCACCGCGTTCAGGTAGGTGCGGGGGAAATGATACCGCTCCTCGGGAAGATCGTCGTAAATCGACCCGTCAGCGTGCGTGAATATCGCCTTGCCCATGAGGCGAGCCTAGGCGTGGCGGCGGGCCCGCGCCAGGCCTCAGCGCCCGCCCGCCAGCGCCCCGGCCAGCAGCTCCGCGAGGCAGGCGTAGCCGCGGTCGTCGTGGTGCAGGCCGTCCGGGGCGAACAGGCGGGCGCGGGCGGCGGGCGCCCAGGCCGCCATCAGGGCGTGGCGGGGAAAGAAGGCGGCACCCCCCGCCGCGGCCGCGTCGCGCACCAGCGCCGAGAAGCGCGCGGTGCGCGCGGGGTCGGGGTCGGCGGGCCAGGGCTGGGCGTCCATCAGCAGGGGCGCGGCCCCCGCGGCGCGGATCGCGGCGATGCCGTCCGCCAGCGTCGCGGCGAAGGCGGCCTCCGCCACGCCCGGGTCGCGGGCGTCGTTGGCGCCGGCCTGCCAGATCACGAGGTCCCAGGCGCCCGGCGCCGCCAGCGCCCGCAGCCGCCGCAGCGCGCCCGCGGCCCGCTCGCCGCCCCGCCCGGCATTGACCACCTCGACCGGCCCGAGCCGCGCCCCGAGCAGGACCTGCAGCCGGGCGGGATAGCTCGCCCCCGGCCCGCTCGCCCCCGCCCCTTCGGTCGAGGACGACCCGATGGCCAGCACCCGCAGCGGCCGCCCCGGCTCGGGCCGGCGCAGCGCGGGGGCGGGGGCCAGCCGCGGCGGCGCGGCCCCCGGCGGGCAATGCGGGGCCTCGGCGGCGGCGACGCCGGCCGCGAGCGCGAAGGCCGCCGCGGCGCCGATCGCGCGGGCCGCCGCCCCGCCCCCGCCCGGCGCGCCCGCACCCCCTCCCGTCCCCATCGTCCGGCCCTCCGCGCGCCCTGTCCCGGCGCGCAGGCTAGCGCGCCGCCCGCAGGGCGCACAGGGCCCCGCGGCGCCGCGCCTGTCCCCCGCCGAGGCCGCCAATTCCGCGTGAGGGGCGCGGCCGCCCATGCGATGCTGCCCGCATCGCCCGCCCGCCGCCCGGATCGCCCCGCATGAGACCCCCGTTCGAAAGCCGCTTCGCCGCCCGCCTGAGGGCCCGGGCCGCCGCCCGCGCCGCCGCGGCCGCGGCGTCGGCGCGCGGCGCGGGGGAGGCGCAGGAGAAGGCGATCCTCGAGCGCATCAAAACCCTGTCCGATGTGGCGCGGGGGGCGTGGTTCGGGCTGATCGGCTATCTCGCCTTCGTGGGGCTGACGCTGCTCGGCGTGCGCGACATCGACTTCTTCGCGCTGGAGGCCCGCACCCAGCTGCCGCTGGTGGGGGTGGCGATCCCGACCTACGCCTTCTTCTGGGCGGCGCCCTGGCTCGGGGCGGCGCTGCACGCCTGGCTGCACCTGCACATGGTCAAGCTGTGGGACGCGCTGGCCGAGGCGCCGGCGGAAATCGCGGGCGGCAGGCTGGGCGAGCGGGTGTTCCCCTGGCTCGCCACCGACTGGGCGCTGCGCCGCCGCCCCGACCGTGCGGCGGCGACGGTGCAGCGCCCGCTCGGCTGGCTGTCCGATGCCGTGGCGGCGCTGCTGGTCTGGTGGGCGGCCCCCGTCCTGATCGGCCTCGTCTGGTGGCGCTCGATGCCCGCCCATGACGAAGGGCTGACCCTGCTGATCGCGGGCGCCGTCTGGCTCTCGGCCCACACCACGCTCCGCAGCCGCCGCCGCGCGCTCGCCCGCCTGCGCGCGGCCCCCTCCCCGACCCCGCCCGAGCCGCCGCGGGTCCGCCGCCGCTGGAGCGCGGCGCTGGCGGCGGGGCTGGTCGCGGCGAGCTGGCTGCGGACGGAGGGGGGCTTCGACCACCACGCGGGATGGCTGGCCATCGCCGTGAGCGACGCGCGCATGACGGCGGACGCGGCGGCGCAGGAGACGGACGACGACCGGGAGGCGCGCCATGACCGGGCGGTGCGCAGCCTGTCCCTGACGGCGACGCTCGC
>DAIPIU010000049.1:0-19536 GCA_036770645.1 Rubrimonas sp. | reverse complement strand
GGGCGACCCCCAGATCCACAATCTGGTGCTCTAACCAACTGAGCTAAGGCGGCACTGGCGCGTCGGATACCGCGCTGCGGACATCGATGCAAGCCGGTGCTGCCGCGCGCTCCTGTCGGGCAGGGCCGCTCAGGCAGGGTCGGGCAAGGCCGGCGCATCGGGGTCGAGCGCGCGGCGCAGCCGCAGGGCCGCCGCGCGGGCAAGGCGCAGCGTCAGGGCGCGTCGGCGGGCGTGGGCGAGGGCGCGCAGGGGCGCGGGACGCTTGAGCGCCGCGCCGAACGGGTCGGCCCGTATCACGCCGGCGACATCGGGCAGATCGAGCGGAAAGCCGGGCTCGACGGCGAAATGGAATGCATCGCACCAGCCCAGGTAGCCCGTCCATTTCGCATCGGCGCGGTAGTCGGCGACGGAGGCCTTGCACTCGACGATCCACAGCCGTCCGTCGGGCCACAGCGCCATCACGTCGACCCGCAGGCCGGGTGCGGGCACGAACTCGGTCACCGGGGCCGCGCCTTGATCGGCAAGCCAGCGGCACACCCCGCGCGCCAGCCGCGCGCCGGGCTGGTCGGCGAAGGCCGTCACGGCCGCGGCCGCACGATCGCACGGGCCGGGGGCACCGCGGGCGCCGGTCGCGCCGCTGGCGATCCGCACGCTGGCCTCGACGATCTGCCTGCCGGCCCGGGCGTCCGCCGCGTCATGGCGCGCCGCGCGCCGTCCGCTTCGGGCGGCGATGCGGCGCCTGTGCGTGGATGTCCTGCGGACACATGCATATCCCGTCTCGATTGACCGCCGCACCGCGTCGGGCTACGCCGCACCCACTCCCGGAGAGCAGACCATGGACGACGACGCCTATCGCCCGCGCACGCGCCTCGTCCATGCCGGCACCCGGCGGTCGCAATTCGCCGAGATGTCCGAGGCGATCTTCCTTACCCAGGGTTTCGTCTATCCGGACGCCGAATCCGCAGAGGCGCGCTTCACCGGCGACGATCCGGGCTTCATCTACGCCCGCTACGGCAACCCCACCGTCGCGACCTTCGAGGACCGCATCGCCGCGCTCGAGGGGGCGGAGGCCGCCTTCGCGACCGCCTCGGGCATGGCGGCGGTGAACGCGGCGATGATGGCGATGCTGCGCGCGGGCGATCACGTCGTCTCGGCGCGCGCCCTGTTCGGCTCCTGCGACTGGATCCTGCGCACGCTGCTGCCGCGCCTCGGCATCGAGACGACGCTGGTCGATGGGGCGGACCTGTCGGCCTGGGCGGCGGCGATGCGGCCGAACACCAAGGTCTGCTTCTTCGAGAGCCCCTCGAACCCGACCCTCGAACTGGTCGACATCGCGGGCGTCGCGGAGATCGCGCACGCCCATGGCGCGCGGGTCGTCATCGACAACGTCTTCGCGACGCCGATGTTCCAGCGCCCGCTGCGGCACGGGGCCGATGTCGTGGTGTATTCCGCGACCAAGCACATCGACGGGCAGGGCCGCTGCCTCGGCGGCGTGGTGCTGGGGACGGAGCGCTTCGTGCGCGACGAGCTCGAACCCTACATGAAGCACACCGGCCCCGCGATGAGCCCCTTCACGGCCTGGGTCATGTTGAAGGGTCTGGAAACGCTGGACCTGCGCTGCCGCGCGCAGGCCGATGGCGCGGCGCTGATCGCCGACGCGCTGGCCGCGCACCCGGCGGTGACGCGCCTGATCTATCCCGGGCGCGACGACCACCCCCAGCGGGCGCTGGCGCGGCGGCAGATGGAGACCGGCGGCACCATCGTCGCCTTCGAGGTGGCGGGAGGGCGCGACGGCGCGTTCCGCTTCCTCAACGCGCTGCGGCTGATCCTGATCTCGAACAACCTCGGCGACGCGAAAAGCATCGCGACCCATCCCGCGACCACCACCCATCAGCGCCTCGGCGAGGAGGCGCGCGCGGCGCTGGGCATCGCGCCGGGCCTCGTGCGGCTGTCGGTCGGGCTCGAGGATCCGGCCGACCTGCTCGACGACCTGATGCGGGCGCTGGCGGCTGCGGGCTGACCGCGCGCGCGGGCGATGGCCGAAAGGCCCGCAGGCGGCGATCCGCGCGCATGCCGCGCGCATGACCTGCGGCCTTTTCGCCCGGGGCGGGGCCGTGCTAGGCCATGCGCGTCTGTCAACGGCAGGGATCCGGCGCAATGAGAAAAACCTACCCGAACGCGGAGGCCGCGCTCGACGGCCTGCTTTTCGACGGCATGACCATCGCCGCGGGCGGCTTCGGCCTCTGCGGCATTCCCGAGAACTGCATAGCCGCGATCCACAAATCCGGCGTCAAGGGCCTGACCGTCGCCTCGAACAATTGCGGGGTGGATGGGTTCGGACTGGGCGTGCTGCTGGACAGCCGGCAGATCGCCAAGATGATCAGCTCCTATGTCGGCGAGAACGCCGAGTTCATGCGCCAGTACCTGTCGGGCGAACTCGAGCTTGAGTTCAACCCGCAGGGCACGCTGGCCGAGCGGCTGCGCGCCGGCGGCTGCGGCATCCCCGGCTTCTACACCAAGACCGGCGTGGGCACCCTGATCGCCGAGGGCAAGGAGCACCATGAGTTCGACGGCCAGACCTACATCCTCGAGCGCGGCATCAAGACCGACCTCGCGATCGTGAAGGCGTGGAAGGGGGACGAGGAAGGCAACCTTGTCTACCGGAAGACCGCGCGGAACTTCAATCCGCTCTGCGCCATGGCCGGCCGCGTGACGGTCGCCGAGGTCGAGGAGATCGTGCCGACCGGCAGCCTCGACCCCGACCACATCCACACCCCCGGCGTGTTCGTGCAGCGCATCCTGCAGGGCCGCTTCGAGAAGCGCATCGAGCAGCGCACCGTGCGGGCGGCCTGAGCCATGAGCGCCGAGGAAGAGATCGACGCCCTGTCCGAGCAGCTGCGCCGCGAGATCCGCGAGCGCATGGACATCTTCATGAACGACGCCAAGGATCTGGCGCGGAAATACGTCGGCCCCGAAAAGGTGGCGGCCGACCCGACCATCGCCTTCCCCATCGCCGCCGCTCTCTCCCAGCATTTCGCCGCCCACATCGTCGCGAACGCGATGCGCGAACTGACCAAGGAGACGAAGATATCGTCCGAGAGCGCGCGCATGCTCGCCGCCCTCCAGAAAGGAAAGGCCCGCTGATGCCCTGGACCCGCGACCAGATGGCCGCCCGCGCCGCGCAGGAGCTGCAGGACGGGTTCTACGTCAACCTCGGCATCGGCATCCCGACCCTGGTGGCCAACTACATCCCCGAGGGCGTGGACGTCACCCTGCAGTCCGAGAACGGCATGCTGGGGATGGGGCCCTTCCCGACCGAGGACGCGGTCGATCCCGACCTCATCAACGCCGGCAAGCAGACCATCACCGAACTGCCGCGCAGCAGTTTCTTCGACAGCGCCATGAGCTTCGGCATGATCCGCGGCGGGCACATCGACCTGTCGATCCTGGGCGCGATGGAGGTGTCGGAGACCGGGGATCTGGCCAACTGGATGATCCCGGGCAAGCTGGTGAAGGGCATGGGCGGGGCCATGGACCTCGTGGCCGGGGTGCGGCGCGTGGTGGTGACCATGGACCACACCAACAAGGCGGGCGAAAGCAAGGTGCTGAAGGCCTGCACCCTGCCCCTGACCGGCAAGGCCGTCGTGGACCGGATCGTGTCCAACCTCGGCGTGCTGGACGTGGTCGAGGGCGGGCTGCGCATCGTCGAATTGGCGCCGGGCGTAACGGAGGACGCGCTGCGCGCGGCGACCGAGGCGACCATCGTCGACTGACCCGCGCGAGCCGCCGCGGCCCGGACAACCGGCGCCGCGCGACCTGCGCCGCGCGCGCGGCACCGCGTGACAGCGGGCCGCCGCGCGCCTATGTGCAGGGCGGGGCCGCGCTGCGGCCCGCGTGGAGGGTGTGGCATGGGTCTGGTGCGCTCCGCCGCGACGGGGCTGGCGCTGACGCTGGCGACCGTGGCCGGGGTCGGCTTCGGCGCATGGCGGCTTGCGAACGACGCGCAGCGCGGGGCCGAGGCCCAGGCCACGCGCGCGCCCGTCGAGCGGGTGTTCGCCGTGAACGCCGCGCGCTTCGCGCCCACGACCTATGCGCCTGTCATCGAGGCGTTCGGCGAGGTCGTGGCGGCGCGCTCGCTGCGCGTCAGCGCCGGCGTCCGGGGCCGGGTCGCCGCGCTGGCGCCCGAATTCCGCGACGGCGGGCGCGTGGCGGCGGGCGCGCTGCTGCTGCGCATCGACGAGGCCGATCTGGCCGCCGCGCTGGCCGAGGCCGAGAACGCGCTGGCCGCCGCGCGGGCCGAGGCGGCGGAGGCGCGCCAGTCGGTGCGCTCGGCCGAACTCGAACGCGCCGCCGCGGGCGCGCAACTGGCGCTGCGCCGCGCCGGGCTGGATCGCCAGCGCGGGCTCGCGGCGCGGGGCGTGGCCCCGCAGGCCTCGGTCGACGAGGCCGAACTCGCCCTCGCGGCGGCCGAGCAGTCGGCCGCGAGCCGTGCGCAGGCCCTGCTGACCGCCGAGTTGCGCGTGCCCCGCGCCGATCTGTCGGTCGAACGCGCCGCGTTGGCGGCGTCGGAGGCCGCGCGGATGCTGGGCGAGGCGGTGCTCGTCGCGCCCTTCGCCGGCGTTCTGGCCGAGACGGCGGCGCAGCCCGGCGATCTTGTGGCCGCCGGCGCGCCGCTGGGGCTGCTGATCGATCTCGACGCGCTCGAGGTCGCCTTCCAGGTCACCAATGCCGAATACGCGCGGCTGCTCGACGAGGCGGGCGCGCTGCGGCCCCTCGCGGCGTCCGTGCGGCTGGCGCTTGGCGAGGCGGCGGCCGAGGCCCCTGCCCGCCTGGCGCGCGAAGGCGCCGTGATCGCGGCCGGGCGGACCGGGCGCACCCTGTTCGCCAGCATCGAGCCCGGCGCTGCGCCCGCCCTGCGCCCGGGCGACTTCGTCGCGGTGCGCGTGACGGAGCCGCCGCTGGCGGGGGTCGCCGTCATTCCCGCCGCCGCCGCGACCGAGGACGGGCGGGTGCTGCTGATCGACGGCGACGACCGGCTGCGCGAGACCCGCCTGCGCATCCTGCGCCGCGAGGGGGCCGCCCTCGTGGTCGAGGGCGCCCCGGCGGGGGCCGCCTATGTCGCGGCGCGCTCGGCGCTGCTGGGGCCGGGGGTCCGGGTGCGGCCCAGCTTCGCGGCCGAGGCGGGCTCTCCGGCCGCCGCGGCGGCCCCCGGCCCGGGGGCGCCGGCCCGGGACGCGCCGGGATGAGGGGCGGGCCGCGCCCGGGCGGCGGAGGGCTGATCGCCTATTTCGCGCGCCACCCGACCGCCGCGAACCTGCTGCTGGCCGCGATGCTGCTGGCGGGCCTCTGGGGCGCGGCGGGCATGCGCACCCAGTTCTTCCCCGAATTCTCCCAGAACCGCGCGATCGTGAGCGTCGCATGGCCCGGCGCGGGCCCCGAGGATGTCGACCGCCAGATCGTCGCCGCCCTGACGCCGGGTCTGCAGGCGGTGGAGGGGGTCGAGTCGATGGCCGCGACCGCGTCGGACGGGCGCGCGCGCATCGTGCTGAACTTCGAGAGCGGCGTCGACATGACGGCCGCGACGGCTGCGGTCGAGACGGCGGCGAACGCGGTCGCGCCCGATCTGCCGGAGGACGCCGAGCGCCCGCAGATCCGGCGCGTCGCCTTCAGCGACAGCGTCGCGGATGTCCTGATCCACGGGCCGACCGATCTCGCCCAGCTCACGCGCCATGCTCTCGAGCTGCAGGGGGCGCTGTTCGCGGCCGGCGTGACGCGGGTCGCCCTGTCCGGCGCGGACGAGCCGGTGATCCGCGTGCGCGCGACCGAGACGGCGCTGGCCCGCCACGACCTGACGCTGCGGGAACTGGCCGGCGCCGTCTCGGCCGCGACGCGCACCAGCCCCGCCGGTTCGCTGGGCGAGGGCGGCGCGCGGGTGCGGGCGGGAAGCGAGCGGCGCACGGCCGAGGCCATCGGGGCGGCGGTGGCGCGGCGCGGCGCAGACGGGGCGCTGCTGCGGGTGCGCGACGTCGCGCGGATCGCCGTCGAGAGGCCGGACGATGCGGCGTCGTTCTTCGTCGACGGCGAACCGGCCGTGCGCCTTCGCGTCCGCCGCGGCGAGGGCGGCGACGCGGTCGCGATCCTGCGCAGCATCGAAGGGGCGATCGCCGCCTGGGCCCCGAGCCTGCCCGCCGGCGTCGAGGCGACGGTCACGCAGGCGCAGGCGCGGCAGATCGCGGATCGGCTGGACCTGCTGACGCGCAACGCCGCGACCGGGCTCGCGCTGGTGCTGGGCCTGCTGTTCCTGTTCCTGTCGGCCCGGACCGCCGTCTGGGTGGCCGCCGGCATCCCGGCCTCGATCGCCGCGGCGCTGGCGCTGATGCACGCCGCGGGGCTGACGCTCGACATGATCTCGTTGTTCGCGCTGATCCTGTGCCTCGGGATCATCGTGGACGACGCGATCGTGGTGGCGGAGCGCGCGGACACCCTGCGCCGCGACGGGCTGCCCGCGCCGCTCGCGGCCGAGCGCGCCGCGGTCGAGATGTTCCCGGCCGTGTTCGCCGCCGCCGCGACCACGGTGATCGCCTTCCTCGGGCTGATGGTGGTGGGCGGCCGCTTCGGCGACCTGATCGTCGCCATCCCGCTGACCGTGACCATGGTGCTTGCGGCGAGCCTGATCGAGAGCCTGCTGGTCCTGCCCGCCCATCTGTCGCATGGCGGCCGCGGCTCGGCGGATCGCTGGCTGAACGCACCGTCGCGCGCGGTGAACCGCGGCTTCAGCCGGATGCGCGACGGCCTGTTTCGACCCCTCGTCGCCGCCGCGCTGCGCCTGCGCTATCCGCTGATCGGGGCGGCGGCGGGGCTCCTGTTGGCCAGCTTCGGCCTGCTGGCCTCGGGGGATCTGCGTTGGCGCTTCTTCGACGGGCCCGAGCGCGGGCGCATCGACGCGAGCTTCGTGATGCTGCCGGGGGCGACCGCCGCCGACGCGCAGGCCGCGCTCGACGGGCTGACGCGCGCGCTGGCCGAGGCCGATGCGCGTCTCGCGGCCGAGCACGGCGTCGCGCCGGTGACCTCGGCGCTGGGCATGCTCGGCACGCTGCCGCGGCAGAGCATCCCCGACATGGACGAACGCGAGGGCGAACTGCGTGGCGGTCTGTCCGTCGAGCTGATCGACCCCGACCGCCGTCCCTACACCCAGAACGCGGTCGTGACGGCCTGGAACGAGGCGGTGCGGCCGCATCCGCTGGTCGAGACGCTGTCGCTGCGCGGCGAGCGCGGCGGACCGGGCGAAGAGGCGCTTTCGGCCACCCTGCGCGGCGCGGACCCGCGCACGCTGCACGAGGCGGCCGAGGCCCTCAAGCGCGCGCTCGGGGGCCTCGCCGCCGTCACCGGCATCGAGGGGGGCGTGGCCTTCGGTCGCGAGGAGCACCGGGTCGCGCTGACGCCCCGCGGCGAGGCGGCGGGCTTCACCCCGGCAAGCCTCGGGCGCGAGCTGCGCGACCGGCTGCAGGGCATCGAGGCCGCGACCTTCGCCGTGGACGGCCGCAGCGCGACCGTGGAGGTGCTGCTGGACCGCGACGGGCTTGACGCCGCCTGGTTCGAGGGGATGCGCCTGCGCACCTCGGGCGGCGACCTCGCGGCGCTGTCCGAGCTGGCGCGGGTCGAGCGCGGCTTCGGCCTCGCCGCGATCCGCCGCAGCGACGGCCTCGCGAGCGCGAGCGTCACGGCCGAACTGGCCGCGGACGACCCGGCGGAAGCCGCGGACGCGAGGCTGGCGCTCGAGGCGCGCATCCTGCCGGAGATCGAGGCGCGATACGGCGTCGAGGCGCGGCTCGAGGGCCTGTCGGCGCAGGAAAGCCGGTTCCTGCGCGAGGCGGCGCTGGGCTTCGGCCTGTGCCTCGCGGGCATCTACATCGCGCTGGCCTGGATCTTCGGATCCTGGCGGCGCCCCGTCACCATCCTGCTGACCATCCCGTTCGGCGCGGTCGGCGTGCTCTGGGGCCATCACTGGATGGGCGCGCCGCTGTCGATGTTCTCGGTGGTCGGGGCCATCGGCATGGCCGGGATCATCATCAACGACAGCATCGTGCTGTCCGAGGCCGCGGAGGCGCGCGCGCGCGGCCGCGCGCTGCTCCCCGCGCTGGCCGACGCCGCCTGCGACCGGCTGCGGGCGGTGTTCCTGACCACCGCGACCACGGTGGCCGGGCTCGCGCCCATGCTGTTCGAGACTTCGACGCAGGCGCAGTTTCTCAAGCCGACCGTGATCACCCTGTGCTTCGGGCTGGGCTTCGGCATGCTTATGGTGCTGGTGCTGACGCCCGCGATGCTCGCCGTCGAAGGCGACATTGCGCGCGCCGTCAGGGCGATGCGGCGGCTGCCCGGGGCGCTGGGCCGCCGCCGCCGTCGCCGCCGCGCCTGAACCGGGCGTCGCGGCGCGCGCCCGTCAGGTCGGCGGACGGTCGCGCAGCAGCGCGATGCCGATGTCGAGCGCCTTGCGCAGGGCGGTCGGGGCCGCCGCCCGCGCCGCGGCCTGCGGGACGAAGCGCCCGGGCGCGGGGTCCCAGCCCGTCGGGGCATGCGCGGCCAGCACGGCCAGCGAGAGTTCGAAATGCGTGAAGACATGCCGCGCCTCGTCCGCCGCGCGGCGCCAGTCGCCGGCGAAGGGGGCGGCGGCGGCCAGCGCGGCGGCATCGGGGCCGGCCTCGGTCCAGTCGGTCGCGGGCGGACCCTCCATGCCGCCGAGCAGCCCGCGGTCGGGCCGGCGCGCCACCAGCACCGCCCCGTCCCCGCGCAGCGCGACGAAGGCCGCGCCCCTGCGCAGGGGCCGCGCGGCCTTCGGCGCCTTGCGCGGCAGTTCGGCCGCCATGCCGCGGCGGCGGCCCGCGCAGGCGTCGACCCAGGGGCATGCGGCGCAGGCCGGCGCGCGCGGCGTGCAGACCGTGGCCCCGAGATCCATCATCGCCTGCGCGAAGTCGCCCGGGCGCAGGTCCGGCGTCATGGTGGCCGTCAGGCGGCGCAGCGCCGGCTTCGCGGCCGGCAGCGGCGTCTCGATCGCGAACAGGCGCGCCGTCACGCGCTCGACATTGCCATCGACCACCACGGCCGGCCGGTCGAAGGCGATGGCCGCGACCGCGGCGGCCGTGTAGGCCCCGATCCCCGGCAGGGCGCGGAGCCCCGCCTCGTCTGTTGGAAAGCCGCCGCGCGCCGCAACCGCCTGCGCACAGGCGTGCAGGTTCCTGGCGCGGGCGTAGTAGCCGAGGCCGGCCCAGGCCGCGAGCAGATCCTCCCGCGGCGCGGCGGCCAGCGCCGCAACCGTGGGCCAGCGCGCCGTGAAGCGGTCGAAATACGGCCCGGCCGCAGCCACCGTGGTCTGTTGCAGCATCACCTCCGACAGCCAGACCCGATAGGGGTCCGGACGCCGACCGGCGCGGCGTTCCGCCGGGCCCACGCGCCAGGGCAGGCGGCGGGCGCAGCGGTCGTACCAGGCGAGAAGAAGCGCCGGGTCCGGCGCGGGTGCGGCTTCGCCCGGGCCGCCTGCGCGCGGCCCGTCAGCCGCCGCCGCTCCGGCGCGGGCCCGACCGACGGGCGGCGGCTCTGGCGCGGGAGACGCGACGGGGGCATGCTCGGATGGGCGACGGGGAGAGGTGGCCATGGGCGAGGAGGATGACGCACGGCCCGTCCGGCGCAAGCCGTCGTCGCGCGGTTTCGCGCGCGCGGGGGCCGCGCTGACGCCGGCCCTGCGCGCCGTTGCCGGAAAGCGCGGTTTCGCAGAACACCGGCTGCTGACCGACTGGGACGCCATCGTGGGGCAGGAGGTGGCGCGGTTGTGCCGCCCCGTCCGCCTGGAGCACAGGGCGCGGCGGGGGGCCGAGGGCCTCGGCGGCACGCTGCTGGTCGCCGCCGACGGAGCGGCCGCCCCCGAGGTCGCGCATCTCGCCCCTGCGATCGCCGAACGCGTGAACGCCGCCTACGGCTATCGCGCCGTGTCGCGCCTGCGCATCGACCAGACCGCCGAGGGCTCGCGCGCCGCGCCGCCAGCCGGCGTCCTGCGGGAGCCCCCCGCGCCGTGGCAGGCCGCGCCGGTCTTGGACCCCGCCGCAATGCCCGCTATGTCGCGCATCGAGGATGACGGGCTGCGCGCGGCCCTTGCGCGGCTCGGGGCGAACATCGCCCGGCGCGCGGCGCGCCCGGCCGACGACCGCATGATCCCGAGAAGGCAGGAGCCCACCCGATGACCGCACCCTTCCGTTTCAGCCGCCGCGCGGCGGTCGCCCTCGTGCTCGGCGCGGCCGCGGCCTCCGCATGGGCGCAGTCCGAGCCGGTGACGGACCCGGCGGCTCTGGCCATGCGCGGCTATGCCGTGGGCGACATGACGCTGGGCAGCCCCGACGCGCCGCTCGCCATCATCGAATACAGTTCGCTGACCTGCCCGCATTGCGCCGCCTTCCACCGCGACACACTGCCTGCGATCAAGGAGAAATACATCGACACGGGCCTCGTGAACCTGACGCTGCGCGAGGTCTACTTCGACCAGTTCGGACTCTGGGCGTCGATGATCGCGCGCTGCGCCGGGCCGGACGGGTTCTTCGAGCAGATCGAGACCCTGTTCGGCAGGCAGGCGGAATGGCTGCGGGCCGAGGACCCGGTCGAGGAACTGATGCGCGTCGGCCGGCTGGGCGGGCTGCCGGCCGACCGCATGCAGGCCTGCCTGCAGGACGAGGGGCTGATGCTGCGGCTGGTCGAGGATTTCCAGACCGCCACCACGCGCGACGCGGTGCGCTCGACCCCCACCTTCCTGATCGGCGGCGAGACCGTATCGGGCAACCGCAGCGTCGCCGAGTTCTCGGCGCTGATCGACAAGGCCCTGCCGCCCGCCCCGAACTGACCCCAGATATGGGGGCGCGGCGCGCGCCCCCCCCGACATCTGTGCGGTCGGCCGGTTGACGCAACGGCGCGCCGTGCCTACCGCTAGGATAGGCGGCCGGGCGGAGGCGGCGGATTGAAGTTCACGAGACTGCGCCTTCAGGGCTTCAAGAGCTTCGTCGACGCGACCGAACTCACCATCGCGCCGGGGCTGACGGGCGTGGTCGGCCCGAACGGCTGCGGCAAGTCGAACCTGCTCGAGGCGATCCGCTGGGTGATGGGCGAAAGCTCGGCCCGGGCGATGCGCGGCGACGGCATGGAGGACGTGATCTTCGCCGGGGCCGCGACGCGCCCCGCCCGCGCCTTCGCGGAAGTCGCGCTGACGCTCGACAACGCCGCGCGGCGCGCGCCCGTGGGCTTCAACGAGACGGATCTGATCGAGGTGAGCCGGCGCATCGCGCGCGACCTCGGCTCGGTCTACCGCGTGAACGGGCGCGAGGCGCGGGCGCGCGACGTGCGCATGCTGTTCGCCGATGCCGCGACGGGGGCGCATTCCCCCGCGCTGGTGCGGCAGGGGCGGATTTCCGAACTGGTGAATGCGCGGCCCGCCGCGCGGCGCGCCATCCTCGAGGAGGCCGCAGGCGTCTCGGGCCTGCACCAGCGCCGCCACGAGGCGGAACTCAAGCTGGATGCGGCGGCGCGCAATCTCGCGCAGGTCGACGATCTGGCCGACGCGCTGGGGGCTCGGCTGGCGCAACTCGACCGCCAGGCGCGCGAGGCCGCGCGCTATCGCGCCATCGCCGCCGCCCTGCGCCGGGCCGAGCTTGCGCTGCTGGTGCGTCGCTGGACCGACGCCGGCGCGGCGCTGGACGAGGCGGATGCGGCGCTGGGCGCCGCGACCGCCGCCGCCGCCGGCTCCGCGCGCGCCGCGCTGGCGGCGGAACAGGCGCGGGATGCGGCGGGCGACGCGCTGCCCGCCCTGCGCGAGGAGGCGGCGATCGCGGCGGCGGTGCTCCAGCGTCTGGGGATCGAGCGCGAGCAGGCCGGGGCGCGCGCGCGCGAGGCCGCGGCGCGCGCCGCACAGGCCGCGCAGCGCGTCGCGCAGATCGAGGCCGACGCCGCGCGCGAGGCGGCGCTGAACCGCGACGCGGGGGCCTCGCTCGCACGGCTCGATGCCGAGGCGGCCGACCTGTCGCGCGCGGGCGAGGGCTTCGAGGCCCGTCTCGCGGCGGCGCAGGCCGAGGCCGAGGCTGCCGCGGCCACGGCGGCCGAGGGCGATGCGGCCTACGAGGCCGCGGCCGATGCCGCAGCGCGGATGGCCGCGCGCGCCGAGGCTGCGGCGCGCAGGCTGGCCGAGGCGCAGGCGGCCGCCGACAAGGCCCGCCGCGCGGCGGAGGAGGCCGGGGCGGCGGCAAGCGCGCTGGCCGCGCGGATCGACGCGCTGGGCACGCAGGCCGAATCTGGGCGCGAGGGCACCGCCGAGGCGCAGGCCCGGGCGTCGCTGGCCGAGGACGAGACCGCGGCGGCCGAGGCCGCGCGGGCGGAGGCCCAGGCGCGCGAGGCCGAGGCGCGCATCGAGGCGGCAGAGGCCGAGGGCGCGCGCGCCGCCCTGCGAGCCGAGGTCGAGGGGCTGCGGCGCGCGCTGGCCCGCGCCGCCGGCGGCACCGACCAGATCATCGAGGCGGTGCGCGCCGCGCCGGGCTGGGAGGCGGCGCTGGGCGCGGCGCTGGGCGAGGATCTTTCGGCTCCGCCGGCGCGCGAGGGCGAGGGCGGCTGGGTCGCCCTGCCCTCCGTCGCGCCCGGGCCGGTGCCCGCGGGGGCCGTGCCACTGGCCGGGGCGGTCGAGGCCCCGCCGGCGCTTGCCCGACGACTGGACTTCACCGCCGTGGTCGACCGGGAGGCAGGCGACGCCGCCCAGGGGGCGCTGGCGCCGGGCTGGCGGCTGGTGAGCCGCGAGGGCGACCTCTGGCGCTGGGACGGGCTGCGGGTGCGGGCCGGCGAGGCCTCGCGCGTGGCAGCCGAGCGGTTGGCGCAGCGCAACCGTCTCGACGCGCAGGCCGCCGCGCTGACGGCAGCCGAGGCGCAGGCAGCCGGGGCGCAAGCGGCGCAGGCGGCGGCGAAGGCCGCGCTGGCGGCGGCGGCGGCGCGCGAGGGCGCGGCGCGCGAGGCGCGGCGGCGCGCCGACGCCGCGGCGGCCGAGGCGGCGCGGGCCGAGTCGAGGGCTTCGGCCGAGCTGGAACTGGCGCTCGGGCGGCTCGCGGCCCTCGAAGCGGCGCGCGACGGCCGGGCTGCGGATTGCGAGGCGGCCGACGCGGCGCTGGCCGCGGCGCTGGCCGCACAGGTCGAGGCCGGCGCGCCGGGCGAGGCCCGCGCCGCCGCGGATGCGGCCCGCCGGGCGGCCGAGGCCGCGCGCGCCCGGGCGGTGGCCGCGCGCGGGGCGGTCGATGAACTGCGCCGTCGCGAGGCCGGGCGCGAGAAGCGCCTCGGGGCGCTGGCGCGCGAGCGCGCGGGCTGGGCGGACCGCCTTGCGGCTGCCGAGACGCGCGCCGCCGATCTCGATGCCCGCCTCGCCCGCGCACTGGCCGAGGCGCGCGAGGCCGCCGCCGCCCCGGGGGCGCTGGCCGAGGCGGGTGCGAAGCTCGACGCCGCGCTTCGCGACGCCGGCGCGCGCGACCGGGCCGCGCGCGACGGGCTCGCCGCGGCCGAGGCCGCGCTCGGCGCCGCCGAGGCGCAGGCCCGCGAGGCCGGGCGTGCGGCGGCCGAGGCGCGCGAAGCCCGCGCCCGCTGCGAGGCCCGCCGCGAGGGCGAGGCCGAGCGGCTGTCCGAGGCCGCCGCCCGGTTGGCCGAGGCGCATCCCGAGGGCTGCGAGGCGGCGCGCGCGGCGCTGGCCGACTCGCCCCTGCCCGCGGCCGAGGCCGCCGAGATCGACGCCGCGAAACTGCGCCGACAGCGCGACGCGCTCGGCGCGGTGAACCTGCGCGCCGAGGAGGACGCGGCCGAGGCGCGCACGGAACGCGAGGCGCTGCTGGCCGAGAAGGCCGACCTCGAGGCCGCCATCGCCCGCCTGCGGCAGGGCGTGGCGGAGCTGAACCGCGAGGGGCGGCAGCGCCTGCTGGGGGCCTTCGCCGCCGTCGACGCGAATTTCCGCGGCCTGTTCACCCATCTGTTCGGCGGCGGCGAGGCGAGCCTCGCCCTGATCGAGAGCGACGATCCGCTGGAGGCCGGGCTCGAGATCATGGCGATGCCGCCCGGCAAGAAGCTGTCCACCCTGTCGCTGCTGTCGGGCGGCGAGCAGACCCTGACGGCGCTGGCGCTGATCTTCGCCGTGTTCCTCGTGAACCCCGCGCCGATCTGCGTGCTGGACGAAGTGGATGCGCCGCTGGACGACGCCAATGTGGGACGCTTCTGCGACCTGCTCGACGAGATGACCCGGCGCACCGAGACCCGGTTCCTCGTCATCACCCACCACGCCGTCACCATGAGCCGGATGGACCGCCTGTTCGGCGTCACCATGGTCGAGCCGGGCGTGAGCCAGCTCGTGTCGGTCGACCTCGTGCTGGCGGCCGAAATGGCGACGGGCTGAAACGCCGCGGGGCGGCCCGTGCGCTCCCGCGTCGCACAACGGCCCAACACCTTGCGATCCTTGAAATTGCGGCGGCGCCGCGCCGCTTGACCGCTGCGCGTGGCCGCAAGTAGTGTCCCCGCGACCGCCAGCCGATCCGCCGGCGGCGAGGGATCGCGGCGCATGCCGACGGAGAGGGAGAAGGCGGCGCTGGAGGGCATCGAGGCGCGGATCGCCGCGCTGCGCGAGGCTCGCCGGCCGGCCCGCAACCCCGCCGCCGACAAGGTGAGCGCGGCCTCGCTGGCCTGGCGCATGGTCACGGAGCTGGTGGTCGGCGTCCTGATGGGCGCGGGGATCGGATGGGGCCTCGACAGCCTTGCAGGGACGAAGCCCCTGTTCATCCTGGTCTTCGGCCTGCTGGGCTTCGCGGCCGGGGTGCGCGTGGTCATGCGCTCGGCCGAGGAGGCCCGCCGCCGCGGCGGCGGCTGACGAACGGCCCGGGCAACAGCCCGACGAAAATGCGCGGGGCATATGCCCAGCGCTGTTCCCCCGGGCCCCCCGCCCGGTCTATCGGCCGGGCACCCCGCCCGGTTCAGGCGACGAGCCGGGCCCCCGGCGACAGGACGAGAGGCGGACCGTGGCAGGCGCACCCGGCGAAATGCACATCGACCCGATGAGCCAGTTCATCGTCAAACCGCTGTTCGGCGGTGAGATGGGACTGTTCACCATCACCAATTCGACCGTGTGGATGGCCTTCGTGGTCGCCGCGGCGTCGCTGCTGCTGGTGTCGGGCAGTTCGGGTCGCGCGCTGGTGCCGACGCGGCTGCAGTCTGTGGGCGAAATGCTCTATGGCTTCGTGCGCCAGATGGTGGTCGACATAACGGGCGAGGAAGGGCTGAAGTATTTCCCCTACATCTTCACCCTTTTCATGTTCATCCTGTTCTCGAACCTCGCCGGCATGCTGCCTTACGCCTTCACGGTGACCTCGCACATCGCAGTGACCGCGGTGCTGGCGCTGATGGTGTTCGTCACGGTGACGGCCATCGGCTTCATGAAGCATGGCACGCATTTTCTGGAGATGTTCTGGCTGACCGATGCGCCCGCGCCGCTGAGGCCGGTGCTGTTCGTGATTGAGATCATCTCGTATTTCGTGCGGCCGGTCAGCCACTCGATCCGCCTCGGTGCCAACATGCTTGCGGGTCACGCAATCATGAAGGTGTTCGCGGGCTTCGTGGGCGTGCTGGGCGTGGCGGGCGTCCTGCCGATCGCTGCGATGGTCGGCTTCGTCGGCTTCGAACTGCTGGTGGCGGTGATCCAGGCCTACATCTTCACGCTGCTGACCTGCGTCTACCTCAAGGACGCGCTGCACATGCACTAGAGACGTCGCGTCCCGCCGCCGACGGCGCGGGGCGCTCCGTGACTTCCCAACCCCTTCCCACCACGCAGGAGCATCACATGGAAGGCGAACTCGCGGCCATGGGCCAGTACATCGGCGCAGGCCTCGCCTGCCTCGCCATGGCGGGCGCCGCCATCGGCGTCGGCAACGTGGCCGGCAACTTCCTCGCCGGCGCGCTGCGCAACCCGGCGGCCGCCAAGGAACAGACCCCGACGCTGTTCATCGGCCTCGCCTTCGCCGAAGCGCTGGGCATCTTCGGCCTCGTGGTCGCGCTGCTGCTGCTGTTCGCGGTCTGACGCCTCCCGGCCTCCGCGCCCGGGCGCGGAGGCCGACCCCCTCCCCGCGGTCCGCCGGGCCGCGCCGATGACAGTTTCCGGAGTGCGCCATGGCCGAACCGAGCCACGGTGCGGAGGCCGCTTCCGGCGGCATGCCGCAACTCGACTTCACGACCTTCCCCAGCCAGATCTTCTGGCTGCTGGTGTCGCTGGGCGTGCTCTACTACATTCTGAGCAAGGTCGCGCTGCCGCGCATCGCCGGGGCCATCGAGGACCGGCACGACGCCATCGAGGACGATCTCGACCGTGCGGCCGAGTTCAAGCGCCGCGCCTCGGAGGCGGAGAAGGCCTATGATGCCGCGCTCGCCGCAGCCAAGGCCAAGGCGCAGGAGATCGCCGCGGCTGCGCGGGCAGACATCCAGAAGGACCTGGATGCCGCCATCGCCCGCGCCGACGCCGAGATCGCGGCGCGGTCGGCCGATGCCGAGAAGCGCCTTGCCGAAATCCGCGCCGCGAGCGCCGACAGCGTGGCGCAGGTGGCGCGCGAGACCGCCTTCGCCCTGACCGAAGCGCTGGCGCCGGGCCTCGCCGACCGCGCCGCGGTCGAGGCCGCCGTCGCCGCGAAGCTCGGCTGAGGGGACCCGCCATGGCCATCCTGTACGACACCTATTTCGTGGTCGCGCTGTCCACGGTGCTGTTCGCCGTGATGATGTGGCGCTTCAAGGTCCACGAACTCATCCTCGGCTTCCTCGACGCCCGCGCCGACAAGATCCGGCACGAACTCGACGAGGCCAAGCGACTGCGCGAGGAGGCGCAGATCCTGCTTGCCTCCTACGAGCGGCGCCAGAAGGAAGTCGAGGCCCAGGCCGCCGATATCGTCGCCCGCGCCGCCGAGGACGCCAAGGCCGCCGCCGACGCCGCCAAGGCCGAACTCGCGCGCTCGATGGAGCGGCGGATCGCTGCGGCGCAGGACCAGATCGCCTCGGCCGAGGCCGCCGCGATCGCCGACATCAAGAACCAGGCCGTTGCGGTCGCCGTGGCGGCCGCCGCCGAAGCCCTGCGCGGGGCGATGACGCCCGAAGCCGATGCCGCGCGCGTCGACGCCGCCATCGCCGAGGTCGGCGCGCGGCTGCATTGACAGGCGTCCCCCGCGGCGCGAGAGGTGACGCCGCCTTGGGGCCGACCGCCCCGGGGCGGCGTCTTTCGTTGGGAGGAGCGATCCCGTGCAGAAGTTCGACCGGCTGACCGGCGTGGCCGCGCCCCTGCCCCTGATCAATGTCGACACCGACATGATCATCCCGAAGCAGTTCCTCAAGACCATCAAGCGCACCGGACTGGGCAAGAACCTGTTCGACGAGATGCGCCACGACGAGACCGGGGCCGAGCGGCCGGACTTCGTGCTGAACAGGCCGGCCTACCGCAATGCGCAGATCCTCGTGGCAGGAGAGAACTTCGGCTGCGGCTCGTCGCGCGAGCACGCGCCGTGGGCGCTGCTGGACTTCGGCATCCGCTGCGTGATCGCGCCCAGCTTCGCCGACATCTTCTACAACAACTGCTTCAAGAACGGCATCCTGCCCATCGCCCTGCCGCAGGCCGAGGTGGACAAGCTGATGGACGACGCCGAGCGCGGGGCGAACGCCGTGCTGAGCGTCGACCTCGAAAGCCAGACCATCACCGGGCCGGATGGCGGCTCCATCGCCTTCGAGATCGACCCGCACCTCAAGCGCTGCCTGCTCGAGGGGCTCGACGACATCGGCCTGACGCTCGAGAAGGGCGACGCCATCGAGGCCTTCGAGGCGCGCCGCCGGCTGGCCACGCCCTGGCTCGCCGGGGCCTGATCCGCGCGCTGGCGGCGCTGATCGGGGCGCTGGCGGGCACGGCCGCGGCCGATCCCCCGTCGCCCGCCCCCGGCGCGATCCGGGTCGCCAGCTTCAACGCGGCGCTGTCGCGCGACGTGCCGGGCGGATTGGTGCAGGAACTGCGGCTGGGCGGGTCGCGCCAGATCGACCGGGTCTCCGAAATCCTGCGGCGCGTCCGCCCCGACATTCTGCTGCTGAACGAAATCGACCACGACCCGGCCGGGGTCGCCGCCTCCCTGTTCGCCCGCGCGCTGGCCGAGGGCGGGCGCGGCCTCCCCGGGCTGGACCTGCCCCATGTCTTCGCCGCCCCGGTCAACACCGGCGTCCTAACCGGGCACGACCTCGACGGCGACGGCGCGGTGGCCCTGCCCGGCGACGCCCACGGCTTCGGGCGGCACGAGGGCCAGTACGGCATGGCCATCCTCAGCCGCTTTCCGCTGGGGCCCGCGCGCACCTTCCGCCTGCTGCGCTGGGCGGCGATGCCGGGCAACCTGATCCCGCCCGGCCACTGGCCCGCCCATGTGGCGGACAGCCTGCGCCTGTCCTCGAAAAGCCACTGGGACGTGATCGCGCGCACGCCCGACGGGCCGCTGCGCCTGCTGGCGAGCCACCCGACGCCGCCTGTGTTCGACGGGCCGGAGGACCGCAACGGGCGGCGCAACGCCGACGAGATCCGCTTCTGGACCGACTATCTCTCGGGCGACGGCTGGATGACCGACGACGACGGCCGCCGCGGGGCAATGGACCCGGGGCCCTTCGTGCTGCTGGGCGATCTGAACGCCGACCCGCAGGACGGCGACGGACGGCGCGCGGCGATCCGGGCGCTGCTCGCGCATCCGCGCCTGACCGACCCCGCCCCCGTCTCGGCAGGCGGCGCCTCTGCCGGCGCGGGCCTCGCGCGGCGGGGCGACCCTGCGCGCGCCACCGCGGCCTTCCGAGGCGGGCCGCTGCGGGTGGATTACGCGCTGCCCTCCGCCGATCTCGCCGTGACCGGTGCGGGGGTGTTCTGGCCCGCGCCCGGCGATCCGCTGCGCAGGCTGGTGGGCGAGGGACGCCCCGTCGTCTCGTCGGACCACCGACTTGTATGGGTTGACCTGCGCCTCCCCCAGTGACGCCACATCTTGCGAGATGATCCGAGTTCCCGCATAGATGTGGGATGCTGGATTGCCCCGCCTTTCTGAATGTCGCCCGCTCCGCCACCGGCCTGCGCTGGGTGGGCCCGTCGGCCGAGGCCGAGCGGCGCGGACTCGCGATGGCGCAGGCCGCCGATCTGCCCGAGCCGCTGGCCCGCGTTCTCGCCCTGCGCGGCGTCGGCGCGGACGAGGCCCCGGCCTTTCTCGCCCCATCGTTGCGCGACCTGATGCCCGACCCCTCCACCCTGCGCGACATGGATGCCGCGGCCGACCGTCTGGCGCGCGCCGTGGAGCGCCGCGAGCGCATCGCGCTGTTCGGCGACTACGACGTCGATGGCGGGGCCTCCTGCGCGCTGGTGCTGCGCTGGCTACGCGGCCTCGGGCTGACGGCGACGATCTACATTCCCGACCGCATCGACGAGGGCTATGGCCCGAACGTCCCCGCCATGCA
>DAIPIU010000108.1:0-4610 GCA_036770645.1 Rubrimonas sp. | reverse complement strand
CCCGTGTTTTCGCCGTGAAAGGGCGACGTCCTGGACCGCTAGACGAAGGGCGCGCGGTGGCGTCGCAATTAGCCGTCCCGGAGGAGATGCGCAAGTCCGCTGTCAGGCGGGGGCGGGCTGGGGCGTGGCCGGATCGGCGTCTGCGAGCGTGAGTTCGGGGCGGTAGAGCTCGATCCCTTTCTCGGTCAGCGCCTTCTGCAGCGCTGCGAAGGCTCGGCGGCGGATCGCGAACTGCTCGCCCGGCACGGCGGTGAACTTGATGCCGATGGTGAACGCCGCCCCGGTGATGGCGATCGCGCCCTGAGACTTGAGCGGCACGAGAATCTTGCCCTGCAATTCGGGGTCGGACATCAGCTGTTCGCCGACCTTCTTGACCAGCTTGCGCACGACTTCGACATCGGTGTCGCTGGGGACCATGAAGCTGAACTTCATCGTCGCCCAGTCGCGACTGTGGTTCTGCACCGTGCCCATCGACGAGAAGGGGATGGTGAACACCGGCCCCCGCGGATGGCGCAGGCGGACCGAGCGGATCGAGATGCGCTCGACCACGCCCTTGCCGCCCGAGACCTCGATGTATTCGCCGACCCGGAACGCGTCCTCGTAGAGATACAGCAGACCCGAGATCACGTCGGCGACCATGCGTTGCGCCCCGAAGCCGATGGCGAGCCCCAGAACGCCCGCGCTGGCCAGCAGCGGCGCGATGTTCACCCCCAGCGCCGACAGCGCCATGAACAGCGTGGTGACCCCGATCAGCGCCAGGGCGAAGCCGCGCAGCACCGGCAGGATGGTGTCGAGGCGGGTGCCCTTGGCGCCGCCGCCCTCCTCGCCGCCGGCCTCGGCGTCGTCGGCCGCCGCGGCGCGCTTGGCCTGCAGCAGCGCCGCCGCCGCGCGCCACAGCGCGAAGCCTGCGGCGACGATGACGGCGGCCTCGACCAGCCCGGGCAGCAGGCGCGCGAGGCCCGTGGCCGACGCCTTGCCGTAGGGGTCGACGCCCCAAGCCAGCAGCAGCAGAAGGCCCGCGGTCACGATGACGGCGCCCTCGACCAGCGCGAACAGCCCCAGCCGCGCGCCGTTGCGCGCTTTCGGGTCGTCCTCGGCGCGCCAGACGCGCAGGGCCGCGACCGCCAGTGGCGCGACGAAGAGCACCAGCATCGCGGGGCCCGCGCCCCGTGCGGCCTGCGGGCCAAGAAGGCCGAGCACGCCCAATGCCTTGAGCAGCAGATCGAGCGCCAGCGCCGCGAAGTAGACCCAGTGCCAGCGCCGTGCGAGCCCGTGCGCCCAGGCGGGCTTTTCCGCCGGTGCGGCGGCGAGCGCGCGGCCGAGCAGAGCGCGGACAGGGGCGGCCGCCACCGCGAAGAAGCCGGCTCCCGCGATGGCGGCGAGCGCGAACACGGCCAGCTTCGCCAGCGCGGCCTCGGGGGCCACGCCGACGGCCGCAGCGAGCATCTGCTGCGGGATCACCAGCGCCAGCAGCGCCGCGGTGGTCCATGCGGCCGCGCGCCGGACGGTTCCCGCCTCGGCCTCGTCGAAGCCCATGAGGCGGCGTCCGGGCGCCCCCGGAGCGGAGAGAGCGCAGATCAGCGCATAGGTGAAGCGCGCGCGCACTACCCCCAGCATCACGCCGCGCGCGAAGTCGCGAAGGGCAGGATCCGCCGGGGTCAGCAGCCGCCAGATCACCGTCGCCGCCACGGCGAACACCACGAGCCCCAGCAGACGGCCGCCCAGCCAGACCAGCCCTCGCACCGCCCTGCGGCGGAAATCGGGTTCCGGTGCGGTCGAGACCGCGGGGAACGCCGCGCGCACCAGCCGCTCGACGGCATAGCCCCCGAGCGCCGCCGCGACGATGGCGGACAGGACCCAGAGCCCGCCGCCCGGCAGCCCGGCCCACCAGGCGGCGAGCGCCTCACCGAGCCGCGGCGCCGCCAGAAGCGCGCTCGCCAGCGCCTCCTCGGTCGCGGCGACGGTCTCGACCGCGTCGGCCGGGACCTCCGGCGCCACCAGCGCCTCGGGGAACGCGTCGCGGAGGCGCCCGATCAGTTCGGGCGAGGCGTCCGGGGGCAGCTGGATGGTGACCGTGTCGCTGGCCATTGGCGTCTCCCGCGCAACCTCCGCGCCCGCAAAAGGGAAGGCAAAGACGAAGCGCTTGCAACCGGCTGCGCGACGCCCGCCGCTTCCGCCGCGCGCCTGTCGCCCGCGCGCAGCGCCTCAGGGGCCGGTGTCGTCGGCATAGACGCGGACATAGCGCCCGTCGACCTCGACGCCGACGAAGCGCTGGCGGAAATCGAGGCACAGGCGCTGGGCCAGCGCGACAATGGCCGAACCGCTGTCGGATCGGATGCGCGCCAGCAGCACCGGACGGCGCGCCCCTTCGAAGATGGCGTCCGCGCGCTGGATGGTGGCCGAGGGGAAGCTGCGCGCGATGCGGTCGCAGAACAGGTCGAGGTCGGCCTCGGTCAGCGGCCGACGCTCGGTGTTGGGCAGATACAGCATGTAGACAGGCTGGCCCGCCGCGCGGTCGAGCTGCGCGACGGCCGCCGCGTGGCCCTCCGAGGCGTCGATCTGTTCCTCGCGGATGGCGCGTTCGACCTCGGCGGCGGTGGCGTCGAACACCGCCTCGATGGCCGGGTTCGGGCCCCGGGCGGCGTCCATCAGCTGGCGGCAGCCGTCGAGATAGCCGAGCTTGCGGTCTGCCGGCCAGCCCGCCGGCGGGGAATGGGCCATGGCGCGCAGGTTGGAGATCAGATCCGCGGCCTTCACCAGCCGTGCGCGCGCCGTCTTGCGGGGGGCGGCGGAGATGCGGGCGCGGCGGCGCTCGTCCTTGGGCAGGCTCATGTCGTCGGAGTTCTCGATCACCACCCGCGCCACTTCCGCGCCGAAGGCGGCGGCGAGGTCCTCCGCCGTCACCGGCGTGTCCTCGACCACGTCGTGCAGCAGGGCGGCGACGACCGCATCCTCGTCGGCGCCGCCGCTCGCCTCGGCCACCAGCCGCGCGACCTCGATCAGGTGGTTGACATAGGGCTCCTGCGCCGCGCCCTTGCGGCGCTGGTTGGCGTGGGCGCGGGCGGCAAAGTCCAGCGCGGCCATGACGCGGAGGATGTCGGGCGCGCGGGGCCTTGCATCGGGCGTGGGCTCGGACATCCTCGGGCTCCTGCGTCGCTCGCCATCCAGATCAGCAGCCCGATGCGACGGGGTCGTGACGATATCCGCGCGACCTCTCGCCGCGCCGGGTCAAGCCGGGGCCGCGTCCTCGACCGTCATGCGCGCCCGGCGCCGGCCGCCCCAGTCGTCGATGTCGAGCCGCCCCGCGACGTGGACCGGCGCGCCGTCGCGCGACAGCAGGAAGGCCCCGAGCGGCCCGCCCAGCGCCCCGAAGGCCATTGCCTCGACGCTGGCCGTGCCGTCGGTCAGCGTCAGCCGCAGGTGCTTCTCTCCCGCCGCCCGCCCGCCGCGCACCCGCACCCTGGGCAGGGCGAAGCGCGGTGCGGGGGCGGCCTGTCCCCAGGGCCCTGCGGCCTCGAGCATCTCGCACAGATCGACCGTGACCCCGGCGGGCGACAGCGCGCCGTCCAGGCGCAGGTCCTCCGGTCCGCCCGCGCCCGCGCCCATGCGGCCCAGCCGCTCGGACAGCCGCGTCATGGCCTCCTCCAGCCTGCCGCGCGCCACGGTCAGCCCGGCGGCCATGCGGTGCCCGCCGCCCTTCGCCAGCAAACCCTCGCGGGTCAGCGCCGCCACCGCAGAACCGAGATCGACGCCGGGGACCGATCGCCCCGACCCCTTGCCCTCGTCGCCCAGCATCCCGATCACCACCGCCGGTCGGTCGAAGCGTTCGCGCAGGCGGCTCGCGACGATGCCCACCACGCCGGGGTGCCAGCCATCGCCCGCGGCCCAGACCAGCGGACCGTCCGCGCCCCGCGCCTCGGCCTGCGCCTCGGCCTCGGCCAGCACATCGGCCTCAACCGCGCGTCGGGCGGCGTTCAGCGTCTCGAGTTCCGCGGCGATGGCGACCGCTTCGCCCTCGTCTTCGGTCGACAGCAGCCGCGCGCCGAGATCGGCCCGCCCGATGCGCCCGCCCGCGTTCACCCGCGGCCCCAGCACATAGCCGAGGTGGAAGGCCGAAGGACGCCCCGACAGCCGCGCCGCGTCGGCCAGCGCACGAAGGCCCTGATTCTCGCGCCGCGCCATGACCTTCAACCCCTGCCGCACGAAGGCGCGGTTCAGGCCCGTCAGCGGCGCGACATCGGCCACGGTGGCCAGCGCCACGAGGTCGAGCAGCGCCATCGGGTCGGGCACGGTCGCGCCGCGCCGCCGCAGCAGCCGGTTGGTCGCGACCACCAGCAGGAAGGCCACGCCCGCCGCGCACAGCATCCCCAGCCCGGATGCGTCGTCCTGCCGGTTGGGGTTCACCAGCGCGTCGGCCTCGGGCAGGGCCTCGCCGCACAGGTGATGGTCGGCCACAAGAACGCAGGCCCCGGCCGCGCGCGCGGCGGCGATGGGCTTGAAACTCTGCGCGCCGCAGTCGAGGCAGAGGATCAGGTCATGGCTTCCCGCAAGCGCCTGCATGGCGGGGACGTTCGGGCCATAGCCCTCGTCGATGCGGTCGGGAATGTAGA
>DAIPIU010000048.1:0-20308 GCA_036770645.1 Rubrimonas sp. | reverse complement strand
ACCCAGCTTCTGGTCGAGACGCTGTCGGTGACGCTGGTGGCCGTCGCGCTGATGCGCCTGCCGCGCATGCGCGACGCGGGGCCGCGGCGGCCCGCGCGGCTGCTGTCGGTGGCCATCGCGGGCGCCGTGGGCCTCGGCATGACGCTGGGGCTGCTCGCGCTGATGCAGCGCCCGCTCGACCGGCGGCTGACCGCCTTCTACGAGGCCGCGTCCTGGCCCGAGGCCTTCGGGCGCAACGTGGTCAACGTGATCCTCGTGGATTTCCGCGCCATGGACACATTCGGCGAGATCCTCGTCGTGGCGCTGGCCGGCGTCGGGGCCGCGGCGCTGCTGGGGCGGAGGCGGCGCGCATGAACTCCCTGATCCTCAGCGTGGCGACCCGGTTCCTGACGCCGCTGATGCTGGCGGTGGGGGTGTTCATGCTGCTGCGCGGCCACAACCTGCCCGGCGGCGGCTTCATCGGCGGGCTGCTGGGGGCAACGGCCTTCTGCCTCTATGCCGTGTCCGAGGGCACCGCCGCCGCCCGCGCCGCGCTGCGGATCGAGCCCGCGACGCTGGGCATGGCCGGCATGGGCGCGGCGCTCGTCGCGGGGCTGTGGGGGCTTCTGGCCGAGGGGGCCTTCCTCGGCGGCGTCTGGCCCTTCCTCGTGTCGGACGGCGCGGGCGGCAAGGCGGGCGCGCCGGTCGGGTCGGTGCTGCTGTTCGACAGCGGCGTGTTCCTCGTCGTCGTCGGCGCGGTGGCATCGATGTTCTTCCACGTGTCCGAGGCCGCGGACCCGGCCGAGGGCGACGAAGGGGGCGGGGACTGATGGAACCCGCCCTCGCCATCCTCGCGGGCGGCATGACCGCCGTGGCGGTCTGGCTGATGCTGACCGGGGAACTCGTGCGGTTCCTGCTGGGGCTGACGCTGATCTCCAACGCGGTCAATCTCGCGATCTTCACCGCCGGACGGCTCGACTGGGCCGAGCCGCCGCTGATCGCCGCCGGCGCGCTGGTCCCGCCCGCGGGCGCGGCCAACGCCCTGCCGCAGGCGCTGGTGCTGACCGCCATCGTCATCGGCTTCGGCCTGTTCGCCTTCGTGCTGGCCCTGACCCTGCGCGCGCACGCCCTCTTCGGGACCATCGAGACCGCGGCGCTGCCCGACGCCGGGGACGACGCGCCCGAGACGCCCGCGCGCGGGGCCCGCGCGCCATGACCGCCGCGCTGCTGGTCCTGCCCGTCGCCATCCCCTTCGCGACCGCCGTCGCGGCCTATTCCCTGCGCGGGATGCCGGTCGCGCGCGCCCGCGTCTCGGTGGCGGGGGCCGCGGCGCTGGCGGCGGCGTCGATCCTGCTGTTCGCGCTGGTGTGGCGCGAGGGGCCGCAGGCGGCGCAGATGGGCGGCTGGCCCGCGCCCTTCGCCATCGCCTTCGTCGCCGACACGCTGGGCGCGGGGATGACCATGATCGCGGCCCTGATGGGCCTCGCCGGCGTGGTCTACGGCCTCGCCGAGGTGACCGAGGCCGAGGAGGCGCGGGGCCACAGCGCGCTGGTCCACGCGCTGCTGGGCGGCGTCTGCGGGGCCTTCCTGACGGCGGACCTGTTCAACCTCTATGTCTGGTTCGAGGTCATGCTGATCGCCGCCTTCGGCCTGCTGGTCGCGAAGGGCGGCGCGCAGCAGGTCCAGGCGGCGGTCAAATACGCGGTGCTGAACCTGCTGGCGACCGTGGCGCTGCTGGCCGGGGTCGGGATGCTGTACGGCGCGACCGGCGCGCTGGCCTTCGCCGAGCTGCGCGCGGCGGTGGCGGGGCGCGAGGGCGAGGCCGCGGTGCTGATCCCGGCGGCGCTGCTGCTGTTCGCCTTCGCCATGAAGGCGGGCGTCGTGCCGCTGCACTTCTGGCTGCCGGCCTCCTACCACGCGCCTTCGGTTGCGACCTCGGCGCTGTTCTCGGCGCTGCTGACCAAGGTGGCGGTCTACGCGCTGTTCCGCGTGTTCACGCTGGTGTTCGACGCGGCCGCCCTGCCGCACGTCCAGACGCTGCTGCTGTGGACGGCCTGCGCCACCATGCTGATCGGGGTGCTGGGGGCCGCGGCGCAGAACGCGGTGCGCCGCATCCTCGCCTTCCACATCGTCAGCCAGATCGGCTACATGATCCTCGGGCTGGCGCTCGGCACGCCCGCGGCGCTGGCGGGGGGGCTGTTCTACATGGCCCACAACATCGTGGCGAAGACCAACCTGTTCCTCGCCGGGGGGGTGGCCAGCCGCCTGTGCGGGGGCGAGGGGCTGGCGCGCATGGGGGGGCTGTGGGCCGCGCGCCCGGGCCTGTCGCTGGTGTTCCTGATCTCGGCCCTCGCCATGGCGGGCATCCCGCCGCTGACGGGCTTCTGGGCCAAGTTCTTCCTCGTGCGCGAAAGCCTTACCACCGGCTACCGCTTCGAGGCCATGCTGGCGCTCGGCGTCGGCCTGCTGACGCTGTATTCCATGACCAAGATCTGGGCCGAGGCGTTCTGGAAGCCCCATCCCGACCCGGCCTTCGCGCCCGGCCCCGCGCCCGCCTCCATGACCGCGCCCGCCGCCCTGATCGCGGTGGCGCTGGTGGCCATGGGCCTGTTCATCGGCCCGGTCTACGCGGTGGCCGAACGCGCGGCGCAGGAACTGGCCGACCCCTCCGCCTATCTTGCGGCGGCGCAGGGGATGCGCCCGTGATCTATGCCGTGAACCTGCTGATCATGCTGGGCTGGGCGCTCGCGACGGGCGACTGGTCCTCGACCGGGCTGACCACCGGCTTCGCCGTGGGGTTCGTGGCGCTGTGGGTGGCGCGCGACCTGTTCGGGCCGAACCGCTACCACGCCCGCTTCGTGGGCGCGGTGACGCTGTTCTTCTATTTCCTCAAGGAACTCGCGATCTCATCGTGGATGGTGGCGCTCGCCGCGCTGGCCCCGCGACTGCCCGACGATTACGGCTTCGTCGAGATGCCGCTCGACGCGCGGGACGACGCCGAGATCGTGCTCACCGCCAACCTCATCTCGCTGACGCCCGGCACGCTGTCGGTGGACGTGTCGCCCGACCGGCGCACCCTGCTGGTCCACGCCATGTTCGTGGGCGACCCGGCGGCGACCGTGGCGGCCATGAAGGACGGGATGGAGCGGCGCGTGCTGGAGGCGCTGCGATGACCGCGCTGCTCGACACGCGGCTCGACGGCTTCCTCGGCTTCGCGGCCACGGGCTGCGCCGTGATGATCCTGGGCGGGCTGCTGTGCGCGGCCTGGCGCATCCTGCGCGGGCCGACGCTGGCCGACCGGGTGGTGGCGCTCGACTACCTCGCGATGCTGACCGTCGCGCTGCTGACGCTGCTGGCGCTGGCGGTCCGGCGCGATGCCTATCTCGACGCGGCGCTGGCGCTGGCGCTGGTCGCCTTCCTCGCGACGGTGGCCTTCGCGCGCTTCCTCGAGGCGCGACGCGGGCAGGATGGCGACGGGGACCGCGCCGGGGACGGGGAAGCCGGCCGGGCGGGGGGCAGTCCGGGCGGCAGGCCGGGCGGCGGTCCTGGCGACAGTCCTGGCGACGGTCCGGGCTCCGGCGGGCCGTGACCGGCGCGCCGTGCGGCCCCGCGGGGTCCGATGGCCCGGCGCTGTTCGACGGGCCGCGCCCGAGGGTTTTCCATGTCCCGCCCGGCGCGGATTTCTCGCGCGCGCTGGCGGCGGGGCTGCTGGCGCGCCTCGAAGGCCGCCCGCCGGAGGCGCTGGCGCGGGTCGAGCTGACCGTCTCGACGCGCCGCGGCCGGCGCGCCGTCGAGGCCGCCTTCGAGGCGCAGGGGGGGCCGGCGACCTTCCTGCCGCGCATCCGGCCGCTGGCGCTGATCGGCGCCGACCCGGCGGAGGCCCCCGACCTGCCCCCCGCCGTCGACCCGCTGCGGCGCCGGCTGATCCTGACGCGTCTGGTGGCGCGGTGGCTGGCGGCCGACGCCGGCCGGCGCACGCCCGAGGCCGCGGCGCCGGCGCTGGCCGACGGGCTGGCGGCGCTGGTGGACGCCTTCGACCGCGAGGGGCTGGACCTCGCGGCGCTGGACGCGGCCGCCCCCGAGCACGCCCGCCACTGGGACCGGGCGCTGGAATTCCTGCGCATCCTGCGCGAGCACTGGCCGGCGATCCGCGCCGCCGAGGAGGGCGGCGCGCTCGACCCCGAGGCGCGGCGGCGGCTTGCCGTCGCCGCGCAGGCAGCGGAGTGGGCGGCGCGCCCGCCCGGCTGGCCGGTGATCGCGGCGGGCTCGACCGGCTCGGTCGGCACGACGGCGCTGCTGCTCGAGGCGGTGGCGCGGCTGCCCGACGGGGCGCTGGTGCTGCCGGGCTTCGACCCCAGGCTGGCGGCGGAGGTCTGGGACGACATCGGGCCCGAACATCCCTGGTGGGGGCTGAAGCGCCTGCTGGGCCGGCTGGGCCTGGGGCCCGGGGCCGTGCGGCCATGGACCGACCCCGACCCCGCCGCCGCGCCGCGCCGCCGCCTGATCGCCGAGGCGCTGCGCCCCGCCCCGGCGACCGATGGCTGGATGGCGGCGCGGGGCGCGCTCGCTGCCGAGGCCGATGCCGCGACCGCGGGGCTGACGCTGGTCGAGGCCCCCGACGCGCGCCGCGAGGCGGCGGCCATCGCGCTGGCGCTGCGCGACGTCGCGGCCGAAGGCGGGCGCGCCGCGCTGGTGACGCCCGACCGGGTGCTGGCGCGCCGGGTCGCCGCGGCGCTGCGGCGCTGGGGGGTCGAACCGGACGATTCGGGCGGCCGCCCGCTGGGGCTGACGCCGCCCGGCGTGTTCCTGCGCCTCGTGGCCGAGGCAGCCTGCGGGCCGTTCGACGCCGCGGCGCTGCTGGGGCTGCTCAAGCATCCGCTGACGGGGGCCGGGCCGGGACGCGCGGCGCATCTGGCGGCGGTGCGGCGCTTCGAGCTCGGCGTGCTGCGCCGCGCGCCCGGCCTCGCCGATCTCGCCGCCGCGCGCGCCGCGCTGCGGACGGCGGCGACGGACGCGGGCGGGGATGACCTGGCGCTGGTGGACGACGGCGACGACGACGCGGCGCCCCTGCCCTGCGTCGCGGGCGCGGGGCCGGTCGAGGCCGCGCTCGCGGCGCTGTCGGGGGTGGCGGCGGCGGGGCCGACGCTCGCCGATCTCGCCGCCGCGCATCTGGACGCGGCGCGGGCGCTGGCGGGCGAGGCGCTGTGGGCCGAGGCCGCGGGCGAGGCGGCGCGACGGGTGGCCGAGGGTTTCGCCGCCGCGGCCGGGGTCTACGGCCCCTGCCCCGCCGCGGCCTATCCCGCCCTGTTCGCCGCCGCGCTGGCGGGCGAGGAGGCGCGGGAGGAGGCGTTCCGCCCCGACCCGCGCGTGATGATCTGGGGGCCGCTCGAGGCGCGCATGCAGGGCGCGGATCTGCTGGTGCTGGGCGGGCTGGCGGAGGGCGTCTGGCCCCGCGCGCCCGAACCCGATGCCTGGCTGGGGCGCGAGATGCGCGACCGCGTGGGCCTGCCGCCGCTCGAGGCGCGGCTGGGGCTTGCCGCGCATGACCTGCTGCAGGCCGCCTGCGCGCCGCGCGTGGCGCTGACCCGCGCCCTGCGCGCGGGCGACGCCCCGGCCGCGCCCTCGCGCTGGCTGGCGCGGCTGACCACGCTGCTGTCCGGAACGGCCCCCGATGCGCTGGACGCGATGCGCGCGCGGGGACGGCGGCTGGCCGATCGCGCGGCGGCCCTCGACGCGCAGGCGGCCGCCCGGGCCGCGACGCCGCGCGCGGCGCGCCCCGCCCCGCGCCCGCCGGCGGCGCTGCGTCCCGTTGCGCTGTGGGCCACCGAGATCCAGACCCTGATCCGCGACCCCTATGCCGTCTATGCGCGGCGGGTGCTGGGCCTGCGCCCGCTCGACCCGGTCGGGCGCGATCTGGACGCCCGCGACCGGGGCATGGCGCTGCACGAGGCGCTGGCCGCCTTTGCCCGCGCCACCGCCGACTGGCCACCGGACACCCCCCTTCCGGAATGGGAAGCCGCGCTCGCCGCGGCGGGAGAGCGCGCCTGGGCCGCCCGCTGCGCGCCGGCCGCGCCGCGCCGGCTGTGGCGGGCGCGGCTGGCGCGGCTCGCCCCGGCCTTCCTGGCCGAGGAGGTCGCGCGCCGGGCGCTCGGGAGGCCCGTGGCCGAAATCGACGGCGCGCGGCGGCTCGCGGCCCCCCCATTCCTGCTGCGGGCCCGCGCCGACCGGGTGGACCTGCGCGCGGGCGGCGCTGTCGCGATCTACGACTACAAGAGCGGCCGCGCCCCGAGCGCGAGGCAGATCGCCGCCTTCGACAAGCAGATGCCCCTCGAGGCCGCCATCGCGCTGGCCGACCGGGACGGGACGGGGGAAGGCGGGGACCGGGGCGGCTGGGCCGGGCGCGGACCCTGCTCGGCGGTCGAGGTGCTGGCCTACATCCCGCTCGGCGGGCCGCAGGCGGGCCGCGCCGCGCCGCTCGAGGACCCCGAGGCGCTGGCGGAAGAGGCCTGGGCCGGACTCGGCCGCCTCATCGCGGCCTTCGCCGACCCCTCGATGCCTTACCTGTCGCGCGCAAGGCCGCGCCACCTGCGCGGGGAGGAGGCCTACGACCACCTCGCCCGGTTCGGGGAATGGGAGGTGGCCGGCGCCGCCGAGGACCCGGCGCCCTGACATCCGCGGCCCGCGCGCCCCTCGCCGGGGGCGCGCGGCCGGGCCCTCGGCGCGCGCCCATGGCGCGCTTGACGAAACGATGATTCTAGTTTTATCGTCGCGTCATGGACGACACCGACGTCGCCGCCGCGCTCGCCGCCCTGGGCCACGAGGTCCGCCTCGCCCTGTTCCGCCTGCTGGTGCGGGCGGGTCCGGAGGGGCTGAACGTCGGCGATCTGGCCCGGCTGTCCGCCATGCCGCCCTCGACGCTGGCGCATCACCTCGGGGCGCTGGTGGCGGCGGGGCTTGTGGAGCAGGAGAAGCGGGGGCGCGAGGTGCTGAACCGCGCCGCCTACGAACGCCTGCGCGCGGTGCTGGCGCATGTCGAGGCCGATTGCTGCCGCGGGGTGGCGCGGGCCCCGGGCGACGCGGCCTGAGCCTTCCGGGTCGATGCAACCATTATCCTGAGGGGGTCGCGATGACGGAACTGGTTCTGGGGATGCGGCGGATCGGGGGCGCGCTGGGCGGCGTCGACCGCGTGGCGCTGGCCATCGCCGCCATCCTCGCCGCGCTGGCGCTGGCCGCGCCGGCGCAGGCGGCGGAGAGCCTGCGCTTCGCGCTGGCCGCGCTGCTGTCGGTCGCGCCCTGGCTGGCGCTGTCGGTGGCGATGGTGGCCTTCGCCGCGGCGACGGGGGCCGATTCCCTGATCGCCCGCGCCTTCCGGGGCCGCGAGGCGGTGATGGTGGTCAGCGCCGCGCTGGTGGGGGCGCTGTCGCCCTTCTGCTCATGCGGCGTGATCCCGCTGATCGCCGCGCTGCTGGCGATGGGGGTGCCGCTGGCGCCGGTCATGGCGTTCTGGCTGTCCTCGCCGGTCATGGACCCGGCGATGTTCGCGCTGACCGCGGGCACGCTGGGCATGGGCTTCGCGGTGGCCAAGACGCTGGCCGCCATCGGGCTGGGGCTGCTGGGCGGCTTCGGCGTGCTGGCGCTGGGGCGCGGCGGCTGGCTGACCGACCCGCTGCGCCCGGGCGTGGGCAATGGCGGCTGCGGCGGGGCGAAGGTCCGCGACCCGAAGCCCCCGGTCTGGGCCTTCTGGCGCGATCCGGCGCGGGTCGCGAAATTCGGGGCGGAGGCGCGGAAATCGGCGCTGTTCCTCGGCAAATGGCTGACGCTGGCCTTCGTGCTGGAAAGCCTGATGGTCGCCTGGGTGCCGGCCGAGGCGGTGGCGGGGCTGCTGGGCGGCGACGGGATCGGCCCGATCTTCATCGCCACGCTGGTCGGCGTGCCGGCCTATCTCAACGGCTATGCCGCGCTGCCGCTGGTGTCGGGGCTGATCGGGCAGGGCATGGCGCCGGGGGCGGGGCTGGCCTTCATGGTGGCCGGCGGCGTATCCTCGATCCCGGCCGCCATCGCGGTGTGGGCGCTGGCGCGGCGCGAGGTGTTCGCGCTCTATCTCGGCTTCGCGCTGACGGGCTCGCTGGCCGCCGGGCTGATCTTCCAGGCGGCGCAGTGATGCCGGCCGCCGGCGCGGGCTACTCGGCGGCCGCGAGGCTTCCGACCCCGGGCGGATCGGCCCCGGCGCAGCGCAGCGCCACCTCGACGGCATGGACGCGCCGCGCGGCGATCCAGTCGGGATCCGCAAGGTCATGCCCGAAGATGGCCGAGAGCGTGTGCACGGCGTTCAGGTGATGCGTCGATAGCGCCACGATGGTGACGTAGAGTTGCATCGGTTCCGGGGTCGCGCTGAACCGCCCCGCGGCGCGGCCCCGCGCCAGCAGCCGGCCGATGGCGGCCAGCAGCGGCTGGGACATCTCGCGCACGCGCTCGGACCGCCGCACATGACGGCCGCCCAGCATGTTCTCGCCGCGCATCAGTTTCACGAACAGCGGCCGGTCGCGCATGAAATCGAAGGTGTATTCCACCAGGCGCCGCAGGGCCGCGACCGGATCGCCCTCCTCCAGCGCCAGCGCCCGCTCGCCCTCGCGGATGTCCTCGTAGACCGCATCCAGCACGGCGACGTAGAGTTTCTCCTTGCTGCCGAAGTAATGATAGAGCATCCGCGTGGTCACGCCGGCCGCCCTCACGATGCGCTCGACGCGCGCGCCGTCATAGCCGCGCTGGGCGAATTCGCGCGTCGCGACCTCGAGCAGGCGCGCGCGGGTGCGCTCCGCGTCGCGGGTCCGCGCGCCCCGCCCCGGCCGCTCCGGCTTTTCCATCCGCCCCCCGCGCGCGCATCGGCACCGTGATGCGTCGCAGCAAAGGCAGCGTGCGCCTGCCGGTCAAGCGTTTTGCGGCGAATCGCCGTGCTCGGCGCCTCCCTGCAAGCCCGATGCAGCGTCTGCGTCGAAAGCACGCAACGGCACGGCGCTCTGCGCATCGCGGCGGCACAAGTAAGTTTTCGCTTACCGAACCGCCGCGCGGCCTTTGACCCCGGCGGCCGCGCCGCCACCCTGCGCGCTGCCGTTGCGCGCACCCGCATCATCCGCCATCGAGGAGCCGCCCATGAGACCCGCCCTTCGCGCCCTTGCGCTCGCCGCCGCCGCGGGCATCGCCGCCCTGCCGGCGCTGGCCGAGACGCCGATCCGCTTCACCCTCGGCTGGAAGACCCAGGGCACCGACGCGCCTTTCCTCGTCGCGCTGGCCAAGGGCTATTTCAAGGAAGAGGGGCTGGACGTCCGCATCGACCAGGGCGAAGGCTCGGCCGCGACCGTCACGCGCATCATGGGCGGGGCCTACGACGCCGGCTTCGGCGACATCAACGCCATCATCCAGAACGCCGCCGTCCGGCCCGACGAATCGCCGGTGATGGTCTACCAGCTGTGGAACCGCCCCCCCTTCGCCATCGTCAGCCCCAAGAGCGCGGGCATCGAGACGCCGGCGGATTTCGAGGGCCGCATCCTCGGCGGCGCGCAGGGCACGCCCACGACCCGGCTGTTCCCGGTCTTCGCCGAGCTGAACGGGCTCGACCTGTCGAAGATCGAGATCCAGAACATGGCCCCGAACCTGCAAGAGCCGATGCTGATCCGCGGCGACATCAACGGCGCCTTCGTGTTCACCTCGACCAGCTGGTTCAACCTGATCGGCAACGGGCAGGACCCGGAGGCCGACTATCGCTGGTTCAAGTTCGAGGATTACGGGATGGACCTGTATTCCAACGGCATGATGGTGTCGCGCAAGCTGATGGCCGAGAACCCCGACGCGGTGGCCGGCCTCGTGCGCGCCGTGAACCGCGCCACGCTCGAGGTGATGGCCAGCCCCGAGGGCGTGGCCGACGCCATCCGCGCCTACGACAACCTCGCCAATGTCGAGCTGGAGATGGCGCGCTACGAATTCGGCCTCGCGAACCTGATGAACGCGCCCGAGACCGCCGAGCTTGGCATGGGCGACCTGATCGACGAGCGTCTTGCGCGGTCCATCGAGATCGTGGCGAAGGGCTACGGGCTGGAGAGCCTGCCGACGCCCGCGCAGGTGTTCGACCGGTCCTTCCTGCCGCCGCTCGACGCCCGCCGCGTGCCCGTCGCCACCAACTGACGCGGCCCGGGGGCCGGCGACGGCCCCCTCCGCCCGACGGAGCGCGTCCATGAGCGAAGCCCGCGCCGTCATCGACGGCGGCCTCGTCCTCGTCGACAACGACGAATTCCGGCCCGCCGCCCTCGTGATCGAGGGCGGCGCCATCGTCGACATCCTCCCCCCCGGCGCGCCGCGCCCCGCCGATGCGGCGCAGGTCGATGCGGCGGGCCGTCTGGTGATCCCGGGCCTCGTGAATGCCCACACCCATTCCCACGGCGCGCTGGGCCGCGGCGCGGTGCCGGACGGGGCGACGCTCGAGACCTTCCTCGCCGCCGCCCCCGGCATCAACGGCGGCCGCGGCGCGGACGAACTCGCGCTGTCCGCGTCGCTGTCGGCGGCCGAGCTGATCCGCAAGGGCTGCACCGCCTGCTTCGACCTGTGCGTGGAACTGCCCAGCCCCTCGGTCGCCGGGCTGCACGCCGTGGCCGAGGCCTACCACCGCGCCGGGATCCGCGCCGTCGTGGCGCCGATGATCGCCGACCGCACGCTCTATCAGGCCCTGCCCGGCCTGCTCGACGCCTTCGACCCGCCCTTGCGCGAGCGGCTCGCCGCCATCGCCCTGCCGCCCTGGGAGGCGACGCTCGCGACCTGCCGCGAGGCGGCGCGCGGCTGGCCCGTGCCGCGCGACCGGGTGCGGCCCGGGATCGGGCCCGCCATCCCGCTGCACTGCTCGGGCGATTTCCTGTCGGCCTGCGCGCGCGAGGCGCAGGCGCAGGACATGCCCTTCCAGACCCATCTGGCCGAAACCGCCACCCAGCAGGCCGCCGCGCGCGCCCGCTGGGGGGAAGGGCTGACGGCGCGGCTCGACCGGCTCGGCGCGCTGTCGCCGCGCTTCTCCGGCGCGCATGGCGTGTGGCTGGACGGGGCGGAGATGGACCTGCTCGCGGCGCGCGGCGGGGCCATCGCCCACAACCCGCTCAGCAACCTGCGCCTTGGCTCGGGCATCGCCGACCTGCCGGCGCTGAAGCGGGCGGGCGTCGCGCTGGGGGTCGGCACCGACGCCTCCAACACCTCCGACGGGCAGTGCATGTTCGAGGCGCTGCGTCTGGCCGCCACCCTGTCGCGCGTCCGCGCCGGGCCCGCCGACTGGATCACCGCGCGCGAGGCGTTCCGCATGGCGACCGAGGGCAGCGCGCGGCTGCTGGGCTTCGACCGCGTGGGCCGCATCGCGAAGGGCTGGGCGGCGGATCTGGTGTTCCTCGACCGGGGCTATTGCCATTACGCGCCGCTGCGCGACCCTATCGGCCAGATGGTGTTCGCCGAGACGGGGGCCGCGGTGCGCGAGGTGATGATCGCGGGCGACTGGGTGTTCCGCGACGGCCGCGTGCTGACGCTGGACGAGCCCGCGCTCGCCCGCGCCGCGCAGGCGGCCGCCGACCGGCTCGACGCCATGAACGCGCCCGCCCGCGCGCTGGCGGAGGCCGCGGCGGAGACGATCCGCGGCTTCTGCCTCGGCCAGTGCCGGCTCGAGGCCGCCCGCAGACAGGAGAGCAACGCATGAGCACGACCGAGGACCCCGTCGCCGCCGCCAAGCGCATCGTCGAGACCTATCTGGAACTGTCGATGGTGCCCGACCCCGAAGGGGCCGCGGCCCATGTCGCGCCGGGCTTCGAGCTGGTGTTCACCGGCGGGCGGCGCTTCAGCGGCCCGGCGGAGAGCGCGGCCTTCAACGCGAAGCGCTACAAGTGGGTGAAGAAGCGCTTCCTGCGCACCGACGCGGCGCTCGACCCCGCCACGGGCGATGTGCACGTCTACAACACCGGCCACCTTTACGGCGAATGGCCGGACGGCACGCCCTTCGACGGCAACCGCTACATGGACTGCTTCGTGGTGCGCGACGGCAAGCTGCTGCGCACCGATGTCTGGAACGACAGCGCCGAGATCATCCTCGCGAAGGCCGGCCTCGCCGAGGCGCCGCTGTGATCCTGCCCGGCCACGGCCGCTACGACTACAGCCCCATCGGCGCCCGGCGCGACTGGTCATGGCCGGGCGGGCGGCGGCTGGCGGTCTATCTGGGCGTGAACCTCGAGCATTTCGCCTTCGGCGAGGGGCTGGGGGCGGAGCTCGCGCCCGGCGGGCCGCAGCCCGACGTGCTGAACTACGCCTGGCGCGACTACGGCAACCGGGTCGGGGCGTGGCGGCTGATCGAGACGCTGGACCGGCTGGACCTGCCGGCGACCGTGCTCGCCAACAGCGCGATGTATGCCTACGCCCCCGCGCTGATGGCCGCCCACCGCGCCCGCGGCGACGAGGTGGCGGGCCATGGCCGCACCAACTCCGAGCGCCAGTCGGCGCTGGACGAGGCCGGGGAGCGCCGCCTCATCGCCGAGAGCACCGAGGCCATCGCCGCGGCCGAGGGCGCGCCGCCGGAGGGCTGGCTGTCGCCCTGGATCGCCGAGAGCCGCGTCACGCCCGACCTGCTGGCCGAGGCCGGATACCGCTACACGCTGAACTGGTGCATGGACGACCAGCCGGTGTGGATGCGCACCCGGGCCGGGCGGCTGCTGTCGATCCCCTACCCGCAGGAGGTCAACGACATCCCCGCCATCGTCGCCCGCAAGGACGGCGCCGACGCCTTCGCCGACATGATCGTGGACAATTTCCGCGAGATGGCCGAGCAGGCGCAGGCCCAGCCGCTGGTGATGGGCATCGCGCTGCACCCCTACATCGTCGGCCAGCCCTACCGGCTGCGCCGCCTGCGCGCCGCGCTGGCCGAGATCGCGGCGGCGCGGGAGACGGTCTGGATCTGCCGCGCGCGCGACATCGCCGGGCTGTGCCACGGGCCGCTGGCGGAGGTGATCGCCTGAGGTCCGGAGCGGCGGCCATCGGGAAATCGGGTCCCGCGGTCCGGGCCGTCATGTCCCGACGCAGGATCGCGATCGCGACGGGTCCGGCCCGCGCGCCGGAGCGCCACCCCGTCATCGGGACGGGATCAGCCGCCCAGCGTCAACCTCCCGTTCATCCGTTAACCAGGAAAAGCGTTGTTTTCCAGATGTCCCCACTGAGGACACGGCGCGATCCCCGCCCTTTCCCGATCCGCCCCGCAGGACCGGCGCCCTATCGCGGCGGCCAGCCCGCCCCGCGCATCTCGGCCAGCCGCGAGGCGGTGCGCTCGAACTCGAAGGCCCCCTCGCCCTCGGCATAGAGCGCCTCGGGCTCCGCCGCGGCGGAGAGGTAGAGGCGGCGGCGCGCCTCGTAGGCCGCGTCGATCAGCGTGACGAAGCGCCTGGCCTCGTTGGGCTGGGTGCGCGACAGGCGGGGCACGCGGTCGATCATCAGCGTCTCGACCGCCCCGCAGATCGCGAGGTAGTCCGCCGCGCCCAGCGGCCGGGCACACAGATCCTCGAAGCCCGCGCGCCCGACCCCCTCGGCGAAGCGCGGCAGGGTGACGGCGCGCCCCTGCACGGTCAGCGTCAGCGGCGCGCCGGCCGCGCCGTCGGTCAGCTCGGCCCAGACCTCGTCCATGGCCGCGTCGGCGTCCGCCCCGAGCGGGGTGAGGTAGACCGGCTTGCCCGCCAGCCCCCGCTGGCGGTGGTCGGTGGGGCTTTCCAGCTCGTGGATGTCGAGCCGCGCCTTCAGCATGGCGATGAAGGGCAGGAAGAGCTGCCGGTTCAGTCCGTTCTTGTACAGGTCGTCGGGCGGGCGGTTCGAGGTGGCGACCAGCACCACGCCGCGGGCGAACAGTCCCTCGAACAGCCGCCCCAGGATCATCGCGTCGGTGATGTCGGTGACCTGCACCTCGTCGAAGCACAGCAGCGTCGCGTCCTCTGCGATCTCGTCGACCACGGGCGGGATCGGGTCGTCGACGCCCTGCATGCGGGCGAAGTGGATGCCCGCGTGCACCTCCTGCATGAAGGCGTGGAAATGGACGCGCCGCTTGCGCCCGATGGGGGCCCCGTCGAAGAACAGGTCCATCAGCATCGACTTGCCGCGCCCGACGCCGCCGTAAAGGTAAAGGCCGGTCAGCGGCGTGTCGGGCTTGGCCGCCTTGCGCCCGAAGCCGAGGATGCCCAGCGCCACCTTCCTGGGCCGCGCGGGCGAATAGCCGGTCAGGCGCTGGTGAAGGAGCTGCAGCTTCTCGACCGCGAGCCTCTGCCCGGCATCCGGCGCAAGCGCGCCGTCCGCGACCAGCGCGCGATAGCGGCTCATCGGACCGTCCGGCATGCTGCCTCCCCCGCGCCCCTGCGGTGTCGGTATGCGCGCGCGGGGGCGGCGGGCAAGCGGCCGCGGCGCCGCACAACGCCGCCGGGCGGCTTCGGTTCAATCGGCCTTGCGCGAACCCCGCACGGTTCCGGTTTGACGGACGCCGCCGCCTGCGCTTCCCTTCGCGCCGCCGCCGCCTGCCGGGAGGGAGCCGATGACCGCCGCCGCACGCCCCCGCGACGATGCCGCCGCCATGACCGCCATCGTCGTCGCGGGCTCGGTCGCCATCGCGCTGAGTTTCGGGGTCCGCTCGACCTTCGGGGTGCTGCTCGGCCCGCTCTCGGCCGACATGGGCTGGCCGCGCGAGACCTTCGCGCTGTCCATCGCCATCCAGAACATCGTCTGGGGGCTGGCGCAGCCGGGTTTCGGCATGATGGCCGACAGATACGGCGACCGCCCCGCGCTGTGGCTGGGCTTCGGCCTCTACCTCGCGGGGATCATCGTGACCGGGCTGGGGGACACGGCGCCGGTCCAGCATCTGGGCGCGGGCGTGCTGGTCGGCGCGGGGATCTCGGGCACGGCCTTCGGCCTCGTGCTGTCGGTGGTGGGACGGGCCGCGCCCGAGCATCGGCGCAGCCAGGCGCTGGGCCTCGTCTCCGCGCTCGGCGCCAGCGGGCAGGTGCTGCTGCCGATGCTCGCGCAATGGCTGATCGGCGAATACGGCTGGCGCGTCGCGATGCTGGCGATGGGCGTCGCGCTGCTGCCCATGGCGCTGTGCATCCCCTGGCTGAAGGGACCGGCGGCGAAGGCCGGGGCGCACGACGTCCCGCTGGGCGCCGCGATCCGCCGCGCCTTCGGCCATTCCAGCTATGTGCTGCTGGTGATGGGCTTCTTCATCTGCGGCTTCCACGTCGCCTTCATCGGCGTGCATTTCCCCGCCTATGTCGCCGAGGTCTGCGCGCCCTTCGCGCTGTTCGGGGCGACGGTCAGCCCCGCCGCGCTGGGCGCCGCCACCATCTCGATCGTGGGCGCGGTGAACGTGGCGGGCACGCTGCTGGCGGGCCAGCTGGGGGCGCGCTTCCCCAAGCCGTGGCTGCTGTCCGCCATCTATGCGCTGCGGGCCGCGGTGATCCTGCTGTTCATCATGGCGCCGGTCACGCCGCTGTCGGTCGTGGCGTTCTCCGTGGCGATGGGGATGCTGTGGCTGTCGACCGTGCCGCTGACGGCGGGGCTGGTGGCGACCATGTTCGGGCCGAAATCGATGGGCACGCTCTATGGCTTCGTCTTCCTCAGCCACCAGCTCGGCAGCTTTTCGGGCGTGTGGATGGGCGGGCGGCTCTACGACCTCTACGGCTCCTACGAGATCGTCTGGTGGGCCGCCATCGCGCTGGGCCTGCTGTCGGCCCTGGTGCACCTGCCGATCCGCGACCGCGCCTGGGCCCCGGCTGCCGCCGCCGCGGCGGGATAGGCGATGGACCGCGCGGCCGCGGCCATCGCCGACGCCATCGGCCGCGGCGACTGGCCGTCGGCCGAGCGCGCCCTGCGCCGGGCCGCGGCGGCGCGCGGGGCGCCGGCCTCGGTGCACTACAACCTCGCCAAGGTGCTGATCGAGGCGGGCAAGGCGGGCCAGGCCGGGGCGTGGTTCGCGCGCGCGACGGCGGCCGATCCCGCCCATGCCGCGGCCTGGTTCGAATGGGGGCGCTGGCGGCTGGCGCGCGGCGAGGCGGCGGAGGCGGCCGCCTGCTTCGCCCGCGCCGCCGCGCTCGACCCGGCCGATGCCGATGCGCGGCGCAACGCCGCCCGCACGCTGGAGCGCACCGGACGCTTCGCGGAGGCCGCGGGGCACTGGGCCGCCCTGCCCGCCGCGGACACGGAGGCCGCGCTGGGCCGCGCCCGCTGCGCCTTCGAGACGGGCGACCGCGACGGGGCCGAGGCGATCCTCGCCGCGCTGCCGGCCGAGGCGCTGGCGGCCGGGCTGTCGCTGCGCACCGGCGTCGCGCGCGGGCGGCTGCGGCTGCGGGGCGACGGGGGCGGCGGGGGCTAGGGCCGGCCCGCCCTGCCCGCGCCCCGCCCGCGCCCCGCCCTGCCCGCGCTCATCCCTGCCCCGCCCTGCCCGCGCGGGGCGGCGACCGGAGCGACGGCTGCGGGATCGGGGCGCGCGGGGCCGCGGGCGCGGTTCACGCGGGGCGCCGCCGGCGCGGCTGCGCCCCGCGGGCGCCTGTCGCGCCGTCCCCGCGCCGGCTAGGCTGCGGTCCAACGCGGCGCCCCGAGACGCCGCGGCGCGACGGGGGAACGCCATGGACGCCGACCGCAGCCCGCCCGAGGGGCGCAGCTTCACCGCCGCCGAGATCGGGGCGCTGGCGCACCTGTATCGCGGCGAGGTCTACCGCAGCACGCTGTGGCGCACGCGGCTGGACACCACCACCAACTGGTCGGTCGTGACGCTGGGCGTGGCGCTGTCGGTCACCTTCTCGACCGCCGAGGCCTCGCCCGTGCCGCTGCTGCTGGTGGGCGTGCTGATCGGCCTTTTCCTGATGATCGAGGCGCGGCGCTACCGCTATTTCAACGTCTGGCGGGCGCGGGCGCGCTGGATCGAGAACCATTTCTACGCGCCGATGCTGGACGACGGCGACCTGCGCCTCGAGGCGGACTGGCAGCGCGTGCTGGCGCGCGACTACACCCGGCCCGCCTACCACATCAGCTACATGACCGCGCTGGGGCGCAGGCTGCGCAACACCTACCTGTGGATCTTCCTGCTGCAGGCGACGGCCTACCTGGCCAAGCTGGCCGTCCACCCCGCCCCGCTGGCGAGCGCCGGCGACTTCGCGGCGCGCGCCGCCATCGGGCCGGTGCCGGGCGCGGCGGTGCTGGGTTTCGTCGCGCTGTATGTCGCCACATGGACCGCGCTGGCCGGGGGCACCTATCTGGCGGACCTGCGCCGCCGGCGGATGCGCGGACAGTCGGTCGCGATGGGATGACGCGGGCGCCGGCGGCGATCGGCGCCATGGCGCGGCGGCGGGGTCGTGGTAAACGGAGTGCGGAGGATCCCGCCCATGACCGACGCGACCGCCGACCGCCGCACCCTGCTCCTGACCGGGGCCAGCCGCGGCATCGGCCATGCCACGGTCAAGCGCTTCGCCTCGGAGGGCTGGCGGGTGATCACCTGCTCGCGCCAGGCGTTCTCGCGGGACTGCCCCTGGCCGGGCGGCGAGGAGAATCACGTTCAGGTCGACCTCGGCAGCCCCGACGGCACCATGGCGGCGGTGGCCGACATCCGCGGCCGCCTGCGGGGAGGCCGGCTCGACGCGCTGGTGAACAACGCCGGCGTGTCGCCCAAGGGGCCGGAGGGCGAGCGGCTGTCGACGCTGACCACCGACCTGCGCGACTGGGGCCGGGTGTTCCATGTCAACTTCTTCGCGCCCGTGGTGCTGGCGCGCGGCCTGTTCGCCGAGCTGAAGGCCGCGCAGGGGGCGGTGGTGAACGTGACATCGATCGCGGGCTACCGGGTGCATCCCTTCGCCGGCGCGGCCTACGCCACCTCGAAGGCCGCGCTGGCGGCGCTGACGCGCGAGATGGCGGCCGATTTCGGCCCCCATGGCGTGCGCGTGAACGCCATCGCGCCGGGCGAGATCGAGACGGCGATCCTGTCGCCCGGCACGGACAGGCTGGTGGAGCAGATCCCGCTGCGCCGTCTGGGCAAGCCCGAGGAGGTGGCGCGGGCGATCTACTACCTCTGCACGCCCGAAAGCAGCTACGTCACCGGCGCGGAGCTGGAGATCAACGGCGGCCAGCAGGTCTGACGCGGGCGCGCGGATCGGGGACGGGCCGCCGCCGCGCGCGGACGGCGCGCCCCGCGCGGGGATGCGCATCGGCCGGCCGCCCAAAACATGGGCAGGCGTCGCGTCCGGCAGCGCGGGAAACGCGCCCGATGCGCCCACCCGCCCGGCTGCGCGCCTGACGGCACTGGAAACTTGCCATGGGCTTTGCTTGTGTGGGGACGGAGCAGGGGGTCAGAGGCATGTTCGACGAAATGCATGGCGAGGGCGGCGTCCGTCCCGCCTATCGAGACATCGAAACCTGGCTGAAGGCCCTGGGACCGGAGGCCTTCGAGCAGAAGCGGCAGGAGGCCGAGACCCTGTTCCGTCGCATCGGCATCACCTTCGCCGTCTACGGCGAGGGCGGCGACCCCGAGCGGCTGATCCCCTTCGACCTGATCCCGCGGGTGTTCTCGGCCGCCGAATGGCGGGTGCTCGACCGCGGCATCGTCCAGAGGGCGCGCGCGCTGAACGCCTTTCTCGACGACGTCTACCACCGCGGCGAGATCATCCGCGCCGGCGTGATCCCCGAGGCGCTGGTCTACCGCAACGCCGCCTTCCTGCCCGAGATGATGGGCGTCTCGCCGCCGGGCAAGGTCTGGAGCCACATCGTCGGCATCGACATCGTGCGGACCGGGCCGGACGAGTTCCTGGTGCTCGAGGACAACTGCCGGACCCCCTCCGGCGTGTCCTACATGCTCGAGAACCGCGAGATCATGATGCGCATGTTCCCCGACCTGTTCGCGGGCCGGCGCGTCGAGCCGGTGGACGGCTATCCGACCCTGCTGCGCGCCACGCTGGAGGAGGTCGCGCCGCCGGCCTGCAAGGGCGACCCGACCTGCGTGGTGCTGACGCCCGGCGCGCTGAACTCGGCCTATTACGAGCACAGCTTCCTCGCCGACCAGATGGGGGTCGAGCTGGTCGAGCCGCGCGACCTGTTCGTGGACGAGGGGCTGTGCTGGATGCGCACGACCCAGGGGCCGCGCCGCGTCGACGTGATCTACCGCCGCATCGACGACGACTTCATCGACCCGCTGGTGTTCCGCCCCGACAGCTTGCTGGGCGTGCCGGGCCTGATCGACAGCTACCGCGGCGGCGGCGTGACCATCGTCTCGGCCCCCGGCGCGGGCGTGGCCGACGACAAGGCGATCTACTGCTATGTGCCCGACATGGTGCGATTCTACCTGGGCGAGAATCCGGTGCTGAAGAACGTGCCCACCTGGAAATGCGCCGACCCGGACGATCGCGCGCATGTGCTGGCCCATCTCGACGAGGTGGTGGTGAAGGAGGTGCACGGGTCGGGCGGTTACGGCATGCTGATCGGGCCGAAATCGACCAAGGCGGAACGCGAGACCTTCGCCCGCAAGATCGCCGCCGACCCCGGGGCCTTCATCGCCCAGCCCACGCTGTCGCTGTCGACCGTGCCCTCGGTCGGGGCCGACGGACCCTCGCCGCGCCATGTCGACTTCCGCCCCTACGCGCTGGTGGGCAAGCAGATCCGCCTGACGCCGGGCGGGCTGACGCGGGTGGCGCTGCGCGAGGGCTCGCTGGTGGTGAATTCGAGCCAGGGCGGGGGCGTCAAGGACACCTGGGTCCTGTCGGAGTGAGGGCGCTGCCATGACCGTTCTCAGCCGCACCGCCGCCGACCTGTTCTGGATGGCCCGCTACCTCGAGCGCGCCGAGGCCATGGCGCGCCTCGTCGAGATGGGCCGGCGCATGGCCATGCTGCCCAACTCGGCGGAGGGGCACCGCGACGAATGGCTGTCGGTGGTCGCCGCCGCCGGCAGCGCCGCGCATTTCGAGGGGCAGGAGGTCGACGCCCGCACCGCCGTGCTCGGCCTCGTGGCCGACCGCGCCAACCCGTCCTCCATCGTCTCCTGCATCGACCGGGCGCGCCAGAACGCCCGATCCGTGCGCACGGCGCTGACCACCCAGGCATGGGAGACGCTGAACGAGACCTGGCTGCGCCTCGGCGACCTGACCGAGGACAGGGTGCTGCGCGAACTGCCGCAGACGCTGGACTGGGTGAAAGGGCGCTGCGCCCAGTTCCGCGGCTCAGCCGAGGCCACGGTGCTGCGCGACGACCGCTACGACTTCACCCGGCTGGGGCTGTTCATCGAGCGCGCCGACATGACCCTGCGCCTGCTCGACGT
>DAIPIU010000005.1:15272-71831 GCA_036770645.1 Rubrimonas sp. | reverse complement strand
ACGAACAGGCAGGTCTTCCAGCTGCGCTGCATCGCCCAGGTCAGCGCCACGAAGGCGGCGACGACGATCAGGGGATGCGGCGACTGGAGCGTCCACAGGATGCCGTCGATCAGCGCGTCCATGGCGTCCGACAGGCCGTCGAAGAACCACCGTCCGTTGGCCTGCATCCAGTCGAACACCGCGGCCGCGCCGGCGCCCACGGGGATCTTGGCCTCGGTCAGCCATTCCATGGCGGGATCCCCCTCGCGCGGACGGCCCGGCGCCGGCGTCCTCGCCGGGCGGCGGGCGTCACTGCGCCAGCGCGGCCTTCAGGGCGGCCGGGGCGTCGCCGCCGTCGACGGTCGTCACGCCCGCGAGCCAGGCCGCGGCCGCCTCCGGGTTGGCCCGCAGCCAGGCCGTCGCCGCCACTGCGGGGTCCTGCCCCCCGTCGAGGATCGCGCCCATGATCTCGTTCTCCATTGGCAGGGAGAAAGAGAGGTTCTGCAGGAACCTGCCGACATTGGGACATTCGGCGACGAAGCCGGCGCGGGTGTTGGTGTAGACCGTCGCCCCGCCGAAATCGGGGCCGAACCAGTCGTCGCCGCCAGTGAGGTAGGCGAGGTCGAAGCTGGCGTTCATCGGGTGGGGCTCCCAGCCCAGGAACACGACCGGCTCGCCGCGGCGGTCCGCCCGGCCCACCTGCGCCAGCATGCCCTGCTCGGAGCTTTCGCGCAGGGCGAAGCCGCCCAGCCCGAAGGCGTCGGCCGCGATCATGTCGAGGATCAGCCGGTTGCCGTCGTTGCCCGGCTCGATCCCGTAGATCGTGCCGTCCAGGGCGGCGGCATGGGTCGCGATGTCGGCGAAGTCGCGGATGCCGAGCGCCGCGCCGGCGGCGTTGGTGGCGAGGGTGTACTTGGCCCCGGTGAGGTTGGCGCGCACCGTGTCCACGGTGCCGGCCTCGCGGTAGGGCGCGATGTCGGCCTCCATCGTCGGCATCCAGTTGCCCAGGAACACGTCGACGTCGCCGCCTTCGAGCGACTTGTAGGTGACCGGCACCGACAGAACCTTGATGTCGGTCTCGTAGCCCAGCGCCTCGAGCACCACGGTCGCCGCGGCGGTGGTGGCGGTTATGTCGGTCCAGCCGACATCCGAGAAGGTGACCGCGCGGCACTGCGCGGGCTCCTCGGCGAAGGCGGCGCCGGCCGCGGCGATCAGCACCAGAATGGACGCCGTCCGTCGGAGCGTCATGGTCGCTCTCCCCTGACTGGTTCGTCGATGCGCCCAACGCTGCGGGAGGTTGATTGACCGGTCAAGCAAGAATCGGCCACCCTGTCGCGGCGGCCCCCCGCGATCGCGACGGGCCCTCGGGAGCAGGTCATGCCAAGGACCGGAATGGAGCCGATGCGGCGCGCGAGCCTCATCGAGGCGGCGATCGAGGAGATCGGCGCGAGCGGGTCGCTGAATGTCACGGTCGGCCGCATCGCGCGGCGCGCCGGCGTCTCGGCGGCGCTGGCGCATCATTACTTCGGCGCGAAGGAGCGGATCCTCCTCGCCGCCATGCGCCGGATCCTGTCGATCTATTCGGCCGACGCGCGCGCGGCGCTGGCGACGGCGCGCACGCCGCGCGCGCGGGTCGAGGCGGTGGTGCGCGCGAGCTTCGCGCCGACGCAGTTCCGACCCGCGGTGATCGCCGCCTGGCTTCTGTTCTATGTCAATGCCCAGCGCGAACCCGAGGCTGCGCGGCTGCTTGCGATCTACAAGCGCCGCCTGCGCTCGAACCTGCTCGCGGGCCTTCGCCCGTTGGTCGGCGCGGATGCCGAGCGGGCCGCCGAGGGCGTCGCGGCGCTGATCGACGGGCTCTACATCCGCCAGAGCCTCGATCGCGCCGCCCGGCCGGACCCCGACCGGGCGACCGCGCTGGCGCTCGACTACGTCGCCCGCCTCGCCCCGGCGGAGACCGCGCCGGCGCAGCGCGCAGCGCGCGCCTGAACGGCGCCCCGACCCGGCCCGAGGAGCCGCCATGCCGGATGCATCAGCCGCCCGAGACGCGATCCCCGCCCGCGCCGCCCACGGTGCTGGCCGACGGGCGGTCATGACCCGCCGCGGTGGCCCGGCATGAGCGGGGGCGCCGCCATGCAGGCGGACTATGTCGTCGTCGGCGCCGGTTCGGCCGGCTGCGCGATCGCCTACCGGCTGGCCGAGGCGGGGCGCTCGGTGCTGGTCGTCGAGCATGGCGGGTCGGATCGGGGCCCGCTGATCCAGATGCCGGCGGCGCTCAGCTACCCGATGAACATGGCGCGCTACGACTGGGGCTTCTCGTCGGAGCCGGAGCCGCATCTGGGCGGCCGCAGGATCGTCACGCCGCGCGGCAAGGTGGTCGGCGGATCGTCCTCGATCAACGGCATGGTCTATGTGCGCGGCCACGCGCTCGACTTCGACCACTGGGCCGAGGCCGGCGCGGAGGGCTGGGCCTTTGCCGACGTGCTGCCCTATTTCCGGCGGATGGAGCACTGGCACGACGGCGGCCATGGCGGGGACCCGGCCTGGCGCGGCGCGGACGGCCCGCTGCACGTCACCCGCGGCCCGCGGCGGAACCCGCTGTTCCACGCCTTCGTCGAGGCCGGCCGGCAGGCCGGCTATGGCGTGACCGCCGACTACAACGGGGCGCGGCAGGAGGGGTTCGGCCCCATGGAGCAGACCGTCTGGAGGGGCGTGCGCTGGTCGGCCGCCAACGCCTATCTCCGGCCGGCGCTGAAACGCGACACCTGCACGCTGGTCCGCGCCTTCGCCCGCCGCGTCGTGATCGAGCGGGGCCGCGCCGTCGGCGTCGAGGTGGCGCGCGGCGGCCGCGTCGAGACCATCTGCGCCGCGCGCGAGGTGATCCTCGCCGCCTCCTCGATCAACTCGCCGAAGCTGCTGATGCTGTCGGGCGTCGGCCCGGCCGCGCATCTGGCCGAACACGGCATCGAGGTGGTGGCGGACCGTCCCGGCGTCGGCGCCAACCTCCAGGACCATCTCGAGGTCTACGCCCAGTTCGCGGCGAAGCGGCCGATCACGCTGTTCCGCTACTGGAACCTGCTCGGCAAGGCGATGATCGGCGCGCAGTGGCTGTTCACGCGCAGCGGCCTCGGGGCCTCGAACCAGTTCGAGAGCGCGGCCTTCATCCGCTCGCGCGCCGGCGTGCCCTATCCCGACATCCAGTTTCACTTCCTGCCCATCGCCGTGCGCTACGATGGCAGGGCGGCCGCGGCCGGGCACGGCTTCCAGGCCCATGTCGGACCGATGCGGTCGCCCTCGCGCGGCGCGGTCACCCTGCGGTCGGGCGACCCCGACGTCCCGCCGCGCATCCGGTTCAACTACATGTCCCACGAACAGGACTGGATCGACTTCCGCGCCTGCATCCGGCTGACGCGCGAGATCTTCGCGCAGCCCGCCATGGCCGAGCATGTGAAGTTCGAGATCCAGCCCGGCGCCGATGTCCGCTCCGACGACGAGATCGACGGCTTCGTCCGCGACCATGCCGAGAGCGCCTATCACCCCTGCGGCACCTGCCGCATGGGCAGGCGCGACGACCCGGGGGCGGTGGTGGACCCGCAGTGCCGCGTGATCGGCGTGGAGGGCCTGCGCGTGGCCGACAGCTCGATCTTCCCCCGCATCACCAACGGCAACCTGAACGCGCCCTCGATCCTGACCGGCGAGAAGGCCGCCGACCACATCCTGGGCCGGCAGCCGCTGCCGCGGGCCAACGACCGTCCCTGGCGCCACCCGGACTGGGAGACCCGGCAGCGCTGACATGGCCCGCGACCGGCGCGGCGGCCGCAGTCGCCGAACCGCCGGGACACCGGCACCCGCGACCCGGCGACCGATCCCCCGCTGCGCGGATCGCGCCGCGACGCGATCCGCGCAGCGGCCCCATGTCCGCGCACCGGCCTCGCGGCGGTCGTTGCGGGGCCGGCGGCGCGGCCCTAGAGGCTGCCCTGGCGACGCGGCGCGCACGGGAGCGGTCGCTGCAGGAGGATGGCTCGATGGTCGTCATGGCGACAGCCGGCGCAGTGGTCGCCCGCGCCTGGGCGCTGAGGACGCCCTTCCTCGCGCTGCACCTTGCGGCCACGGCCCTCGGCGCGGCGGTGCTGGCGCCGATCATGGCCCTCGCGGCGCGGTTGGCGGCGGGCCTGTCCGGCGCGCCGGCGGTGGCCGATCAGGACATCGCGCGCCTTCTGCTGTCGCCCGCGGGGTTTCTTGCGGCGCTCGCCATGGTCGCGGTGCTGATCACCGCGAACACGGTCGGGCTTGCGGCGATGATCGCCCTCGACGCCGATGCGCGGCGGGGCGCCGCGCCCTCCGTCCTGCGCGCGCTTCGGCGCATCGCAGGCCGGATCCCGGCCATCCTCGCGCTGGCGGGCCTTCTGGCCCTGCGCCTGCTTCTGCGGGCGGCGCCCTTCCTGGTGGCAGGGTTCCTCGCGGCGCGGGCGCTGCTGGGCGCGCATGACATCAACTTCTACCTCGCCGAGAGGCCGCCCGAGTTCCTGCGCGCCGCGGCCCTGGGGGGCGCGCTCGCGCTCGGGCTTGCGGCCGTTCTCGGCGAGCGCCTCGCGGCATGGGCGCTGGCGCTGCCGGCCGTGGTGCTCGGCGGGCTGGGGGCGCGGGCGGCGCTGGGCGAAAGCGCGCGGCTGACGGCGGGGCGGCGCCTGCGGGTCGCATCCTGGCTCGGGTCATGGGCGGTCGCGGCCTTCGGGCTGACGCTCGCCGGCGCGACGCTGGCGGGGCTGGCGGCGCGGGCCCTGGCGCCGTCTTCGGATGCGGGCCTGCAATCCGTGGCCTTCCACGTGCTCGCGGCCATTGCGGCGACGGCCGCCGTCAACGTCCTGACGGCTGCCGTCGTGACGGGCAGCCTCGCGAGCCTGCTGGGCAGCGCCCATGCGGGCCTCGGCGGCACGGAGGACCTGCCTCCGGCCGCGGCGGCCGCGCCGCGCCGCCTGTCCAAGGGCGCGCTGCTGCTCGGGGCGGGCGTCGCCGGCGCGATCGCGGCGGGCGTCGCCCTGTCGCCCGGGCTGCGCGCCCGCGACGACGTGGCGGTGATCGCGCATCGCGGCCACGGCGCGGCCCCCGAGAACAGCCTGCCCGCCATCGAGATGGGGATCGACGCCGGCGCCGACTGGATCGAGATCGACGTGCAGGAGACCGCCGACGGCGCGGTGGTCCTGATGCACGACCGCGATTTCATGAAGCTCGCCGGCGTGCCGCTGCGGGTCGCCGACGCCACGCTGGACGAGGTGCGGGCCATCGACATCGGCACGCCCTTCGGCGGGGGCTTCGCGGGGGTGGCGGCGCCGACGCTGGAGGAGGCGCTGGAGGCGGTGCGCGGGCGCGCCAAACTGCTGATCGAGCTGAAGCATTACGGGCACGCCGTCCGGCTCGAGGCCCGCGTCGCGGAGATCGTCGAGGCGGCCGGCATGACCGGCAGCATCGCGGTGATGTCGCTCGACCACGCCTCGGCGGCGCGGATGAAGGCGCTGCGGCCGGACTGGCGGGTGGGCCTGCTGGCGGCGACCGCGCTGGGCGATCTGGCGCGGCTCGATGCCGATTTCCTGGCCGTCGGCACGCGCCTTGCCGCGGCGCCGCTGATCCGGCGGGCGCAGCGCGCCGGCCGCGATCTTCATGTCTGGACGGTCAACGATCCCGTGGCGATGTCGCGCTTCGTGTCCCTCGGCGTCTCGGGGCTGATCACCGATGCGCCGGAGCGCGCGCGCGCCGTGCTGGCCGCGCGCGCCGAGATGACCGCCGCCGAGCGGCTGGCGCTGCTGGCCGCCGACCTGTTCGGCGTCGAGCAGCGCCCGGGAGGCGCGCGTGCCGCGTCTCCCTGACCTTTTCGCGGCGCTGCTGGCCGCCGCGACGCCGGCCGCGGCGCAGGACTGGCGGATCGACCGCGCCGCGGAACTGCCGGCGCATCGCGCGCTGGCCGCGGCGCGGGCCGCCTCGGGCGACGCGCTGAGCCCTTTCGCGACCGACGGGTGCAGCGGCGGCCTGTCGGCCGTCTGGAGCTTCGCGGCGACGCGCTTTCCCGCCTTCGCGGCCATGCAGGGCGACGCGCCGCCATGGCAGGCATGCTGTGTCGCGCATGACCGGCTTTACCATGCGGCGGGCGGCGACCCCGACCCGGACGCCGGTTTCGACGCGCGCCTCGCGGCCGACGCGGCGCTGCGGGCCTGCGTGCGCGACACCCTCGGCGACAGCGCCTTCGGCCTCGCGCCCGACCTCGCGCGGCCTGCCGCCGCGGCGGCGGCGCAGGCCATGTTCATTGCCGTGCGCCTCGGCGGCGGCCCCTGCACGGGGCTGCCGTGGCGCTGGGGCTACGGCCGCGCGCCCTGCGGTCCGCTCGCGCCATGAGGGGTCATGCCGGGATCGCGGTCCGCCGCCGCGCCGGGGCGCAGCGCGCCGCGCCCGCCGACGCCTGCGCGGCGGTCCGGGCCTGCCCGGACGGGGCGGCCCCTTGGACCGGTTCGCGCGATGCGAGGTCCGCGGCGGCCGGGCACGGGCTTCGGCGACGAAGGCCACGCGGCCCCCGCCGGCCGAGGCTGCGGTTCCGGTGGGGCCGCGGACCCGGCGCCGACCGGGCGCGGCTGCCCCGAGGTCCGGCTCATCCGGACGAGCGGATGCGCCGCAGGGGCGACGAAGCGCGGGCGGGACGGCCGGGTTGACCCGGCACCGGTTCTCGATCTCGATGCGGTCGGGGCGGCGCGCGGCTGTCCGTTGCGCAGGGGCCGGGGGAACGGCCCCGCAAGGCGCGCGCCCGCGCGCCCGGGACCGGTTAAGGGCGGAAGGGCGGCATGGTCGAGAGCATCGTCGTGATCGGCGCGGGGCAGGCGGGGGCGGAGCTGGCCGCGGCGCTGCGGGCCGGCGGCTTCGACGGCCGCCTGACGCTGGTGGGCGAGGAGGACGCGCCCCCCTACCAGCGCCCGCCGCTGTCCAAGAAATACCTGCTGGGCGAGATGACGGCCGAACGCCTGTGGCTGCGGCCGCCGGAATTCTATGCCGAGCAGCGCATCGAACTGGCGCTGGGCGTGCCCGCGCTGGCCATCGACCGCGCGGACCGGACCGTGCGGCTCGCCGACGGGCGGGCGCTGGGCTGGGACCGGCTGGCGCTGACCACCGGCACGCGGCCGCGCCTGCTGCCCGCCGCGCAGGGCGGCGATCTGGCTGGCGTGCATCCCGTGCGAACGCTGGCCGATGTCGATGCGATGGCTGCCGATTTCGCGCCGGGGCGGCGGGCGCTGATCGTGGGCGGGGGCTACATCGGGCTCGAGGCCGCGGCGGTGGCGGCGGCGAAGGGCCTGGCGGTCGATCTGGTCGAGGCCGCGCCGCGCATCCTCGGCCGGGTCGCCTCGCCGCAGACCTCGGACTATTTCCGTGCGCTGCACGCGGCCCATGGCGTGCGCATCCGCGAGGGGGTGGGGCTTGAGCGCCTGACCGGCGGGGCGGGGCGCGTCGCGGGCGCAACCCTGGCGGACGGCACGCGGCTCGAGGCCGATTTCGCGCTGGTCGGCATCGGCGTGCTGCCGAACGACGGGCTGGCCGCGGGGGCGGGGCTGGCGCTGGAGAACGGCATCGCGGTCGACGCCTTCTGCGCCACCTCGGACCCGGCGATCTTCGCCGCGGGCGACTGCGCCTCGTTCCCGTGGCGCGGGCGGCGCATCCGGCTGGAGTCGGTGCAGAACGCCATCGACCAGGCCAAGGCGGCGGCGGCGGCGATGCTGGGCCTGCCCGTCGCCTACGACCCCGTGCCGTGGTTCTGGTCCGACCAGTACGACGTGAAGCTGCAGATCGCGGGGCTGAACGCGGGGTGGGACCGCATCGAGACCCGTCCGGGCGCGCGCGACGGGGCGCGGTCGGTCTGGTATTTCGGGGCGGGGCGGCTGCTGGCGGTCGACGCGATGAACGATCCGCGCGCCTACATGACGGCCAAGCGCTGGCTCGAGGGCGGCGTCTCGCCCGATCCCGACCGGATCGCCGACCCGGCCGTGGACCTCAGGGACGCGGCCTGAGGCCGCCGTCCCCGACGGGGGCCGGGCGCAGCCCGCGGCCGTCGGGCCAAGGCCCCGGCCGGGGCCGGCCCGTCAGCCTTCGCCGCGGCGCTCGACCTCGAGAAGCCGGCGCGCGGTCAGCGCCGCATCCTCGTCCCGGGGCTTGCGCGTCAGCGCCATCTCCTTGGCGCCCGGGCCCTCGCCTTCGCGGCGCTCGATCTCGGCGAAGCGGGCCGAACGGGTCGCGTCGGACGTCTCGTCGACATGGTCGAGCGGGTTCTTGCCTTCGGTGGTCATGTCGTTCCTCCGGTTGTCGCGGTCTCGTGGCCGCCATGAGGGGAATGTGCGCCCTCGGGGCCGCTTGCGTAACCCCGCGGGGCGGGAAGCGGGATTGCGGCCGGCGCATCGCCGGGCGCGCCCCGCCCGGCGGGCCGGATTGCCCCGCCGGGCGGGGCGCGCTTATGGTGCGCGGCCCGCATGCCAGCCCCCGGAGCCCGCCCCATGGACGCCCCCGTCTTCGACAAGTCCCGCCTCGTCAGCCGCCATGTCACCGAGGGGCCGTCGCGGGCGCCCCACCGCAGCTATTTCTATGCGATGGGCCTGACGGACGAGGAGATCCACCGCCCCTTCGTCGGCGTCGCCACCTGCTGGAACGAGGCCGCGCCCTGCAACATCGCGCTGAACCGTCAGGCGCAGGCGGTGAAGCTGGGCGTGAAGGAGGCGCGCGGCACCCCGCGCGAGTTCACCACCATCACCGTCACCGACGGCATCGCCATGGGCCATGAGGGGATGCGGTCCTCGCTGCCCAGCCGCGACGCCATCGCCGACACGGTGGAACTCACCATGCGCGGCCACGCCTACGACGCGCTGGTGGGGCTGGCGGGCTGCGACAAGTCGCTGCCGGGCATGATGATGGCGATGGTGCGCCTGAACGTGCCGAGCGTGTTCATCTATGGCGGCTCGATCCTGCCCGGCCGGTTCGAGGGCCGCGACGTGACCGTGCAGGACGTGTTCGAGGGCGTGGGCCGGCACCAGGCCGGGCAGATGTCGACCTGCGAGCTGGAGAAGCTCGAGCGCGTCGCCTGCCCCTCGGCCGGGGCCTGCGGCGGCCAGTTCACCGCCAACACCATGGCCTGCGTGTCCGAGGCCATCGGGCTGGCGCTGCCCAATTCCTCGGGCGCGCCGGCGCCCTATGAAAGCCGCGACCAGTTCTGCGAGGCCTCGGGGCGGGCGGTGATGGAACTGGTGGCGCGCAACATCCGCGCCCGCGACATCGTCACGATCAAGGCGCTGGAGAACGCCGCCCGCATCGTCGCCTGCACCGGCGGCAGCACCAATGCCGGGCTGCACCTGCCCGCCATCGCCCATGAGGCAGGCATCCGCTTCGACCTGTTCGACGTCTGCGAGATCTTCCGCTCCACCCCCTATTTCGTCGACCTGAAGCCCGGCGGGAAATACGTCGCCAAGGACCTCTACGAGGCCGGCGGCGTGCCGGTCGTGCTGAAGATGCTGCTGGACGCCGGCCTGTTGCACGGCGACGCCATGACCGCGACGGGCCGCACCATGGCCGAGAACCTCGAGTCCATCCCCGGCGTGCCGGACGGCCGGGTGATCCACAGCATCGCCAAGCCCCTGTCGCCGACGGGCGGCGTGGCGGGGCTGAAGGGCAACCTCGCCCCCGACGGGGCCATCGTGAAGGTCGCCGGCATGAAGAAGCTGACCTTCACCGGCCCGGCGCGCGTGTTCGAGTCCGAGGAGGAGGCCTTCGAGGCCGTGAAGGCCCGCGCCTACGAGGAAGGCGAGGTGCTGGTGATCCGCAACGAGGGGCCGAAGGGCGGCCCCGGCATGCGCGAGATGCTGGCCACCACCGCCGCTATCTCGGGCCAGGGGATGGGGTCGAAGGTGGCGCTGATCACCGACGGGCGGTTCTCCGGGGCGACGCGCGGCTTCTGCGTCGGCCATGTCGGCCCCGAGGCCGCGGTGGGCGGCCCCATCGCGCTGATCCGCGACGGCGACATCATCAGGATCGACGCGAAGAAGGGCGTGCTGGAGGTCAAGCTGACGAAGAAGGAGCTGAAGGATCGGCGCAAGGCCTGGGCCGGCCCGCGCGCCACGATCTACGGCTCGGGCGCGATCTGGAAATTCGCCCAGCTGGTCGGCGGGGCGCGCGAGGGCGCGGTGACGCATCCCGGCAAGGACGGCGAGGGCCACAGCTACCCCGATCTGTGAGGGCCCCGAACCTTCACCCTTCGGCAAGGTGCGTGCGCCATCACGAGGGGCATGTGGCGCGCGCTCCGACAGGCCTATCCCACGACGCTGCGGACGCGCTTCACGGCGCTGGCCGTCGCCGTCACGCTCGGCTTCGCGGCCATCGTCGCCGCACTGGTGGTCGCGCATGACGCGCATGTCGAGCGCGGGGCGGCGCTGAACCGCCTCGCGCGGGCGCCGGGCCTCGCGGCGGCTGTGTTGGATGCGGCGTCCACGTCGATCGAGGCCGAATTCGGGGCCGATGGGCAGCTGCGGCGGCTGTGGTGGTCCGAACCGCCGCTGGGTGAGGAGACGTTGTTGACCGAGCGGCTCGCCGCGCTCAGCGGCCAGACCGCGACGCTGTTCCTGCGCGCGCCCGACGGCATGTTCCATCGGGTGGCCACCACCGTCCGAACCGCCGGGGGCGACAGCGCGGTGGACACGCTGCTGGACACGGCGGGTCCCGCGCATGCGGCGCTGGCCGAGGGGCGGCCCTATGTCGGGGCGGCGGACATCCTCGGGCAGGCCTACCTGACATCCTACACGCCGGTGTTCGGCCCGGATGGCGGGGTGGAGGGCGCGGTCTATGTCGGCGTGCGCGAGGCCGAAGTCCGGCATCTGCTGCGCCATGTGGGCGTGGAATTCGCTGTCGCCGCGCTGCTTGTGCTGCTGGTCGCCGCGCCGCTGGCCTGGGCGCTGGTGGGGCGGGGTCTGCGCGGGCTCGGCGCGCTGAACGCCCGGCTGGCCGGCATGGCCGAGGGCGATCTCGCCGCCCCCGTTCCATGGATCGACAGGGCGGACGAGGTCGCGACCGCCGCGTGCGGGCTGGAGGCCCTGCGCCTGCGTCTTCTGGAGGCCGAGGCGGCGCGCGCCGCCGCGGAGGGGCAGCGCCGCGCCGTGCTCGACCAGCTCGAGGCGCGGGTGCGTGCCGCGACGGCCGAGGCGGAGGAAAGCCTGGGGCAGGCGCGCGCCGCCAACGCCGCCAAGTCGCGCTTCCTCGCGGCCATGAGCCACGAGATCCGCAACCCGATGAACGGCGTGATCGGGATGGCCGACCTGATGGCCGACACCGCGCTCGACCCCGACCAGGCGCGCATGCTGTCCGCCATCCGCGCCTCGGCCGGCGTGCTGCTGGCCACGATCAACGACGTGCTGGACGTCGCGAAGATCGAGGCGGGCCGGATGACGCTGGAGACCCAGCGCTTCTCGGTCGCCGAGACGGCCGACCGCGTGCGCCGCATCCACGCGGCGCTGGCCGCGCGGCGCGGCCTCGCGTTCGACGTCGAGATCCGCGGCGAGGCGGTCTGGCGCATGGGCGACGCCGCGCGGGTCGAGGCGGTGCTGCATAACCTCGTGTCCAACGCGCTGAAGTTCACCCGCGAGGGCGGCGTGACCATCGCGCTGGACGCGCGCGAGGCGGACCGCATCCGGCTCGAGGTGCGCGACACCGGCACGGGCCTGACACCCGAGGAGGCCGAGGCCGCCTTCCGCCCCTTCGAGCAGCTCGGCGGGACGGCGGCGGAGCGCGCGGGCGGCACCGGCCTCGGCCTCGCGATCGTGCGCACCGTGGCCGAGGCGATGGGCGGCGCGGTCAATGTCGCCTCGCAGAAGGGCGAGGGGTCGGTCTTCACCGTCGACCTGCCGCTGCGCGCCGCCGCGGCGGGCGCAGCGCCGCAGGCCGCGGCGGCTGCGCGGTTCGACGGGCTGCGCGTCCTGGCCGTCGACGACAACGAGATCAATCGGGCGGTCATCTCCGGGCTGCTGGCCGCGATGGGCGCGGCCGTCGAGACCGCCGACAGCGGCGAGGCGGCGCTCGCGATCCTGTCGGCGCGCGACGACTTCGACGTGCTGCTGCTCGATGTCGTCATGCCCGGCATGGGCGGCGAGGAGACGCTCGCCGCGCTGCGCGTGCGCGAGGCGCAGGCGGGGCGGCGACCGCTTCCGGCCATCGCCTGCACCGGCCACGCGATGGACGAGCAGGTGGCGGCGCTGGCGGCGGCGGGCTTCGACCGCCACCTGCCCAAGCCCGTGCGCCCCGAGGCGCTGGCCGAGGCGCTGGGGGCCGTGCTCCGGGCCGGGCCGGCACAGGCGGTTGCCTGAGCCCCGCGCCGGTCAGTCGGCCGTCTCGTCGCACCAGACCGTGAAGCCGGCGAGGATCGCGGGGCCGAAGCTGTGGGTCAGCGGCACGTCGGCCGCGTCGCGGCCCGTGGCGATGAGGATGCGCCCCCAGCGCGGCGCGTTGTTGCGCGGGTCGAAGGTGCGCCAGCGCCCGCCCAGATACACCTCGACCCATGCCGCGAAATCCATCGGTCCGTAGGGCGGCGCGAGGTTGATGTCGCTGACATAGCCGGTGCAGTAGCGCGCCGGGATGTTCAGCGCGCGCAGGAAGGCGATGGCGAGGTGGGCATAGTCGCGGCAGACGCCCACGCCCTCGCGCCAGGCCTCGGCCGCTGTGCGCGTGGCGCGGGCCTGCATGTAGTCGAAGGCGATGTGGTTGTGCACATGGTCGCACACCGCCTGCGCGCGGGCCCAGCCGGGGGGCGTGTGCGCGAACAGCCGCCAGGCTTCGTCGGACAGCACGTCCGTCTCGCAGTAGCGGCTGCCGAGCAGGTATTGCAGCGTCTCCGACGGCAGGTCCTCGACGGCGTGCTGGATCGCGTCGGGCGCGACCGCATCGGGCGCGCCGTCGTCGCGGATCACCCCGTCGGTGCGCAGCGTGAAGCGGCCGGCCGGCGCGGTGAACCGCGCGCACCAGTTGCCGAAACCGTCGCGATAGGCCTCGACCGGCACCGCGGGGCTGGTCGACAGCAGGTCGGGGCGTTCGAGCCGCCCGACCACCGAGTAATGCGCGTTCAGCAGCGCGATCATCGGCGTCGGCATGGGCAGGTCATAGCTGATCTCGCAGCCGATGCGGATGCGCATGGGGTTCTCCCGGGGTTTGCGCAGGCGCGGCGGGGCCGCGGGTCGCGCGAGGTCCGGCCGGAGGCGCGGACGCTGGATGAAGCGGCGCAAAGCCGCCTGGCCGATGCAGGCTATGACAGCTTCGCGACGCCTTGGCCATCCCGCCCCCGCCCGCCCCGTCGCATGGCCGTCATGCGGGCGCGGCGCGGGCCGCGTTGAAACCGGGCGGGGGCGGGCCTAGAACCCCTGCCATGACATACACCCGACGCCGCCGCCTGTCGCTGCTGCTGCTGCTGGTCTGGCTGCCCGCCTATGTGATGGGGGCGGTCTGGCTGATGGACCAGATCCCGCGCCTGCCGCTGGCGGCCGAGCTTCTGGTCTACACCGTGCTGGGCGTCGCCTGGGCCCTGCCGTTCCGGGCGGTGTTCCGCGGCGTCGGGCGCGACGACCCCGCCGCCCAGCCGCCCGGTCCCGGCGCTGGACGCTGATCCCGCCTTCCGCTTTCCCGGCGGCGTCGCGCTGGTCGGCGGGGGAGAGGTGGCGCGCGCGTCCTTCGACGCGGCGCGCGCGCTGTGCGGCCATGTCGTCGCGGCCGATGGCGGCGCCAACATCCTGCGCGCATGGGGCGTGACGCCCGACGCGGTGATCGGCGACATGGATTCGGTCGCGGACGCCGAGGGCCTGTCCCGCGCCGGGGCGCGCCTGCTGCGCATCGCCGAGCAGGACACCACCGACCTCGAGAAATGCCTCTACGCCACCGACGCGCCCTTCTATGTCGGCGTCGGCTTCACCGGGCTGCGCTTCGACCACACGCTGGCGGCGCTGCACGCGCTGATGCGCCGGCCGGCCAAGCGCGCGGTGCTGCTGGGGCCTCTGGATGCGGTGTTCATGGCCCCGCCGCGCTGGCGGGCCGCGCTGGAGCCCGGGGCGCGGGTCAGCTTCTTTCCGCTGGCGCCGCTGCGCGGGCTGGGGTCGGCGGGGCTGGAATGGCCGCTGGCGGGGCTGGACTTCGCGCCGGGGCTGCGCATCGGGACGTCGAACCGGGCCACGGCCGCCGATGTCTCGGCGGATTTCGACGGGCCCGGCATGGCGGCGATCCTCGAGGCGCGGTTTCTGGACGCCGCGCTCACGAGCCTGCGCTGAGCCGCCGCTCGCGGGCGAAGACGTAGAGGCCGGCGCCGACGATCACGCCCATGCCCGCCAGCGTCGTTGGCGCGGGGGCCTCCGCGAACAGGGCCCAGCCCGCGAGCGCCAGGACCGGCAGTTCCAGATACTGGAACGGGGCCAGCACCGAGGCCGGGGCGCGGGCGAAGGCCGCCACGATCAGCAGATGCGACGCCGCCGAGCAGGCCCCGGCCGCGGCCAGCAGCCACAGGGTCGGGTCCGGCAGCGCGGCATAGGCGAAGCCCGCCCGCCCCGCGCCGGCCGCCATGAGCGCGGCCAGCGTGGCCACGCCCGCCGCGCCGGCCCAGAGCTGCATCGACACCCCGTCCGTGCCCTGCGCCTGCCGCCGCGTGAGGACGAGGTAAAGCGCGAAGGCCAGCGCCGCGCCCAGCGGGGCCAGCGCGATCCAGCCGAAGGCGTCGAGTCCCGGGCGGATCACCAGCAGCGCGCCGAGGAACCCCGCCCCGCAGGCCGCGAGCCGCCGCCAGCCCACGCGCTCGCCCAAAAGCCACGGCGACAGCAGCGTCAGGATCAGCGGCTCGACGAAGAAGATCGCGAACACGTCGGCGATGGGCATGCGCGCCAGCGCCGTGACGATCAGCCAGGTCGCCAGCGCCAGCAGCGCGCCGCGCAGGGCATGGGCGCCGGCGGCCCGCCGGTCCGGCAGGCGCAGCCGCCCCAGCGCCGCGGCCAGCGGCAGCAGCAGCGCCGTCTGCACGCCGAACCGCGCCAGCGCGATCTGCAGCGGGCTCGCGTGCGCGGAGGCCGCCTTGGCCGCGAGGTCGATGCCCGGCGCCACGAGGCAGAAGGCCAGCATCAGGCCGATCCCGGCCATGGTGCGGTCGGGGGCGCGGATTGCGGCTGCGGCGGTCAGCAATTCGGCACGTTGACGGCAAGCCCGCCGAGCGAGGTCGCCTTGTACTTCTCGCCCATGTCGCGGCCGGTCTGGCGCATGGTCTCGATGCAGGCGTCCAGCGAGACGAGATGCGTGCCGTCGCCGCGCAGCGCCAGCGCCGCGGCCGCCACCGCCTTCACCGCGCCCAGCCCGTTGCGTTCGATGCAGGGCACCTGCACGAGGCCGGCCACCGGGTCGCAGGTCATGCCCAGATGGTGCTCGAGCGCGATCTCCGCGGCGTTCTCGATCTGCGCGTTGCTGCCCCCCATCGCGGCGGCCAGCGCCGCGGCCGCCATCGCCGCGGCCGAGCCGACCTCGGCCTGGCAGCCGCATTCCGCGCCCGAGATCGAGGCGTTGGTCTTGATCAGCCCGCCCACGGCCGCCGCGGTCAGCAGCATGTCGCGCCGGGCCTCGGGGTCGGCCCCCGGCACATGGTCGCGCCAGTAGCGCAGGACGGCCGGCATCACGCCCGCCGCGCCGTTGGTGGGCGCGGTCACCACCTGCCCGCCGGCCGCGTTCTCTTCGTTCACCGCCATCGCATAGGCCGACAGCCATTCGGTCGCGGCATGGGGCGGGGCGCGGTTGAGGCCCCGCTCGGCCTGAAGCTGGCGGGCGATCCCGGCCGCCCGGCGCCTGACGCGCAGGCCGCCCGGCAGTTCGCCGCCGGCAGAAAGCCCGCGGTCGATGCAGGCGTCCATCACCGCCAGCAGCCGGTCGAGCCCCGCGTCGATGTCGCGGCCTGGATGGCGCGCGGCCTCGTTGGCGCGGGTCATGGCGGCGATGGACAGGCCCGAGGCCTCGCCCATCGCCAGCAATTCGGCCGCGGTGCGGAACGGGTGCGGAAGCGCCGCGGCGCCCCGGTCCGCCGCGCCGGCCGCCAGTTCGCGCTCGGTCAGCACGAACCCCCCGCCGACCGAGTAATACACCTCGCGCGCCACCACCGCCGCGCGCGCGTCGCGGGCCTCGAGGGTCAGGGCGTTGGCGTGGCCCGCCAGCGCCGGGCCGTAGTCGAACACCAAGTCGCGCCCGGGGGCGAAGTCCATCGCGGGCAGGCCCGGCGGCTCGACCCGCCCGCGCGCCCGCACGGCGGCCTCGGCCGCGGCGGCGGCCTCCGCGTCCAGCGTCTCGGGCGAGAACCCGCACAGGCCCAGGATCACCGCCCGGTCGGTGGCGTGGCCCTTGCCGGTGTGGGCGAGCGAGCCGTGCAGCCGGCAGGTAAGATGCGCCGGCGCGCCGGCCCCGGGCGGGCGCAGGGCGGGATCGCGAAGCAGCGCGAGGAACCGGCCGGCCGCGGTCATCGGGCCCATGGTGTGGCTCGAGGATGGGCCGACGCCGATCTTGAACAGTTCGAAGACGCTCACGGCCATCGTGCCCGCCCCCCTGATCCCGCGCCGGTCCGCGCCGTATCTCGGGCATCGCACTCTGCCCGCGGCGCCGTCGGCCGACAAGATGCGCCGCCGACGGGGACGGCCGCGCCGCGGCGCTGGCGCGCATCCGTCCGTAGCCTATACTGCGCCGCGCGCCGAGGGGGGAGCGAGATGGTCAGGGAACTGTCGCCGGCGGACGCCGCCAAGCGGGCCGCGGCCCATCGCGCGCTCGATTTCGTCGAGCCGAAGATGCGCGTCGGGCTGGGAACCGGCTCGACCGCGGACTGGTTCGTGCGCGGCCTGGGCGAGCGGCTGCGCAGCGGCGCCCTGCGCGGCGTGATCGGGGTGCCGACCTCGCTGCGCACCGGCGAGCTGGCCGAACAGCAGGGCGTGCCGCTGACCACGCTGGACGAGGCGGGGTGGCTCGACCTCACCGTGGACGGGGCGGACGAGCTGGACGGCGCGCTGTCGCTCATCAAGGGCGGCGGCGGCGCGCTGCTGCAGGAGAAGATCGTCGCCTGCGCCTCGGACCGCATGGTGGTGATCGCGGATGCCGGCAAGCGCGTCGACCGCCTCGGGGCCTTCCCTCTGCCCATCGAGGTGGTGCCCTTCGGCTGGGAGACGACCAAGGCCATCGTCGAGCGCCTGCTGTCCGACCAGGCGGTCGAGGGGCGCGGCACAGCGCTGCGGCTGGCCCGCGACACGCCCTTCGTCACCGATGGCGGGCACTTCATCCTCGATCTGCACCTGCGCGCCATCGCCGAGCCCGCGCGGCTGGCCGCGGCGCTGAACGCCATCCCCGGCGTGGTCGAGACCGGCCTGTTCGTCGGCATCGCCGACTGCGCGGTGATCGGGCACCCCGACGGCTCGACCGAGGTGATCGGCGCGGGCTGCGCCTGAACGGGGGTTGCGGCGCGCGGCGCGCGCCGCCACTTGACGATGGACTGAACGTTCGGTTGACAGCGGCAGGGGGCGGCCATGGCTGGCTTCGACTTCGATCTCGTCGTGATCGGCGGCGGCTCGGGCGGCGTGCGCGCCGCGCGGATGGCGGCGCAGGCGGGGGCGCGCGTGGCGCTGGCGGAGGAATTCCGCATGGGCGGCACCTGCGTCATCCGCGGCTGCGTCCCCAAGAAGCTGTATGTGATGGCCTCGGCCTTCCGCACGGCCTTCGAGGACGCCGCCGGCTTCGGCTGGACGCTGGGCGAGGCGCGCTTCGACTGGGCGCGGCTGCGCGACGCGAAGGAGCGCGAGATCACCAGGCTCGAGGGCGTCTACGGCGCCAACCTCGCCGCCGCGTGCGTCACGGTGTTCCGCGAGCGCGCGACGGTGGCGGGTCCGCATTCGGTGCGGCTGGCCTCCGGACGGGTTCTCGAGACGCCGCACATCCTGATCGCCACGGGCGGCGCGCCGACCGCCGCCGATTTCCCGGGGGCCGAACACGCGATCACCTCGAACGAGATCTTCGACCTGCCGGAATTCCCGCGCCGGCTGGTGATCGAGGGCGGCGGCTATGTCGCGTCGGAGTTCGCCGGGGTGTTCAACGGGCTGGGGGCGCGCACGACGCAGCTCTACCGCGGCGACCTGTTCCTGCGCGGCTTCGACCGCGAGGTGCGCGAGCATGTGGCGCAGGCGATGCGCGCGCGCGGCGTGGACCTGCGCTTCGACGCCGCGATCGCGCGCATCGACCGGGCGGGCGATTCGCTGTCCGTGACGCTGAAGGACGGCGGCGCGATCGAGGCCGACGCGGTGATGCTGGCCCATGGCCGCCGGCCGGCCACGGCGGGCCTCGGCCTCGAGGAGGCGGGCGTCGCCCTGACGCGGGGCGGCGCGGTTGCGGTCGACGCGTATTCGCAGTCCTCGGTGCCCTCGATCTACGCCGTGGGCGACGTGACGGACCGGCTGGCGCTGACGCCGGTGGCGATCCGCGAGGGCGCGGCCTTCGCCGCCACGGTGTTCGAGGGCAGGCCGACCCGCGCCGACCATGCGGACGTGGCGACCGCCGTCTTCACCCAGCCCGAGATCGGCACGGTCGGCGCGACGGAGGAGGACGCGCGCGCGGCGGGGCCGGTCGAGGTCTATCGCGCCGCCTTCCGGCCGATGGCCAACACGCTGGCCGGCCGGGACGAGCGCATGCTGATGAAGATGATCGTCGCCGCCGACACGCGGCGCGTGCTCGGCGTCCATGTCGTCGGGCCGGCGGCCGCCGAGATGATCCAGCTGGCCGGGGTGGCGGTGCGGATGGGCGCGACGAAGGTGGATTTTGACCGCACCGTCGCCGTGCACCCGACCTCGGCCGAGGAACTGGTGCTGATGCGCGCGCCGGTCGCCGCAGCGCCTTGAACGCTTGGGGCGGGGGGCCACCTAGAGGAACGGGCGGGTCCCGGTCGTCGCGTTGCGATGGCCGGCCGCCGCACCTATAACCGGCGGCCTGAACGGCGCGTCGGCGCGAGATGGGAAGGACTGCGGATGCCTTGGCAGAACAATTCCGGCGGCCCCTGGGGCGGCGGCGGAGGCGACGGCCCGGGCGGCCGCGGCCCCTGGGGGGGCGGCGGAGGCGGCGGCGGCGGCGGCGGAAACCGGCCGCCCGACATCGACGACCTGCTGCGCCAGGGCCGCGAGAAGCTGAAGGTCATCATGGGCGGCGGCGGCGGCAAGGGGCCGCAGATCCCGCCGCTGGGCAGGAAGGGCGTCGCCGCCATCGCGGCGGCCGCTGTGGTGCTGTGGGTGCTCGGTTCGCTCTACACCGTCAAGCCCGAGGAGCAGTCGGTCGAACTGCTGTTCGGCCAGCACATCGGGACCCGCGGCCCCGGCCTTCAATTCGCCCCCTGGCCCTTCGTGACCAAGGAGATCCGGGCGGTCAGCCGCGAGAACATCGTCGACATCGGCTATGGCAGCAGCCAGCGCGTGCGCGGCCGCGACCCTGACAGCGGCCTGATGCTGACCGGCGACGAGAACATCGTCGACATCGACTTCCAGGTGGTGTGGAACATCGCCGACCTGCCCAAGTTCCTGTTCAACCTCGCGGGGCCGGAGGAGACCATCCGCGCCGTCTCCGAGAGCGCCATGCGCGAGATCATCGGCCGTTCGCAGCTGTCGCCGATCCTGAACCGCGACCGCGCGCTGGTCAGCCAGGAGGTGCTGGACCTGATCCGCGCCACGCTCGACAGCTACGATTCCGGCGTGAACGTGCTGCGCGTGAACTTCGACCGTGCCGATCCGCCTTCGCAGGTGATCGACGCCTTCCGCGACGTGCAGGCGGCAGCCCAGGACCGCAACACCCAGGAAAGCCAGGCCGAGGCCTACGCCAACCGCGCGCTGGCCGAGGCCCGCGGCTCGGCGGCGCAGGTCCTCCAGGAGGCCGAGGGCTATCGCGCCCAGACCGTCAACGAGGCGACCGGCGAGGCCGAGCGGTTCAAGGCGATCTACGAGGAATACCGGCTCGCCCCCGACGTCACGCGCCAGCGCCTCTATCTCGAGACCATGGAGCGCGTGCTCGGCGGCGTGAACAAGGTGGTGATCGACGAAGGGGCCGGCGGGTCCCAGGGGGTTGTGCCCTTCCTGCCGCTCAACGAGCTGTCGCGGAGGACCCAGTGATGAACCAGCGCCTCATCGCCGGCGGCGCGGCCGCCGCGGCCCTGCTGCTGTTCCTGCTCGCAAACAGCCTGTTCATCGTGGACGAGCGCAAGCGCGCGCTCGTGCTGCAGTTCGGGCAGGTCCGCGGCGAGCCGATCACCGAGCCGGGCCTGCGCTTCAAGCTGCCCTTCATCCAGAACGTGGTGTTCTTCGAGGACCGCATCCTGCCGCTCGAGACCACCGCGCTCGAGGTCACGCCGCTGGACGACCGCCGCCTCGTGGTCGACGCCTTCGCCCGCTGGCGCATCGTGGACACCATCCAGTTCCGCCGCGCGGTCACCGACGAGGCTGCGGCGATCCCGCGGCTCGAGCGCATCCTGACCGCCTCGCTGCGCGAGGTGCTGGGTTCGGTGGGGTCGGATTCGATCCTGTCCGACGCGCGCAACCAGCTCATGGAGCGCATCCGCGACTCCTCGCGCCGCAGTTCACAGGAACTGGGCGTCGAGATCGTGGACGTGCGGATCCGCCGGGCCGACCTGCCCGAGCAGAACCTGCAGGCCACCTACGAGCGCATGCAGGCCGAACGCCAGCGCGAGGCCGCGGACGAGCGCGCCCGCGGCGCCGAGGCCGCCCAGCGCGTGCGGGCCAACGCCGACCGGCAGGCCGTCGAGCTGGTGTCCGAGGCGCGCCGCGAGGCCGAGATCATCCGCGGCCGGGCCGACGCCCAGCGCAACGCCATCTTCGCCGAGGCGTTCAACCGCGACCCGGATTTCTTCGCCTTCTTCCGCTCGATGTCCGCTTACGAAAAGGCGTTCCAGAGCGGCAACTCCAGCATGGTGATCTCGCCCGACAGCGATTTCTTCAACTACCTCAAGGATCCGCTCGGCCGCCCCTCGACTCGGGACTGAGCGTCCGACCTTGGGCCGGGCGCCGTTAGCGCCCGGTTCCGCCCCGCGGCCGCCCCAATGGCCGCCATATGGCCTGCGATGACAGGGTCGGGCGCGTCCGGAGGGCGGCCCGGCCGAACCAGGGAGACACCCATCGTGAAGGCATTCGCAACCCCCGTTCGCGCCGCGGCCATGGCGCTGGCGCTGGCCGGCGGAGGGCTGATCCTGCCGCCGGCGCCCGCGGCGCAGGCCCAGCAGGCCCGTCCCGACAGCTTCGCCGACCTCGCCGAGCGCCTGAGCCCGGCGGTAGTGAACATCTCGACGCGCCAGAGCGTCGGCAGCGCCGCAACGCCCGCCCCGAACCTGCCGCCCGGCGCGCCCTTCGGCGACCTGTTCCGCGATTTCTTCGAGCGCAACCAGCGCGGGCCGCGCTCGGTCAGCTCGCTCGGCTCGGGCTTCGTGATCGATCCGGCCGGCTTCGTGGTGACCAACAACCACGTCATCGAGAACGCCGACGAGATCGTGGTGAACTTCATCGACGGCTCGTCGCTGCCGGCGACCCTGGTCGGCACCGACCCCAAGACCGACATCGCGGTGCTGAAGATCGAGCCGACCGCGCCGCTGCCGGCCGTGCCCTTCGGCGTGTCGGACCGGATGCGCGTCGGCGACTGGGTCATGGCCATCGGCAACCCGTTCGGCCTCGGCGGCTCGGTGTCGGTGGGCATCGTCTCGGCCCGGAACCGCGACATCAACGCCGGCCCCTACGACGACTTCATCCAGACCGACGCCGCCATCAACCGCGGCAACTCGGGCGGTCCGCTGTTCAACATGGCGGGCGAGGTGATCGGCGTGAACACGGCGATCATCTCGCCGTCCGGCGGCTCGATCGGCATCGGCTTCGCCGTGCCCTCCGACATCGTGCGCTCGGTGGTGGCGCAGCTGCGCGAGTTCGGCGAGACCCGCCGCGGCTGGCTGGGCGTGCGCATCCAGAGCGTGACGCCCGAGATCGCCGAAAGCCTGGGCCTGCCCGACGAGAAGGGCGCGCTGGTCGCCGACGTGACCGCCGACGGCCCGGCCGACGTGGCCGGCATCCTGCCGGGCGACGTGGTGCTGCGCTTCAACGGCCGCGTCGTGCCCTCGATGCGCGACCTGCCGCGCATGGTGGCCGACAGCCCGGTGGGCGACGGGGCAGAGGTCGTGGTCTGGCGCAAGGGCGAGGAGGTCACGGTGTCGGTGCTGCTCGGCCGGCTCGAGGAGGGCGAGGTGATCGCCGCAGCCGCCCCCGGCCCGCGCGACGAGCCCGCGCCGGGCGAGGCCGTGACCCTGTTCGGCATGAGGCTCGAGGCGCTGACCGATGCGCGGCGCGGCGAACTCGACCTCGGGCCGGACGTCACCGGCGTGGTCGTGGCGCGCGTCGACCAGGGCGGCGCCGCGGCGGAGAAGGGCGTGCGGCCGGGCGACGTGATCGTCGAGGTCGGCCAGCAGCCCGTTGCCGCTCCCGAGGACGTGGCGACGCGGCTCGACGAGATCGCGGCGGACGGCCGCGGCTCGGCGCTGTTCCTGCTGCAGTCCGGGGGCGAGCTGCGCTTCGTGGCGCTCAGCCTCTCGGCCCGCTGACCGTCCCGGCCCCGGCGGCGGGGCCGACCCTTTCCGTCAGCGCGCCGCGGCCACCAGCCGCGGCGCGATCCGCTCCTCGAGCCAGGCGTCGATCCGCCAGGCCAGCCGCTTCCAGCGGGGATCGATGGGCGCGCCATGCGCCATGCCGTCCAGCACCTCGGTCTCGGCCGCATAGCTCATGGCGAGCGCGGCGAGGTCGCTGCGGGGGATGAAGGCGTCGCCGTCGCCCATCAGCGCGAGCGTCGGGATGCCGCGGGCCAGCGGCCAGAACAGCGGCAGATCCCAGCCGAGCCCGTCCATCAGCGCCAGCGGGCTCTCGGCCGAGGGCGCGGGGCAGACCTCGACGATCCAGGCCTCGGGCGTGTCGTCGGTGAACAGCGCCCGGCGCGCGGCCTCGACCCCCAGCATGGCCCCGGCCCCGGCCTGCGCGACCATCAGCGCCGCCAGCACCTTGGGCCGCTGGGCTGACAGCCGCCACAGGCTGGGCCCCAGCCCCGCCGGCCCCGGCGAGCCGACCAGCGCCAGGCCCGCCAGCCGCCGCTCGGTCGCGAGATGCTGCGCCACCAGGCCGCCGAGGGAATGCCCGATCACCACCGGGCGACCACCCAGCGCATCCGCCGCCGCGCGCGCCGCCCGCACATAGTCGCGCAGCCGGGCCCGCGCCGGCGCGCCGGGCCCGGGCAGGGGCGGGGCCGCCACAGCGTGGCCCCGGGCGGCGAACCACGGGGCGACGAAGCGCAGCCACATCTCCGGCCCGCCGAACGCGCCGTGCAGGAACAGAAGCGGTGGCTTTCGGCTCATCGGGGTCCTCGTCTGCCCGGAGGGTCGGGATGGGACGCGCTGCGGCGGGCGCCGTCAATCCCGGCCGGGGCCGGACGGGTTCCGAACCTCCCGGATCGGGGCCGCCGCGCCGCATGGCCGGCATGCGGGGCGGCCGGGCGCCCCCTGCGCGCGGCGCGGAAACGGTCGGGACGGGGGACCGGCGCCCGCGGGTCGCGGCCGGCGGCGGCACCGCGTCGCCGCGGATGCTCAGTGCGCCTGCGCCCAGCTCTGCCCGAGGCCGGCCTCGACGGTCAGCGGGATGTCGAAGGCGACCGCCGGCAGGGCCGCCGCCTCCATGACGCGCTTCGCCACGGCCGCCGTCTCCGCCGCCTGCCCCTCGGGCGCCTCGAACAGCAGTTCGTCATGCACCTGCAGCAGCATGCGCGCCGACAGGCCCGCCGCCGCAAGCGCGGGGGGGATGCGGATCATGGCGCGGCGGATCACGTCGGCCGCGGTGCCCTGGATGGGCGCGTTGATGGCGGCGCGATACGCGAAGCCGGCGCGCGGCCCGCGGGCGTTGATCTCCGGCGTGTGCACCCTGCGGCCGAACAGGGTGCTGACGAACCCGTCGCGCTTCGCCGCCTCGCGCGTGCGGTCCATGTAGGCGCGGATGCCGGGGAAGCGTTCGAAATAGCGGTCGATGAAGGCCTTGGCCTCGGATTGCGGGATGCGCAGGTTGTTGGACAGGCCGAAGGCCGAGATGCCGTAGATCACGCCGAAGTTGATCGCCTTGGCCTGGCGCCGGATCATGGGGTCCATGCCCTCGATCGGCACGCCGAACATCTCCGCCGCGGTCATGGCGTGGATGTCCAGCCCGTCGCGGAAGGCCTGCTTAAGCTCGGGGATATCGGCGATGTGCGCGAGGATCCGCAGCTCGATCTGCGAGTAGTCGAGCGAGACCAGCATGTTGCCCGGCTCGGCCACGAAGGCCTCGCGGATGCGGCGGCCCTCCTCGGTGCGGACGGGGATGTTCTGCAGGTTCGGGTCGGTCGAGGCGAGGCGCCCCGTGGTGGTGGCCGCCAGCGAGAAGGAGGTGTGCACGCGCCCGGTCTCGGCGTTGATGTGGGTCTGCAGCGCGTCGGTGTAGGTGCCCTTGAGCTTGGACAGCTGCCGCCAGTCCAGCACCCTCGCCGGCAGGTCGTGGCCCTGGGCGGCAAGCTGCTCCAGCATGTCGGCGTCGGTGACATAGGCGCCGGTCTTGTCGCCGCGCACGCCGCCGGGCAGGCCCAGACGGTCGAACAGCACCTCGCCGAGCTGCTTGGGGCTGCCCACGTTGAAGGCGCCGCCGGCGAGGCCGTGGATCTCGTCCTCCAGCGCGGCCATGCGCTGGGCGAACAGGCCCGACAGGCGGGACAGGGCGTCGCGGTCGACCTTCACCCCCGCCATCTCCATCGCGGCCAGCACGGGGACGAGGGGGCGCTCCAACGTCTCATAGACCGTGGTCACGCGATGGGCGACGAGACCGGGCTTGAGCACGCGGTGCAGGCGCAGCGTCACGTCCGCGTCCTCGGCGGCATAGGCGGCGGCCTTGTCGACGGGCACGCGGGCGAAGGTGATCTGGGATTTGCCCGAACCGATCAGCTCCTTGATCGGGATCGGCTGGTGGTCGAGCAGGCGCTTGGACAGGGCGTCCATGCCGTGCCCGCCCAGCCCCGCCCCCTGCGCGTAGGACAGCAGCATGGTGTCGTCGATGGGGGCCACCTCGACGCCGAAGCGGCGCAGCACCTTCAGGTCGTATTTGAGGTTCTGGCCGATCTTCAGCACCGCCGGGTCGGCCATCATCGGGCGCAGGATCGCGAGCGCCTCCTCGCGGTCCATCTGGCCCGGCGCAAGGCGCGCCGCCCCGAACAGGTCTGCGTCGCCCTCCCTGTGCCCGAGCGGGATGTAGCAGGCGCGGCCCGGCGCGGTCGCCAGCGAGACGCCGACGAGATCGGCCGTCATCTCGTCGAGCGCGGTGGTCTCGGTGTCGACGGCGACGGCCCCGATCTCGGTCGCCTCGGCCACCCATGCGCGCAGGGCGTCCGCGTCGCGGACGATGGCGTAGGCGGCGGGGTCGATGGGCTCGGCCGGGACGGCGCCGGCGGCCACGCCTTCGACCGGCGGGGGCGGCGGCGGGTCCGCGACGAAGCCCTCGGGCATCGCCACGCTCGACGCCCCGATCCCGCCGGCCTCCGCCCCGATGGCCTCGGCCACGCGGGTCGTCAGGCTGCGGAACTCCATCGCCTTGAGAAAGCCGATCAGCACCGCGGGTTCGGGGTCGCGCACCGCCAGTTCCGCCCAGTCCGGCAGGCCGGGCACCGCGTCGCACAGGGTCACCAGCCGGCGCGAGACGCGCACCTGCTCGGCATGGGCCAGCAGCGTCTCGCGGCGCTTCGGCTGGCGGATCTCCCCCGCGCGCGCCAGCAGCGTGTCGAGATCGCCGTATTCGGCGATCAGCTGCGCGGCGGTCTTGATGCCGATGCCCGGCGCGCCCGGCACGTTGTCGACGCTGTCGCCGGCCAGCGCCTGCACGTCCACCACGCGGTCGGGGGCCACGCCGAACTTCTCGGCCACGCCGCCTGCGTCGATGCGCTCGTCCGCGCCGCCCTTCAGCCCCGGCTTCATCAGCAGGATGCGGTCGTCCACCAGCTGCATCAGGTCCTTGTCGGCCGAGACGATGGTCACCGCGGCCCCCGCCGCCGCGGCGCGCCGCGCGTAGGTGGCGATGATGTCGTCGGCCTCGAAGCCCTCGGTCTCGATGCAGGCGAGGTTGAAGGCGCGGGTGGCGTCGCGGATCAGCGGGAACTGCGGCACCAGCTCCGGGGGCGGGTCGGGCCGGTGGGCCTTGTAGGCGGGGTAGATGTCGTTGCGGAAGGTTTTCGAGGAGTGGTCGAACACCACCGCCAGATGCGTCGGGCGTTCGGCGGCCCGTCCTTCCTCGAGCAGGCGGAACAGCATGGCGCAGAAGCCCGACACCGCGCCGACCGGCAGGCCGTCGGATTTCCGGGTGAGGGGCGGCAGGGCGTGGAAGGCGCGGAAGATGAAGCCCGAACCGTCCACGAGGTGCAGCCGGTCGCCGGGACCGATCGACATCGCTTGCCTCCGCAGGGCCGCCGCGGCCCGCCGCCCAAGCTACGCAAGGCGGCGGCCGCGGCAAGGGCGGCGGGGGACGGGCGCGCGCGGGACGGCCTGCGACCAAGGTGGCCTTGCGCGCGGCATTATCTTGATCGTATTTGTCAGGTAATGGCCGCGCGGCCGGAAGGCTGCGGCGGGAGCCGGGTTCCGGCGCGAGCGGAGACAGCGACTGCATGGCCACGGCGATCCCCCTTTCCCTGCCGCGGCCCCTCCGGCGCGCTCCCGTGCCGCCGCCCGCCGGACCGGCCCCGGGCGATGCCGACGCCGCCCTGCTCGAAGATCTGCGGCGCTGGTCGCTCGCCGCGCTCTGCGGCCCGCCGCTCGATCTCGACCGTGCCTGCGCGCTGATCGCGCCCGCGGGCGAGGCAGCCCGCGACGCCTGCGGCCGCGCGCTGCTGGCGGCGCTCGACGGCGCGGCGCTGCGGCCGCTGTCCTTCCATCCGAGGGGCGCGGCAGTCCCGGCCTTCGGCGAGGCGTGGCTGCTCGCGCTGCTGCGCGCCACGGCCGAGGGCGACGGCGACAGCGCCCGGTTCCTTGTCGCGCGCGCCGTGCGGCGCGAGCGCCGGCGCCTGATTCTCTGGCTCGCGCGGCGGTTGGTGGAGGTCGCGGGGGTGGCCAAACCGCCGCAGGCAGTTTAGAACGCTTCCAGACAGGGCCAGCCGATCACAGCCAGCCCGTGGCGGGCCGCACGCCCGCGACAACCCATGACAAGGAGGACGCCATGACCGGCCTCGTGACCAAGACCGCTCCGGACGCCGTCGCCGAGATCGTCGACGCGCTGACCCAGTTCGTCGCGGATCTGACCGTCGAGACGCTGAAGGCGCAGAACTACCACTGGAACGTCACCGGCATGGCCTTCGGCCCGCTGCACGAGCTGTTCCAGAAGATCTACGAGGATCATTTCGAGGCGCAGGACGAACTGCAGGAGCGCGTCAAGGCCATCGGCGCCCATGCGGAAGGCCGCGGCAGCGTGCTGATGGGCCGCGCCCGCATCGCGGAATGCGACGGCCGCATCGACGCCGCCGCCATGGTCGCCGCGCTGAAGGCCGATCAGGAGGCGCTGTCGGGCGGCCTGCTGGCGCTAGCCGAGCTTGCCGACCGCCATGGCGACATGGTGACCAACGACATGGCCATCGAGCGCGCCGCCGCGCACGACAAGTTCGCCTGGATGCTCGGCGCGCATCTCGAGGGCTGACGCCGGCCCGGCTGCGGCCGCGGGCCGCGGTCCGACTGTTCCTGAGTGTCCCGGTCGGGAATTGACCGGGAACGCTTCCGCCTGAGATACTGACGATGGGACGGCCCGGATGGGCCGAGCGAGGAGGCCGGCGCGACCGGCCCAGCCAGCCCGCGTCAGTCATCCAGCGCGGAAAGGATCCACTGTGAGACCCGCCCCCCTCGTGGCAGCCGCGGCGCTGCTCGCCGCACCAGCCTTCGCGACTTCCGCCTTCGCCGCCGACCGCGCCGCGGTGGTCGCGACCTATGCCGACATCGCCGCCGCCAATTACGCCGACGCCCGAGACGGCGCGCGCGCGCTGTCGGCCGCCGTCGACAGGCTGCTGGCCGCGCCCTCCGAGGCCGCGCTCGCCGACGCCCGCGCGGCCTGGATCGCCGCCCGCATCCCCTACCAGCAGACCGAGGCGTTCCGCTTCGGCAACCCCATCGTCGACGACTGGGAGGGCCGGGTGAACGCCTGGCCGCTCGACGAGGGGCTGATCGACTATGTCGATGCCGGCTATGCCGGATCGGACGAAAACCCCTATGCGCAGGTCAACGTCATCGCCAATCCCCGCTTCAGCCTTTCGGGCGGCGAGGTCGACGCGACCGTGATCGACGCGGCGCTGCTGCGCGAGACGCTGCACGAGGCGGACGCGGTGGAAAGCAACGTCGCGACCGGCTGGCACGCGGTCGAGTTCCTGCTCTGGGGGCAGGACCTGAACGGCACCGGCCCCGGCGCGGGCGACCGGCCATACACCGATTTCGCCGTCGGGGCTGCCTGCACCGGCGGCAACTGCGACCGTCGCGGGGCCTATCTGCGCGTCGCGACCGACCTGCTGGTCGAGGATCTTTCCTGGATGGCCGATCAATGGGCCGCGGGGGGCGCGGCACGGGACGCTGTGACGGCCGACGCCGATGCCGGGCTGGCGGCGCTCTTCACCGGGCTCGGCTCGCTGTCCTACGGCGAACTCGCGGGCGAGCGCATGAAGCTGGGGCTGATGCTGAACGACCCGGAGGAGGAGCACGACTGCTTCTCCGACAACACCCATGCCAGTCACCTCGACAATGCGGTGGGCATGCGCAGCATCTATCTCGGCCGCTATGTCCGGCCCGACGGCACGGCGGTCGCGGGCCCCTCGGCCGCCGATCTGGTGGCGGCCGTCGATCCGGAGACGGATGCGCGGCTGCGCGCGCGGCTCGACGCGTCGGTGGCGGCGCTGCAGGCCATGGCGGATGCGGCCGAAGGCGGCATGGCCTACGACATGATGCTCGCCCCCGGCAACGACGCCGGTGCCGCGCTGATCACGGCCGCGGTCGATGCGCTGGTGGCCCAGACCCGCGAGATCGAGCGGGCGGTCGCGGCGCTTGGGCTCGGCGCCATCGCGGTCGAGGGCTCGGACAGCCTCGACGACCCCACGGCGGTGTTCCAGTGAGGCGCGCGCCCCGGCCCGGCCCCGCGGCCATCGGGGCGCTCGCCGCCGCGTCGCTGGCGGCGCTGCTCGGCGCTGTCGGCCGGGACGCGGAAGGCGCGGCCGGCCCCGCCATGCCGGCGCTGACCGACGCGCATCTGCCCATGGTCCCGCGCAGCGCGGCGGAGGCCGCGCGGGTCGCCTCCGTGCTGGCCCCGCCCGCCGGCTTCGACGCGCCCGAGCCCTTCGAGGCGATGGCCGGCGGCGCGACCACCAGCCGCCGCGCCCCGGGCCGAGACGCATTCTCGCAGCCCTCGGCCGGCATGGGCTTCGACCGCGAGATGGATTTCAGGCTCGGCAACGGGCTGTTCAAGCGGCTGTGGGTGTCGGCCCCATCCTCGACCATCGCCTCGGACGGGCTCGGGCCGCTCTACAATGCCAGGGCCTGCCAGTCCTGCCACCTCAAGGACGGGCGCGGCCGGCCGCCCGAGCCGGGGGCGGACCCCGCGCCGGGGCTGTTCCTGCGCGTCTCGGTGCCGGCGGACGCCCACCCGCTGCAGGCGGTCATCCCCGGCTGGCACGCCACCGCGCCCGATCCGGCCTATGGCGAGCAGCTTCAGGATTTCGCGATCCAGGGCCACCGCGCCGAGGCGCGCGTGGCGGTCGACTGGGAGGAGATCCCCGTCGCGCTGGCGGACGGCGAGACCGTGTCGCTGCGCCGGCCGGTCTGGCGGGCCGAGGTGCCGGGCCATGGCCCGCTCGCGCCCGGCGCGATGCTGTCGCCCCGCCTCACGCCCCCGATGATCGGGCTGGGGCTGCTCGAGGCGATCCCGGCCGCCGACATCCTGGCGCTGGCCGACCCCGACGACATCGACGGCGACGGCATTTCCGGCCGCCCCTCCATCGTCTGGTCCGCCGAGTTCGACCGCCCGATGCTGGGACGCTTCGGCTGGAAGGCCGGCGCGCCCACGGTGAAGGCGCAGTCCTCCGGGGCCTTCGCCGGCGACATGGGCCTGTCCACGCCGCTGCACCCCGCGCCCTGGGGCGAATGCACCGCGGCGCAGGCGGCCTGCCGCGCGGCGCCGCACGGCGACGACGCCGAGCATGGCGGATACGAGGTGGCGGCCGACGCGCTCGACCTCGTCGCCTTCTACGCCCGCAACCTCGCCCCGCCGGCCCGCCGCGACCTGGACGATCCGCAGGTTCTGCGCGGCAAGGCCCTGTTCCACGGGGCGGGCTGCGCCGCCTGCCATGCGCCGAAACACGTCACGCACCGGCTCGACGGGCAGCCCGAGCAGAGCTTCCAGCTGATCTGGCCCTACACCGACCTGCTGCTGCACGACATGGGCGAGGGTCTGGCCGACGGCCGCCCGGAGGGCGTGGCGACGGGGCGGGAATGGCGCACGCCGCCCCTCTGGGGCCTGGGGCTGGCGGAGACGGTGCTGGGCGGGCCCGCGCATTACCTGCACGACGGGCGCGCGCGCAGCGTGCTCGAGGCGATCCTGTGGCATGGCGGCGAGGCGCAGGCGGCCCGCGACGCGGTGGCGGCGATGCCGAAGGCGGAGCGCGCGGCGCTGCTGCGCTTCCTCGGGTCGCTGTGATCCGCGGCCCGGCCCTCGCGCTGGCCCTCGCGCTGGCCCTCGCGCTGGCCCTCGCGCTGGCGTTGCCGGCGGCGCCGGCCGCGGCGCAGCAGCAGCACGTGGCGGCGGTGGAGCGTACGCTCGCGCGCGTGGTCCTGCCCGCCACGGAGCGGCTGCGTGACGCGACCGCGGCGCTGTCGGAGGCCGCGCGCGCCTTCTGCGCCGGCGGCGCGCGCGCGGCGGTCGAGGCCGCGCATGGCGCAGCCTGGGATGCCTGGATGGGCGCGGCGCATCTGCGCTTCGGGCCGCTCGAACAGGGCAACCGCGCCTTCGCCATCGCCTTCTGGCCCGACGAACGCGGCGCGGTGCCGCGCGCGCTTACCCGGCTCGCGGCAGCGGATGCGCCCCCCGAACCCTATGCCGCGCAGCCGGTCTCGGTGCGCGGCCTCACGGCGCTGGAATGGCTGCTGTTCGATGCGTCGGCGGATTTCGCGGGCCCGCTTGGGCCGGCGCGCTGCGCGCTGGCGATGCGCGCCGCAGCCGATCTGGCCGACACCGCCGCCGCCGTCGCGGATGGCTGGCGCGACGCATGGGCCCCGGCGATGGCCGGAGGGCGCGCGCCCTATCGCGATGCCGGCGAGGCTGCGGGCGATCTGCGCAAGGCGCTGACAATGGGGCTGGAGCAGTCCGTGCAGCGGCTGGCGCGGCCGCTGGGAACGGAAAGCCGCCCCGCCCCGCGGCAGGCCGAGGCGTGGCGGTCGGCCCGGTCTCTGCCGAACCTGATGCGGGCGCTCGGGGCCTCCGAAGCGCTGGTCGAGGCGCTGCTGGCACCGGCCCTGCCGTCCGAGCGCGCGGCGGCGCTGGACGCGGGTTTCCGCGCCGCGCAGACGGCGGTCGCGTCGATCCCGGGGCCGCTGGATGCGGCGGTGGCCGATCCTGCGCGCCGGCCCGCCGTCGAGGCCGCGCTGCGCGCGATCCTTGCCCTGCGCGCGGGCGTCGAAGGCGCGGCCGCGTCGGTGCTGGGCGGCGCGGCCGGTTTCAACGCGCTGGACGGGGATTGAGGGACATGCGGATGCTCGCCAAGACGTGGCGCGCGGCGCGTAACGGGTCGGCACCCGGCGCGGCAAGGCAGCCCGCCCATGGCGCGCCGCGTGCCGCAGCGCCATGGGCGCCGTCGCGCCGCGCGGCGCTGGCCGCGATGGGCGCGGCGCTGGCATCCCGGGCCTGGGCGCAGGCGGGCGGGCCGCGCTGGCTGTCGGCGGCGCGCGACGCAGCCGGGGCCTTCGCGCTGGTCGGCGTCGGCGACGATCTCGCGCCCCGTTTCGCGATCCCCCTGCCTGACCGCGGCCATGCCGCCGCCGCCCGGCCCGACGCGCCCGAGGCGGTGTGCTTCGCGCGCCGGCCCGGCATCTTCGCCCTCGTGATCGACTGCGCCGAGGGCCGCGAGGCGCGGCGGCTGGCGGCCCCGCCGGGGCGGCACTTCTATGGCCATGGCTGCTTTTCGGCCGATGGCGGGCTGCTGTTCACCACCGAGAACGCCCATGCGACCGGCGCGGGCCGCATCGGCGTCTGGGACGCGCGCGCGGGCTATGCGCGGCTGGGCGACATGCCCTCGGGCGGCATCGGGCCGCATGATGCGCTGCGCCTGCCCGATGGGCGGCTGCTGGTCGCGAATGGCGGGCTGCGCACCCATCCCGACACCGGCCGCGCGGCGTGGAATCGCGCGGCCATGCGTCCGAACCTCAGCATCGTCGATCCCGCCGCGGGCGCGGTGGCCGCGACGATCGAGCCGCCCGCCGCGTTGCGGCCCCTGTCGCTGCGCCACCTCGCGCTGCGCGCCGACGGTCTGGCCGCGGTCGCGGGCCAGTGGGAGGGGACGGCGGCGGCGACCCCGCCCCTGCTGGGTTTCTGGCGGCCGGGGGACGGCGCGCTGCGCTGGGCCGACCCGGCCCCGGCATTGGCGCGGGGCTATGCGGGGTCCGTCGCCTTCGCGGCGGGCGGCGCGCAGGCGGCGATCACCTGCCCGCGCGGGGGCTTCGCGCTCGTCTGCGACACCGTGGACGGCGCGACTGCCGCCGTCGTCGAGGCCGCGGATGTCTGCGGCGTCGCCACGGCGCCGATCCCGGGGGGCCTGCTGTTCAGCGACGGTCTCGGCGGCCTGCGCGGGGCGGACGGCCGCGCCGTCCACCCCCTGCCGGTGGCGTGGGACAATCACCTGATCGCGCTCTAGACCGGCGCGCCGCGCTGGCCGGCGGCGCGGGCCCTCAGTGCAGTCCGGCCTCGCACGGGGCCGGCGGGTCGAGGCCGCGCCCAGCCGCGCGGCGGCATCGAGCGCCGCAGGCACGGCCTCGGGCCGCAGCACGCCGGCCAGCAGCCCCGCGGCGCGCGCGAGGCCCGCGCCGCCCTGGCCGGCATTGTGCGCCGCCGCGCAGAGGCGCGCCTCGTCCCGGCCGATGCAGGGGCAGAAGGGCGGATGCCCGTGCAGGGCGCGCACCGCACCGGTCTCCACCGCCCAGACGAGATCGTCGAAGGCGCGCCCCGCCCGCGCGGCCGGTCCGGCCGCGAGCCCCTCGGTCAGCGCCGCGCGCAGGGCATCGTCGCGGCGCCGGCAGGCGCGGCGCAGACGCAGCGCGGCGGCGAGGCGGCGGGTGGGCGGATCCTCGTCGCGCAGCGCGCCGACGAACTGCGCCCCCGGCGGCAGGCGGGCGTTCATGGGGTGCATGGCGGCCGCCGTCACTTGGTCAGCAGCAGGCGGTTCTGGCGGGTCAGCTGGAGGGTGTAGATCTCGCCTGCATGGGCGATGAGCAGCTTGCGCGCCCCATCCTCGAACAGCGCCGCCGTGGTGGTCATCGGCGGACCGCCGCTGGCCCGCGACCCCTCCGGCCCCGCGTCGAGGCCCTGCCGGTCGCTCGCGTAATCCTGTGCCATCGCTCTCTCCCGTCCGGTTTGCAGGGGCTGGCGGCCGGATGGCGGCGCTGGCTGGCCGGGGCGCGCCCATGGCGGCCTGGCAGGAACAAGCCTTACCGAAACGCTCGGAAAAGGCAAACCCGACTTTTTCACTAGGTCTCTGCCGCGACCGCCGGTCGCAAGTCCCCGACGCAAAGGGCCGGAGCGGGGGTCCGCTCGGCCCTGGCGCAGGCTGCGGCGGGATCCCGAGGCCGCATGGGCGCGGGGCGCCCTGCCGCCCCGTCGGCGCGCCCGCGGGCGATGGCGGCGGCGCCGGGGCCATCCGGCGCGCCCTGCGCGTCTCCGCCCCCGTCCGGCCCCCACGCGGAAGGGCCGCCCCGCGAAGGGCGGCCCTCTCGTCCTGCGGTGCCGGGCTCAGCGCGTCAGGTCGAAGCTGTAGTCCGTCTCGCCGGCGACCATCGTGTCGGCGTCGAGCTTGTCGAAGATCGTGTCGAGGATCTTCACCAGCACGTTCAGCGCGCCCTGATAGCCCCAGGTCGGATAGCGGTGGTGGTGGTGGCGGTCGAAGATCGGGAACATCAGCCGGATCAGGGGCGTGCCCGTGTCGCGCTCGAGATACTTTCCGTAGGAGTTGCCGATCAGCATGTCCACCGGCTCGGTCGCCAGCAGCGAGCGCATGTGCCAGAGGTCCTTGCCCGCCCACACCTGGCAGTCGCGGCCGAAGGGCGAGGTCGCGAACAGCGCCTGCATCTTCGCGGCCCAGTCCTTGCGGCCGTTGGTGGCCAGGCAGTGCCGCGGCTCGCCGCCCATCTCCATGACGAACTGCGCCATGGCGTAGACGAAGTCGGGATCGCCGTAGATCGCGTAGGTCTTGCCGTGCAGCCAGCTCTGGCTGTCGGCCATCGCGTCGACCAGGCGGCCGCGCTCGAGGCGCAGGGCCTCGGGGATGTCCCTGCCGGTCAGCTCGGCCACCTTCATCAGGAAGGCGTCGGTGCCCTGCACGCCCATCGGGTAATGGAAGGACGCCGTCTCCTGGCCCAGCGAGCCGCAGTATTCCAGCGTCTTGGGCGTGCAGTATTCCTGCATCGACAGCGTGGCCTTCGCGTTCAGCGCCGCCTTCACCGCCTCGAGCTTCGTGCCGCCCGCATACATGCGGAACTCGCCGTCCGACGGGGTGTCGTAGACGTCGGACACGTCGCTCAGCACCGTCGCCTCGACCCCCATGATACCCAGCATGCGGTTCAGCTCGCGGATGTTGCCGACCGCGAAGCCGTCGAAGCCGGGGATGATGTTGATCCCCTCGCCGGGAACGCGCTCGGCGTCCTTCCAGAAATGCTCGAGGATGCCCTTGGTCATGTTGTCGTAGCCGTCAACATGGCTGCCGACGAAGGCGGGCGTGTGGGCGTGCGGCACGTCGAAGTCCTGGGGCACCGAACCCTTGCCCTTCGACTGGGCGATGAAGCTGTTTAGGTCGTCGCCGATCACCTCGGCCATGCAGGTGGTCGAGACCGCGATCATCTTGGGCTGGTAGAGCGCGTAGGTGTTGGCGAGGCCCTCGACCATGTTGTTCAGGCCGCCGAACACCGCCGCGTCCTCGGTCATCGAGGACGACACGCAGGACGCCGGCTCCTTGAAGTGGCGCGACAGGTGCGAGCGGTAGTAGGCCACGCAGCCCTGCGAGCCGTGCACGAAGCTCATGGTGGCTTCATAGCCCGCGGCGGCGAACACGGCCCCCAGCGGCTGGCAGGCCTTGGCCGGGTTCACGGTCAGCGCCGTGCGGGCGAGGTTCTTCTCGCGGTATTCCCACGACTTGGTCCAGTCGCCGATCTCGGTCACCATCTCGTCGGGGTGGCCGCATTCGTACTTCACCTTCTTGTTCGCCAGCATCTCCTTGTATTCGGGCTGCTGGAACAGGGGCGCATGGTCGAGGATCTTGTCGGCGGACTGCGGCATGGTCGTGGTCCTTTTCCTGGCCGTCCGCATTCCGGGACGCGCCGTCAGGGGGGATGAGGGGCGGGGGGACGGGCGCGCCGTCCTCCCCAGGGGTGAACTCAGGCGGCCTTGCCCTTGGTCCAGGGCGCGTCGAACAGGCCCCAGACCGGGTTGTTGATGGCCAGATCCATGTCGCGGGCGAAGATCGCGAAGCCGTCGTAGCCGTGATACGGGCCGGAATAGTCCCAGCTGTGCATCTGGCGGAACGGGATCCCCATCTTCTGCACCGGATACTTTTCCTTGATGCCGGAACCGACGAGGTCGGGGCGGATCTTCTCGATGAACTTCTCGAGTTCGTAGCCCGTCACGTCGTCGTAGATCAGCGTGCCTTCCTTCACGTAGTGGCCGGTCCGCTTGTAGTCGTCGCCATGGCCGAACTCGTAGCCGGTGCCGGCGATCACCATGCCCAGATCCTCGTAGGCGGTGATGACGTGCCGGGGGCGCAGGCCGCCGACGTACAGCATGACCGATTTGCCTTCGAGGCGCGGCTTGAACTTGGCGATCACGCCGTCGACCAGCGGCTGGTATTTGGCGATGACCTTCTCGGCATTGTCCTGGATCGTCTGATCGAACTTGGCGGCGATGGCGCGCAGGGACGCGGCGATCTGCGAGGGGCCGAAGAAGTTGTATTCCATCCAGCCGATGCCGTACTTCTCCTCCATGTAGCGGCAGATGTAGTTCATCGACCGATAGCAGTGGATGAGGTTCAGCCGGGCCTTCGGCGCGCGCTCGATCTCGGCCAGCGTGGCGTCGCCCGACCAGTTGCCGACGACGTTGAGGCCCATCTCCTCGAGCAGGATGCGCGAGGCCCAGGCGTCGCCGCCGATGTTGTAGTCGCCGATGACGTTGACGTCGTAGGGGCCGGGCTCATAGCCCGCCGCCGCGCCCTCGCCCTTCTCGAACACCCAGTCGCGCACCGCGTCGTTGGCGATGTGGTGGCCGAGCGACTGCGACACGCCTCGGAAGCCCTCGCAGCGCACCGGCACCATGGTCTTCTCGTGCTCGGCGTTCTTCTTCTTCGCGACGGCCTCGATGTCGTCGCCGATAAGGCCGATCGGGCATTCCGACTGGATCGTGACGCCGTTGTTCAGCGGGAACAGCTCCTGGATCTCGTCGATGGTCTTTTCCAGCTTCTTGTCGCCGCCGAAGACGATGTCCTTCTCCTGGAAGTCGGTGGTGAACTGCATCGTCACGAAGCTGTCGACGCCGGTCTTGCCGATGTAGTAGTTGCGCCGCTGGCTCCATGAATACTGGCCGCAGCCGACGGGGCCGTGGCTGATGTGGACCATGTCCTTGATCGGGCCCCAGACCACGCCCTTGCTGCCGGCATAGGCGCAGCCGCGGATGGTCATCACGCCGGGCACCGACTTGATGTTCGACTTCACCGTGTCGCACTTCGACGCGATCTCGGTGTCGGCGGCGTCGGGGCCGCCCGAGACGCCGAGGTGCTTCTGGCGCTTCTTGCGCGACTTTTCGGGATACGCGGCGAGGACCTCCTCGATCAGCTGCTCGTGCAGCGCCGCGTCGTTGCTGTAGTCAGTGGCCATCGGAGGGGCTCCCGTGCGTGCTGGGGGGTGGGGCCGGCGTCGGGGCCGGCCCCGTCTGGCGTCAGGCGGTCGCGGCCTCGGCGGCGGCGATCTGCTTCAGGCGGTCGTCCTCGGACTGCATGATCCCGAACTCCATCAGCATGTCCTCGAGCTCCTCCATGGTGATGGGGGTCGGGATGGTGCCCTGGCCGGAGTTGGCGTGGATCTTGGTCGCGAGCGCGCGGTACTCGTCCGCCTGCTTGCTGTCGGGGGCGTACTGCAGCACCGTCTGGCGGCGCAGTTCCGCGTGCTGCACGATGTTGTCGCGCGGCACGAAGTGCATCAGCTTCGAGTTCAGGCGCTTGGCCAGGGCTTCCGAGAGTTCGAGCTCGCGGTCGGTCTGCCGCTCGTTGCAGATCAGCCCGCCCAGGCGCACGCCGCCGGAGTTGGCGTATTTCAGGATGCCCTTGGCGATGTTGTTGGCGGCATAGAGCGCCATCATCTCGCCTGACATGACGATGTAGATTTCCTGCGCCTTGTTCTCGCGGATCGGCATGGCGAAGCCGCCGCAGACCACGTCGCCCAGCACGTCGTAGGAGACGTAGTCGACGCCGTCATAGGCGCCGTTCTCCTCGAGGAAGTTGATGGCGGTGATGACGCCGCGGCCGGCGCAGCCGACGCCCGGCTCCGGACCGCCCGACTCGACGCACTTGATGTCCTTGAAGCCGGTCTTCAGCACGTCGGCGAGTTCGAGATCCTCGACCGAGCCCATCTCGGCGGCGAGATGCAGCACGGTGTCCTGCGCCTTGGAGTTCAGGATCAGGCGGGTCGAGTCGGCCTTGGGGTCGCAGCCGACGATGAGGATCTTCTGGCCGAGCTCGACGAGCGCGGCGAGGGTGTTCTGGGAGGTGGTGGACTTGCCGATACCTCCCTTGCCGTAGAAGGCGATCTGACGGAGTGCGCTCATGTCGTGTCCTTTGCGGGTCGTGTCTGGCCGGTGAGAAGGGCGGGACCGCCGGTCTCCGCCCCATGCAACGCAGAGATCGTGCCAACTGGGCTCCCCGGCAGATTATGTAATTTTGACAGACGGTTAGGAAGAACCGGCCACTTCCGGTGCCGGAAGCGCCCGTTGTGGCTAAGCCGACAAAGCCCCGACATTTTCGCGACGACGGCGCGGTTCCCCGACGGATCGCCGCGCGCTATGCTTGCCGCATCGATTGGGGGGATGCAGATGGCCGTCGGAAAGATCGTCGCCATCGCCGCCGCGATGTCCGGCGCGGCACCGGCCGTCGCAGGCGAAAGTCTGGCCGTGTACTTCGCGGAGCTGAGCGCGCGCGACATGGTCAGCTCCGGCGGCGCGCGGCTGGGGAGCTTCGGGGCAGTCCTGCAGCAGGACCGGGCGAACTTCCACCGCTTCGGCCTGAGGGACGCGGCCGACGAGGACGACCCGTTCTTCGCCGACAGCGCGATGCGCGCCCGCATCCCCGAGCTCTACGCCCGCGGTACGCCTTTTCCGCCGATGGAGAAGGTCGTGCTGGACGGCCTGCCGCTCGAGGTCATCGTCTTCGTCTGCGGCACGGCGGGAGTGCCGGACTACATCGCCGTCGACTACGCCGACGGCGACGGTCATCGCGGCTGCGACTGAGGGGCCGGATACGGTGCCGGACCCGCGTGCCGCGCCCCTGTCAGACGGGCGCGGTCAGCGCCGCCACGGCCTGCTCCAGCGGCAGGTCCACGCGCAGGATGTTCTGCTCGGCGAGGAACCGCGTCTCCATGCGGGTCAGGGGCCCCTCGATCACCGCCACATGCCGCCCGCCCGAGCGCTTGAGGATCTGCCGGGCGAAGATGCGCAGCATCTGGTCGTCGAACCGGCAGCCGAGGAACAGGAAGCCGCGGGCGGCGCGGCGCCTGCGCACCTCCAGCGGGATCGGGGTCTGGATGTCGATCTCGGTCAGCACCTCGACATAGTCGCTGTCCGAGATCAGGAAGCTCGACCCCTTCCGCGCCATCCCGTGCGGCTTGTAGACCAGCGAGCGCCAGTCCGGGTCGGGCCCCTCGGCGCGCTGCTGCCCGTCGGCGCCATAGGCGCGGGTCCAGATGTCGATCCACTCGCCGTTGCGGCTGACGCCCTGCACCCAGCCCCAGGACTGCGAGCGGGCGGCATAGGCGCCCAGCAGGCCGTCGTCGTACCAGGCGTCCACCACCAGCGGCGGGCGCACGGTCGCGATCCAGCCATGCACCGGGTTGGCGCGCACCCCGCCGGCGAAGGCCCGCTCGACGATGGCGTTCAGCGTGCCGCGGAAGCGGCGGCTCTCGACGAACTGCGCCACCGCCCAGAGGTTGCCGGCGGCGCGCCGCGGGGCCCGCACCTCGGCCTCGATCAGCGCGCACAGCGCGGCGGGCGATGCCGGCACGCGGCTGTCGCCCAGCGCGGCCACGCCGGCCCCGAGATAGGGGATCATCGCGCCCGAGAACACCTCGCGCGCGCAGCCTTCGACGATCTCTCGGTCGCGGGACATGGCTCACTCCTCGCCCGCGATCCTGCGGGCCTCGACGGTGACGGGCAGGCGCGGGGCGGGGTCGAGGCTCGGCATCTGGAACACCCAGCCATTGGACAGCCGCGCCCAGCCGCCCCAGAGGCCGGGCAGCTCGGTCTCGACCACCCTCTCCTCGAGGTCCTTCTTCGGCACATAGGCCTCGAGGCCCCGGGCCGTCTCGCGGATCATCAGCTTCATGGCGCCTCTCCCGCGCGCGGGGCCTCGGGGAAGGCCTCCAACTCGCGCCCGCGCATGCCGACGATCGAGCGGCGATCCACGAAATCGACGGCATAGATGTAGAACTGCTGCAGGAACACGCCGATGTCGCGGACGTAGCCGACGTCGCCCTTCTTCACGACGACCTCGCCGATCTCCTTGCCGAACATGGTGCCGTCGTTCTTCACGCTCTTGCGCGAGACGACGCGGGTTCCGGGCATGAACAGCGGCGGCTTGTAGACCTCGATCTCGCGGTCATCGGTCGCCATCGGGGCTCTCCTCGGTCAGGGCGGACAGGCGCGCGGCGGCAGCCTCGCGCACGGGCGGTTCGGGGTCGTCCAGAAGGCGGCGCGCCAGCGCGGCCTCGGCGCGCTCGGCCGCCTCATGGCGCACGCGCAGGTCCGGGTCGGCGGCGAAGGCGGCAAGGCGCGCGGGCGCGATGCGCCGGGCCGCCTCGCGGCGCACCAGCGCGTCGGGGTCGACGGCGAAATGGATCAGCCATTGCGGCGCGATGCGCCGGGCGACGATGCGCCGGATCTCGGGGTCGGCGTCGCGCACCATGGTGGGCAGCATCCCGGCGGCGCAGCGGCGCGTCGCGATCTGGCGCACCCAAGGGTCGCGGTCGGCGAGCATGGGCGCAAGGTCGTCGGGCGGCAGGCGATGGGCCACCGCCACCCGCACGTCGCGGTCGGGATCGGTCGCCATGCGCCGGGCCGCGGCCGGCGGCAGGCGCAGCACGGCGATGGCGCGCACGCCCGCGTCGGGGTCGTCGAGCAGGCGCGGCAGGCGGAACAGCGTCGCGCGGCGGGCCGCGTTGGCGCGCACCTCGAAGTAGGGGTGGCCCAGGCTCTCGTCGGCCTGGTCCGGGTTCATCAGGAAGAAGCGCTCGACCCGTCTGGCATAGCGGTCCTCGCGGCAGGCCCAGCGCGGTCCGCAGCGGCCCTGGGACAGGCGGCGCGCGAAGGCGCACGCGCCGCAGTCCACGGGCTCGCCCTCATGGTCGACCGCCTCGGGGCCTGCGCCCTCGCCCATCTCAGGCGGGGATGCAGGTGTTCGGCACCGGGCAGACCTCGACGCATTGCGGCGCGTCATAATCGCCCTGGCATTCGGTGCACAGGTTCGGATCGATGATGTAGGTGCCCTTCTTGAACTTGATGGCGGTGTTCGGGCATTCGAATTCGCAGGCGCCGCAGACGGTGCACTGGCTGGCGACGATCTTGAGGGCCATGGGTCTCTCCTCTGGCTTCGGGGGGGGGTCAGGCGGTGGCCAGCGCCAGCGCCGGCAGGCCGCGCTTCTCGCGGTAGACGGCGTTGACGGCGGTCTCGATGTAGTCGTGGGCCCAGGCGTCGATGGCCTCGATGCCCGCCGCGGCGAGGTCGCCCCTGGGGCAATCCCCGATCTTTGCGCACAGGATCACCGGCACGCCGTCCAGCGTGCGGATCACCTCGGCCAGCTTGTCGTCCTCGCCATAGCCGCCGACGCAGTAGTTGTCGGCCCGGCGATGGGTGACGAAGCGCACGCCCTCGGCGCTCGCCTCCCAGATCTGGAACTCGGTGGCGTGGCCGAAATGCTGGTTGACGCGCCCGCCGCCCTTGGTGGCCACCGCGATCAGCATGGGTGCGGCGTCGGCCGCCACGGCGTCGGCGGTCTCGGCGGTGGCGTCGGCGGCCGCGGCGCGGCGGTCCAGCCGCTCGCCCGCGACCCAGTCTCGGTAGGCCTCGCGTTTGGCGGGGTCGTAGTCGACCGCCTCGGGCACGAGGTCCATGGTGAATTCCTGGCCGCGGTCCTCGCCCAGCAGGCCCACGGCGTCGGCGCGGCACTGGCGGCAGTGGCGCATCAGGTTGGCGCCGCCGGCGCAGGCGTCCTGAAGGGTCTGCAGCTCCGCCGCGGTCGGCCCGCGCTGGCCGGACAGGCCGAAGGCGGTGCCGTGCTCGGCGGCCGAGATCAGCGGCATGATGTTGTGCAGGAAGGCGCCCTTGGCCTTCACGACCCTGTTCACCTCGAGCAGGTGCGCGTCGTTGATCCCCGGGATCATCACCGAGTTGACCTTGATCAGGATGCCGCGCTCGGCCAGCATCTCGAGGCTCTGCATCTGCCGGTCGCGCAGGATGGTCGAGGCCTCGAGCCCGTAGCGGCGCTTGCGGTTCCAGAAGATCCACGGATAGATCTTCGTGCCGACCTCGGGATCGATCATGTTGATCGTCAGCGTCACGTGGTCGATGTTCATGTCGACCAGCTCGTCGACATGGTCGGGCAGCGCAAGGCCGTTCGAGGACAGGCACAGCTTGATGTCGGGCAGCCGCTCCTGCACGAGGCGGAAGGTCTGCTTCGTCTTCGCCCAGTCATAGGCGCTGTCGCCGGGACCGGCGATGCCCAGCACCGACAGCTGCGGGATCTCGTTGGCGACCGCGATCACCTTGCGCGCGGCCTGCTCGGGCGTCAGCCGCTCGGAGACGACGCCGGGGCGGCTTTCATTGGCGCAGTCGTATTTTCTGTTGCAGTAGTTGCACTGGATGTTGCAAGCGGGCGCGACCGCGACATGCATGCGGGCGAAATAGTGGTGCGCCTCCTCGCTGTAGCAGGGGTGGTCCTTCACCTTCTCCCACAGTTCGGGCGCCATGTCGGCGGGGCCGTCCGAGGACCCGCAGGCCGAGGTGGCGCAGCCCTCGCTCTCCATGGCCTTGGCCAGCGCGTCGCGCGTGCCGATCTTCAGGGCGTCGAGGGAGATGACGGTGGACATCGGCGCTGGACCTCCGGCGGGTTGCTTCCCCCAAGGCCTTGCAGGGTCCGTGCCAACTCTGGCCCTTTGAAATCGCTCGGTTTTCCCGCCTCCGGCGCTGTCGGGCAACCGACACCCCGTCGCGAACCCGACAGCGGACGCGACGCCGCCCGGAAACGCCGCGCCCGCCGCGGCGGGGCCGGGCGGGCGCGTGGTTCGGCGGCGCGAAGGGGTCGGGTCAGAAGCGCTGCACGTCGATGCCGTGCTTGCGCAGCGCATAGCCGATCTGGCGCGGCGTCAGCCCCATCAGGCGCGCGGCCTTGGCCTGCACCCAACCCGCGCGCTCCATCGCCTCGATCAGCGCGGCGCGCTCGTCGGGCGGCTCGGCGGGCGCCCCTGCGGGCGGCTCGGCGGCGCGCACCGGCCCGGGCGCGGCAGGCGGGCCGGCGCAGACCGGCGGCCGCGGGTTCAGCACCGGCAGCACCACGCGCGCGGGGACCGGCAGGCTCGGGGCCGGGGCCGCGTTGCGCCAGAGCTGCGAGGACAGGCAGGCGTCGTTGCGGCAGGCGAGCTCCTCCGCGTCGATCTCCGGCCCGTTGGCAAGCGCCGCGACCCGGTGCACGCAGTTCTCGAGCTCGCGCACGTTGCCGGGGAAATAGCAGGACCGCAGCGCCTCGACCGCGTGGCGCGCGAAGCGCAGGTTCACCCCGTTCACCCGGTTGAAGTCGCGCAGGAAGGCCTCGGCCAGCCGCGGGATGTCGCCCGGCCGCTCGCGCAGGGGCGGCAGCAGGATGGGCACCACGCAGATGCGGAAATACAGGTCTGCGCGGAAATCGCCCTTCGACACCGCCGCCTCCAGGTCGCGGTTGGTCGCGGCGATCACCCGCACGTCCACGGTCAGGGTGCGGATGCCGCCGACGCGCTCGAACTCGCGCTCCTGCAGCGCGCGCAGCAGCTTGGCCTGGAAGGCGGGCGAGATCTCGCCGATCTCGTCGAGGAACAGCGTGCCGCCGTCGGCCAGCTCGAAGCGGCCCTTCTTCAGCGCCATGGCCCCGGTGAAGGCCCCCTTCTCGTGGCCGAACAGCTCGGATTCCAGCAGCGTCTCCGACAGCGCGGCGCAGTTGACCTTGACGAAGGGCTTGTCCTTGCGCGCGCTCAGGTCGTGGATGGCGCGGGCGAACATCTCCTTGCCCGTGCCGCTTTCGCCGCGCAGCAGGACGGTGGCGTTGGTGGGGGCGACCTTGCGGATGCGCGCGGCCAGCGCCCGCATCGGCTGGCTGTCGCCGATGATGCGGGGCAGCGCGGCCCCGTCCTCGCGCTCCGGGGCGGTGCGCGCGGCCTCCTCGAGGCGGGCGCGGTCGCGCGCCACGATGCGGCGGAAGCGCAGCGCCTGGGCCAGCAGGCTCGCCACCATGCGCAGAAGCTTCAGGTCGCGGTCGAGGTCGAGCGGCGCCTCCGGCTCGCCCGCGCGCCAGCAGCACAGGACCCCGAGCGTGAGGGGCGACAGCTCGCCGTCGGCGATGGGCGCCGCGATCAGCGACAGGCAGGGCGCGTCGCGCAGCGCCGACGGGACCGCCTCCGGCCCCAGTTCGGCGGCGACATCGGCGATCACCGCCGAGACGCCGCTGCGCAGGACCGCCCGCACCACCCGCTCCGGGGCCGCGCCGCAGCCCGGCGGCTGGGGCAGCCGCGAACAGGTCGTCGCGGCGATGACATAGGGATTGATCGCGACGTCGTCGAGACGGTCGTCGCGCGACACCGCCAGCGCCACCGCGCCCTCGCGCAGGTCGATGTAGCCCGACAGGATGTTGAGCGCCGAGACCAGCATCGCGCCGGTCTCGGTGGGGCCGGCGACGGTCTTGCCGATCTCGTAGAGCGCTTCGAGCGCGCGGCTTTCGCTTCGGGCACGCCTCGCGGCCTGCCGGTCGATGGCGACGCTGAACATGGCGTGCTGCTCCTGCTGCATCGCGAAGGGTGATGCCGCGGTTGCGAAAGCGTAAATCGAGACAAAAGGCCAAGTTCGTTGCATGCAGTGATTAACGCCTGCGGCGCGGGCGCCTTGCCCTGCAGGCCCCGCCCGGAAGCCTGATTTTCAGGCATCGCGGCCCTGTCCGCCGCCTCTGCCGCAGCGGCGGCCCGCATTGCGGCGAATTGTCCGCCGCCCCCGGCGGCCGGCGGCGCGCCGAGACGCCCCGGACCGATTCCCGCGGGCCCGCATTCATCCGGCCGCGAAACGCCCCTCGTCGGGCTGCAGCAGTGCGCGCAGCAGCGGGTTGGGGAAGCGCCGTTCGACCGTGACGGCGTGGAAGGTCTCGGCGATGTCGGGCAGGCGGTGCGCCTCGACCAGCAGGCCGCGCCGCAGCTCGTCCTTCACCGCGATGGGCGGCAGCACCGCGAGGCCCACATCCTCCGCGGCGAGCAGGCGCATCATCGCCATGTCGTCGACCTCGGCCGCGATCTGGGGGCGCAGTCCCAGCCGGTCCACGAGGGCATCGAAGCCGATGCGCACGCTGCTCTCCGCGGTCGGCAGCACCAGCGGGTGCGCGGCCAGCAGGTCGGCCAGCGCCCCCCCCGCGCCGAGTCGGGCGGGCGCGCCGACCAGGCTGACGCGCTGGGCCGCCAGACGGTGCGTCACGAAGGCCGACAGCGCGTCGCCGGCCGGCGGCCGGTTGGTCAGCACCACGTCGAGATCGAGCCCGGCCAGCGCCGACAGCAGATCGGCGGGCCCGCCCGAGCGAAGGATCACCTCGACATCCGGCCGCCCCAGCACCGGGCGCAGGAAGCCCAGCGCGAAGTTGCGCGACAGCGTGGCCAGCGCCCCGACGCGCAGCGCCTGCCGCGCGCGCCCGGTCTGCTTCAGCGTGCCGAGCAGTTCCTCGCCGGCGGCGAAGATCACGTCGGCATGATCCAGGGCGATGCGCCCGGCCTCGGTCAGGACCAGCGCCCGGCCCCGCCGCTCGAACAGCGCGTGGCCGAGGCTTTCCTCGAGCTTGCGGATCTGCACCGACAGCGCCGATTGCGACAGGTTCAGGCGCTCGGCGACGCGCGTGAGGTTCCCGTCATGCGCGACGGCGCGGAAGTAGCGCAGGTGGTGATAGTTGAGCGCCGCCATGACCGTTCGATCATATGAAACAGTTTCGCTTATACAATGTATTTTTAGAAAGCACCGCCCGCGGCTAGATCCGGCTGCGACACCCGGTCGCTATCGGCCGGCCGCGATTGGATGGAGATGCCTATGGACGCGCTCGCCTTGCCCCTGCTCGCCCCCGCCGCCTTCCTGGCCGCGGCGGTCCATGCCTTCCGCACGCCGGGACTGCGGCCCGGGAATGCGCCGCGCATGGCCGAGCGCGCGGCGCTGGTGGCGCTGGGCGCGGCGCTGCTGTCGGCGCTGGCGCTCGTCTCGGGCGGGCCGGGGACTGGGCCCGCCATCGGCGCCGGGGCGCTGGCGCTCGCGCCGCGCCTCGATGCGGTCAGCGCCACGATGCTGCTGCTGGTCGCGTTCGTCGGCTGGGTCGTGCTGCGCTATGCGGCCTCCTACATGGACGGCACGGATCGGCAGGGGGCCTTCACCGGCTGGATGGCCGCGACGCTGGCCGCGGTGACGCTGCTGGTGCAGGCCGGCACCCTGACGCTGTTCGTCATCGCCTGGATCGCCACCAGCCTCTGCCTGCACCGTCTGCTGCTGTTCTATCCCGACCGCGTGGCGGCGCAGCGCGCGGCGCGGAAGAAGGCCGTCACCGCGCGGCTGGGCGATGCGGCGCTGATCGGGGCCGCCTGGATGATGGCCCAGGGCTACGGCACCGCCGAGATCGCCGCCATCCTCGCGCAGGCGCGCGCCGGCGCGGCGCCCGAGGGCGCGGTCTGGATCGCCGCGCTGCTCGCCGCCGCGGCGCTGCTGAAATCGGCGCAGTTCCCGTTCCATGGCTGGCTGACCGAGGTGATGGAGACGCCCACGCCGGTCTCGGCGCTGCTGCATGCGGGCGTGATCAACGCCGGCGGCTTCCTGCTGATCCGCTTCGCCGACGTGATGCTTCTGGCGCCGGGCGTGCTTGCGATCCTGGTCATGGTCGGCGGCTTCACCGCGATTTTCGGGGCCATGGTGATGCTGACCCAGCCGGCGGTGAAGACTTCGCTCGCCTGGTCGACCGTCGGGCAGATGGGCTTCATGATCCTGCAATGCGGGCTGGCGCTGTTTCCCATCGCGCTCCTGCACATCGTCGCCCATTCGCTCTACAAGGCGCACGCGTTCCTGATGGCCGGCTCGGCGGTCGAGACCGTCGCCGCGATCCGCCGCCCCGGCCCGGTGGCGATCCCCGACGGCGCGGCGGTGGGACGGGCCTTCCTGCTGGCGCTGGCGATCTACGGGGCGGTGGGCGCGCTGTTCGGCTTCGAGGGCAAGTCGGCGCAGTCGGTGGCGCTGGGGGCCATGCTGCTGTTCGGCGTGGCCTACCTGATCGCGCAGGGCCTGGCCGATGCCGCGCCGCGGGCGCTGACGCGGCGCATCGCGGTCTACGCGGTGGCGGCCTCGGCGGGGTATTTCGCGCTGCATGTGGCGGCGGTGCGCGTCACTGCCGGGGCCCTGCCGGCGACGCCCGCACCGGGGCCCCTCGAATGGGCGCTGATGGTGCTTGCCGTCGGCAGCTTCGCGGTGGTGGCCGTGGCGCAGGCGATGTTCCCGCTGTGGGCCTATCACCCGGCGGCGGCGGGCCTGCGCGTGCACCTGTCGAACGGGCTCTATGCCAATGCCGCCTTCGACCGCCTGCTCGGCGGCTGGAAGCTGCGGTCCGCGTCCTGATCGCCGGCTGAACGGAGACCTTCCCATGACCAGGCATTTCCCCGCCCCCGCGCCGACGGCCGGCGCCCTTCTCGCCGCCGCGGACGCCGCCGGCCGCATGATCCCGCCGGTCTGGCCGCTGGCCTCGTCGGTCGCGGTCAACCCCTTCCTTGGCCAGACCGGCGAGACGCTGGCCGAGACCGGGGCCCGGCTCGCGCGGGTCGCCGGCGTGCCCGTGGCCATGCCGCGGGCCTGGCACCGGGCGCGGATCGCGCAGGGCGTCGTCACCGACGCCGACCTCGCCGCGGCGCTCGCCGCATCGCGCTGCGCGGCCGGACCGGCGACGCTCGCCGCGCTGAAGGCCGCCATCGCGGCCGACCCGCCCGCGCCGGAGGCGGTGCCGACCGTCGCCGACCTCGCGGCGCGGGCGACCGGCATCGACTGGCCCGGCGTGATCGCGGAACGCTTCGGGGCCTGGGCCGCCGGCTATTTCGACGAGGGGCAGGCGCTCTGGGCCGCGCCCCGGGGCAAGGGGGCCTATGCCGCGTGGCGGGCGGTGGCCACGCATGACCTGACGCCGGAGCTCGTCGGCCTGAAGGGCTTCGCCGCCCATGTCGCCGAAGCGCCGGAGACGGCGGCGGACGCGATCGCGCGCGCGGTTCGGCGGCTCGGCCTCGACGACGCCGCGCTGGCCACCTGCTTCCACGCGCTGCTGATGACGCTGGGCGGCTGGGCGCAGGTCGCGCGCTACCGTCTCTGGAAGGCCGAACTCGCCGGCGAGACCGATGCGACGCTGACCGATTTCCTCGCCATCCGGCTGCTGTGGGAGGAGGCGCTGCTCGATCTCGGCGGCGAGGCGGTCGCCGCCGGCTGGGCCACCGCGCGCGCCGGGCACGCCGCGCCGCTGGCCCCGACCGCAGATCTCGCCGTCGACGAGATCCTGCAGGAGGCGGCGGAGCGCGCCGCGCAGCGCGGTCTCGCCGAGACGCTGGCCGCGCCCGCCCCGCAGGCCGCCGAGGCGCGGCCGGCGCTGCAGGCGGCCTTCTGCATCGACGTGCGGTCCGAGGTGTTCCGCCGCGCGCTCGAGGCGGTCGACCCGTCGATCCGCACCCTCGGCTTCGCGGGCTTCTTCGGCGTGTTCGCCGCCCATCGCGGCTTCGGATCGGATGTCGAGGAATTGCGGCTGCCGGTGCTGCTGAACCCGACGCTGCGCAGCCGCTCCGGCGGCCACGACCACGCCGAGGCCGACCTGAAGGCGCGCTACGCCTCCCGGGCCGGGCGCGCCTGGGGGCGGTTCAAGCTGGCGGCCGTGTCCTCCTTCGCCTTCGTCGAGGCGATGGGGCCGGTCTATGCCGGCAAGCTGGTGCGCGATGCGCTGGGGCTGTCCGGCCGGGGCGCGCCGAACGAGCCTGCGCCGCGGCTCGACCCCGCGCTCGACGCGGACGCCCGGGCGGTGGCCGCGGCGACGGTGCTGCGCGCCATGTCGCTGACCGAAGGCTTCGCGCGGCTGGTGATCCTGGCCGGGCACGGGGCCAATGTGGTGAACAACCCGCATGCCAGCGCGCTGCATTGCGGGGCCTGCGGCGGCTATTCGGGCGAGGTCAACGCGCGGCTGCTCGCGGCGCTGCTGAACGATCCCGAGACCCGGGCCGGCGTCGCGGCGGCGGGCATCGCCATCCCCGAGGACACGCTGTTCGTCGCGGCGCTGCACGACACCACCACCGATGCCGTGACGCTGTACGACGCCGACTGCGCCGGCGAAGGCCACGCGGCCGATCTGGCGCAGGCGCGGCGCTGGCTCGGGGCGGCGGGCCGGGCGACGCGGGCCGAGCGCGCGCTGCGGCTGCCGCGGGCCGCGGACGAGGGCGACATCGCCCGGCGCAGCCGCGACTGGGCCGAGGTCAGGCCCGAATGGGCGCTGGCCGGCTGCAAGGCCTTCATCGCCGCGCCGCGGGGGCGCACCGCGGGCCGGTCGCTGGAGGGCCGGGCCTTCCTGCACGACTACGACTGGACGCAGGACAGGGGCTTCGGCGTGCTGGAGCTGATCATGACCGCGCCCGTCGTCGTCGCGAGCTGGATCAGCCTGCAATACTACGGCTCGGTCGTCGCGCCGCAGGCGTTCGGCGGCGGCGACAAGCTGCTGCACAACGTGGTCGGCGGCATCGGCGTGCTCGAGGGCAATGGCGGGCCGCTGCGCGCCGGGCTGCCCTGGCAGTCGGTGCATGACGGCGAGGATTACGCCCACGAGCCGCTGCGCCTGTCGGTCTGCATCGAGGCCCCGCGCCAGGCGATGACCGATGTCCTGAAGCGCCATGCCGGTGTGCGCGCGCTGTTCGACAACCGGTGGTTGCACCTCTTCGCGCTCGACGAGACGGGGCGGATGGCATGGCGCTATGCGGGCGGGCTGCAATGGACGGCGATGACGCAGGACGCGCCGCCCGCCGCCGTCCTGCGGGCCGCCGGCTGAAGGCAGGCGGGGCGGCGCTTCAGCCGCCCCCGCGACCGGCGCGGAAGCGGCGGCGATAGACGCCGCGCCCGTCGCGCAGCGCCGCCTGGACTTCGCGGGTGCGCAGGACCGCCGCTTCGTCCTGCGGCCCGACCGCGAGGGCGGGCGCGGCGCGCGGCAGGGCGATGGCCTGCGCCACGGGCGTGCCGGCGGGCAGCACGCCGGAGAAATCCGGATCGGTCCAGATCGCGGGGAAATGCACCAGCCCGTCGCCGAAGGCGTCGCAGTCCACCACGCCCGACAGGGTGCGGAAGGGCAGTTCCTCGCGGTTCAGCGGATGGGTGAACAGCACCGACCATCCCGGCGGGGCCTCGAGCGTCCAGAAGTTCATGAACTTCAGCGCCATCGCGCCGTCCAGAGGCAGGGGCGCGCCCGCCGCCTGCTCGGGGACATGCGCGCCCACCGGGCTGCGGCCCAGCAGCGCCTCGGGCAGGGCGGGGAAGGGCCAGTCCCATTCGATCACCGGCCCGGGCGCGATGCGCAGGTCGCAGGCCAGCGGCATCAGCACCCCCAGCGACAGCGCGTCGATCAGCGGCGGGCAGTGCTTGAGCGTGCGCACCGCCATGCCGCCCAGCGCGGGGCTCTCCGCCTCGGACGGCATCGCCCGCAGCCAGTCGGGCAGCGCCTGCGCCGCGGGCACGGGCCGCGGCAGCAGCCCCATCAGCGCCGGATGCGCCCGCGCCCGCAGCACGCCGGTCTCCATCGCCCCGCCCCTCTCTGCGCTCAGGCGCGCCGCGTCTCGGCGCGCAGGGCGAAGGTGTAGACGGTCGCGGCCGCCACCGTCAGCAGGATGATGACCGCGCCCACCGCATAGATCACCGGCGGATAGCCGGTGGCGATGCGCGACATGGCCCCGATCTCGGTGGCGAAGGTGCAGGACCCGCCGCGGGCGAACATGGTGGTGTTGTAGTTCTCGAGGCTGGCGAGCGTCGCGATCACCGCCGAGGACGCCAGCGCCGGGGCGAGGAACGGCAGGGTGATGCGCCGGAACACCCGCAGCGGCGAGGCCCCGAGGTCCAGCGCCGCCTCCTCCTGGTCGGGCGGCTGGCGCTGCAGGCGGGCCATGAGGATCAGCAGCGGATAGCCGGCGACGAAGGTGGTCTGCGCCAGCACGATGGTGAACAGTCCCGCATTCACCCCCAGCGCGCGCCAGAACACCAGCGTCGACAGGCCCAGCACCACGCCGGGCGCGAGCATCGGCGACAGCAGCACCCACCACAGCAGGCCGGAGAACCGCATGCGCAGCCGCGTCAGCAGCACCGCCCCCGACAGGCCCAGCAGCAGCGACAGCGGCACCACGAAGGCGGCGACGCGCAGCGAATTGCCCATGCAGCCGAACAGGCGGTCGCGGTCGATGTTGCGCAGCACCGGGTCGGCCCGCAGCCGGGCCTCGTCCATCCAGAAGAACTCGTACCATTTCCACGTGAAGCCGCGCCAGTCGAGCGCCGAGGGCGGCGAGACGTCGTTGAAGCTCGCTACGATCATCAGCGCCAGCGGCGCGAACATGAACACGAGGAAGGCGGCGGTGTAGAGCCACAGGATGCGCGCGCTGCTCATGCCGGTCAGGCCCGCACGAAATCGGTCAGCCGCGCGCCCATCGCCCGCATGAACAGCGCGATCAGCACGAAGCACACGGCGGTGAAGGCGAAGGCGTAGGCCGCGCCCTGGTTCACCGCACCGGACTCGAACACCTTGTCGTAGATCGACTGGGCGAACCACTGCCCCTGCAACCCGCGGCTGATGATCTGCGGCACCGAGAAGGCCCCCGCCGCCAGCATGAAGGTGGCGATGCAGCCCACCGCGACGCCCGGCTTGGCGTGGGGCAGCACCACGCGCGCATGGATGCGCGCGGTCGAGGCCCCGAGGTCGCGCGCCGCCTCGATCTGCGCGCGGTCGAGCGTCGACAGCACGTTGATCAGCGGGAACATCATGAACAGGATGTAGCTGTAGACCAGCACGACGAAGACCGTCAGCGGATAGCGCTTGAACTCGATGGGGCTGTCGGCCCCGATCACCCCCAGCCACTGCAGCGCGATGTTGATGGCCCCGCGGTTCTCGATCAGCGACAGCCAGGCATAGATGCGCATCAGCTCGATGACCGCATAGGGCACCAGCAGGCCCAGCGTCAGCCAGGCCGCCTGCCGCCCGGTCGAGACCAGCGCCAGCCGGTAGGCGATGGGATAGCAGATCAGCAGCGACAGCAGCGTGGCGAGCGCGGCGAACCACAGCGTCGTCGCCAGCGTCGCCAGCCCGATGCGCAGGTAGACCTCGCCGCCGCGCTCGAAGCGCAGGCCGGCGGCGCGCTGAAGGGCGTTGACCCAGGAGGCGCGCTCGGCCGCGCGCCCCGCCTCCGACAGCGGGATCTGGCGGGCGGCGAACAGCGCCTCGAAATTCACGAGGCCGTAGGGGCTGGCCCCGGCCTCGATGGCGCGCAGCGTCTCCAGCGCTTGCTCGGCCACTTCGCGCACCCGGTCGGCCTGCAGCATCTGTTCGGCCGGGTCGGCGTCGGTGTCGACGCGCAGCATGTCGAGGCCGTAGACCTCGGCGAGGAAGGCGGGGGGTTCGTCGGCCCCGCGCAGCAGACGCGCCATGGTGTCGGCGCGCGCGCACTGGATTACGAAGGGCTGGCCGCCGCCCCCGCCGATTCCCCCGATCCCGCCGATGGACGGCACGCCGACGGACGGCGCGACGCCGCCGATCTGCGGGATCGCGATTCCCCCGCCGAGGGCCCCCGGCCCGGGGTCGGCCGTCTGCCGTTCCAGCACGGTGCGGCAGGTCGCGGCGTCCGAGGCCAGCTGCTGCGCCACGGTGCTGTCGAGCTTGCGCGCCGGCACCAGCAGCGCGTCGCGCATCACCGCGACCTGGGGCGCGAGGATCAGCAGCACCGCCCAGAGCGTGGCGGCCGCCACGAACAGGGCCACGAGGCCGCGGCCGTAGCTGCGCAGCAGCGCGCCCATCTCAGAGCCGGTCCGCGAGGTCGCGCCCGGTGGCCGCGAGCGGGCCCTCCGGCAGGGCGACGGCGTCGGTCGCCGCGAAGCCCAGATCCAGCGCATCGCCGGGGCCGGCCCCGGACTCGCCCCCGTTGGTCAGGTGGACCGCCAGCTCCTGCGGCCCCGCCGCGCCCTCGGCGCGCAGGAACAGGTTCACGTAGGGGCCCTCGAGGTCGCGCCGCGCCACGACCGCCCGCGTGACGGCCCCGCCGTCGTGGTCCCCGCCCCCGATGCGCATGCGCTCGGGCCGCACGAACAGCATGGCGCGGTCCCCGGGCGACAGCGGCGCGCCGATCCGGCCGTGCATGGGGCCGAAGGGCGTGGCGATCTCGGCCAGCCCGTCCGCGCAGGCGGTCACGGGGCCCGCGAACACATTGGTCTCGCCCAGGAAACTCGCGGCGAAGGCCGTCGCGGGCGCGGCGTAGACCGCGTCGGGCGCCCCGACCTGCTCGATTCTTCCGGCGTTCATCACCGCGATGCGGTCCGACATGGTCAGGGCCTCGCCCTGGTCGTGGGTGATGTAGACGAAGGTGACGCCGGTGCGGCGCTGGATGGCGCGCAACTCGGCCCGCATGTGCTGGCGCAGCTTCAGATCCAGCGCCGACAGCGGCTCGTCGAGCAGCAGCACCGCCGGCTCGACCGCCAGCGCGCGGGCCACCGCGACGCGCTGGCGCTGGCCGCCCGACAGCTCGGACGGTTTCTTGTCGGCCTGCTCGGCCAGAGCGACGAGCGCCAGCAGCTCCATGGCCCGGTCGCGGCGGGCGCGGCGGGGCACGCCGCGGGCCTCGAGCCCGAAGGCCACGTTCTCCCAGACCGGCATCAGCGGAAACAGCGCGAGGCTCTGGAAGATCATCGCGGTCGGCCGCGCGTTCGGCCCCACGCCGCGCATGTCGGCCCCGCCGATCAGCACCCGTCCCGCGGTCGGTTCGACGAAGCCCGAGACCGCGCGCAGCAGGGTGGTCTTGCCGCAGCCCGACGGGCCGAGGATCGAGAAGAACGCCCCCGCCTCGATGCGCAGGTCGGTGGGGTGAACGCCGATGAAGCCGTTGGGATAGACGATCGATACGCCCTCGAGCCGCACGTCGCGGCCGCGCGTCTCGCCGTGGGGGGCTGCGTCGCGCATCGGCGGTCGGTCTCCGGCGGGGATGCGGGGGGCGACAGGGCCGCCCCCCGCGACAGGCGTCAGGCGTTGGTGATGATCTCGGCGAACTCGTTGCGCACCGCCCCGAAGAACGGCGTGTCTGCCTGCCACCACCACATGTTGTTCAGCACCGCCGGCGTGTAGACCTCGTTGAACTGGCGCTTGTAGTCCGCGCCCGCGAACTCCGCGCCGCCCGCCACGGCCGAGTTGTAGCCGGTGTTGTCCGAGAACATGCCGGCGACCTCGGGCCGCAGGAGGAAGTTGATGAAGGCGTAGGCCTGTTCGACGTTCTCGGCGCCCGAGGGGATGCCGACCGAGTCGAGCCAGGTGATGATGCCTTCCTTGGGCGCGCGGTAGACGAAATCGGGGTTCTCGCGGTTCAGCAGCAGCCCGGTCGTGTCCCAGGTCTGGCCGATCATGCAGTTGGCCTCGGTGAAGGCCGAGGTCGCCTCGGTGGCGTTGTTCCAGAAGGCGCCGAAGTTCTCCTTGTGCGCCAGCAGGAACTTGGTCACCTCGCCCCAGACGCGGCGGGCGTCGTCCTCGGACTTGTAGACGTCGAGCATGCGGTTCGACGGCACCTGTCCGATGCTGTCGAGATAGAGGCCCGCGCCCATGATCACCGATTTCTGGCGGAAGGCCGCGGCCCCCTTGGCCTCGGGGCGGAACAGGTCGCCGTAGGACAGGTCCTCGTCGGCGATGGGCAGGCGGGCGCGGTTCAGCGTGATGCCCTCGGTGCCCCAGACCAGCGGCAGCAGCACCTGCTCGCCGCGGAAGGTGCCGCCGAGCGCGGCGCTGTCGCGCAGGAAGGCCGGGATGATGTTGCCGACATCGGCGCGGCCCATGTCGATCGTCTGCAGGAAGATGCCGTTCGGCGCCGACGGATCCTCATAGCCCTCGCGGTTGGTGATCGACGGCATGATGATGTCGAAGCCCTTGCCGCCATTGGCCTTCAGGGTCGACTGCGCCTCGTCGTTCGAGCCGTAGGTGGTCATTTCCAGCTTGATGCCGGTGTCGGCCTGGAACTTCTCGGCCATGTTCGGCGCGACGTAGTCCTGCCAGACGAAGATCCGCACGGTGCCCGAGGAGGACAGCGCGTCGGTGGCGCGCAGCACGGCGGGCGCGGCGACGGCGGCCGCGCCGGTCATCAGCGCATGGCGACGGGTGAGCATTGGGGGGAGCCTCCCTTATGATTGGTCCTGCGAGCCGTTACTCTCGGGCCGAGACGGATTTATCAACATCATGCGACAGTTTTGCGACAAACGGCAGGGGCCGCAAGTCACTGGACCCAAATCGGATTCGACCACGCGCGCCGCCCCGCCGCGTCCACCGCGACCACGCGCAGCCACGGGCTGTCGCCCAGGCGGCCAAGGTCCAGCCGGGCGCGGTCGGTGCCGTCGGGCCCCTCGGCGCGCGCGGCGAAATCCTCGCGCCGGCACAGCGTCGCCGCCGATCCCGCGCCCAGCGCCATGATGCGGTCGACGGGCGAGCAGGCGACCTCGACCGCGCCGCCCTCGACGCGCAGGCCGCGCAGCTCCGGCCCCTGGCTGGCATAGAAGCGCCCGGCCTTCAGCGCGGCGAGCAGCGCCTCGGGCTCGTTCGCCTCCGCGCGCACCATGACCCAGCCGCCGAAATGGTCCGGCCCGATGAAATGCGCGTCGTCGGTGGCGATGGCGGTCAGCCGCCGCCCCTGCGACAGCAGCAGGTCGAGCATCGCCGTGCCGTCCGGCCGGTCGCTCTCGACCGCGCAGCCATGGTTGTAGATCTCGACGGCATGAGCCGCCTCGATGGCGCGGGCGTCGGCCAGGGTCAGGCCGGACCATTGCGGATGGGCGATGGCCACGAAGGCGCCGGCCGCGCGGCAGCGTTCGGCCAGCGCCGCGCCGCTCTCGCCGCCCTCGGGCGGGCGGAAGTCCGGAGCGTGCGGACGCGCGAAATCCTCCGGCAGGCCGACGGCCAGCAGGTGCCAGATCTCGCCGTTCTCCATGGCGCCCGTGTGGACCTCGGCCCCGAGGATGGTGGTGAAGGCGTTGGTGCGGAAGGGCCGTGTGTCGGCGACGGGATAGCCGTAGAGGCCCACGAGATGGTCCGACAGGCACAGGAAATCGTAGCCCGCCTCGCGATAGCGCCGGCAGACCTCCTCGGGGGGCAGGCGCCCGTCCGACAGGGTCGAATGGGTGTGCAGGTTGCCCTTGAAGAAGGGCCCGCCGTCGAAGATGCCGTCGTCCGCCCCGCCGCGATCCATGCTGCGCCCCGCTGCCCCCGCACTGCCCGGCGCATGGTGTAGAGAGAAGCGCCGCGGGGCCGCAACCGCAGGCGCGTGACAATCCGGCGGCGCGCCCCCGACGGGCCCGGCCGTCAGCCGCGGGACCCGCGCGCCGCCGCGGCCAGGGTCTCGGCCGCCGCACGGTCGGCCTCGTCCTCGATCCGGATGGCGAAGCGGAAACGCTCGAACGACAGGT
>DAIPIU010000005.1:5239-15172 GCA_036770645.1 Rubrimonas sp. | reverse complement strand
CGGTCGGCCTCGTCCTCGATCCGGATGGCGAAGCGGAAACGCTCGAACGACAGGTTGCGGATCGTGCGGCCCTCGATGATCACCAGTTCCTCGGTCTTGACGCGGCCGCCGACGTCCGGGCCGGGGGCCGAGCCATCGAACACCGGCACGAAACGGGCCCGCGACGGCGTGCGCGCGCCCCTCGCGTCGATGCGCAGCGTCAGCTTCTCGACGTTGCGCAGGGTGATGCTTTCGCTCGTGTTCACGCCACTCACGACGTATTTCGACACGCGCCCGTAATAGATGACGGGAAGCGCGTCGGGCCCGATGTCCGTCAGCACGCCCGCCATCACCACGTCGATGGTCTCGATCCCGGCGCTGCGCGGGAAGCGGCGCTCGAAGGCGCTGTCGAAGCTGCTGTCCGCCCCTTCCACGAGGCCGTAGAGCCCGTGATGGGTGAACTTCTCGCCGATGAAGCGCAGGAAGCCGATGTCGCTGCGGGTCTCGATCAAGCGGATCGCGCCATAGCCGCCGAGCCCGGCCGCCGCCAGCACGAAGCCGACATAGCCGACGAGATAGGCGTAGGGGCCGAACGGAAACGGCGTCCATGCCGCGCGCCCCCCCTGCAGCAGCGCAAGCGCCCCTTCCTGGCTGTCCGGCCCGAACAGCCGCCCCGGCGCGAGGACATAGAGCGGCGCGGCGACCATGTTCACCAGCGCCGAGATCAGCACCAGCGCCGCCGCGTCGAGCAGCAGGCCGCGGTTCAGCAGCCCGCGCGTGATGCGGCCGCCCCCGTAGAAGGCGAGCAGGAACACGAAGCCCGGCGCGAAGAAGGCGAAGATCGGCAGCAGCTCGACGCTGAGGAACCCCACCGAAGGGCGTCAGTCGCCGGTGCGGGCCGGCTGCGCCACCGCTTCGCGACCGCTCAGCGCGTCGATGCGCTGGACGATGTCGGCGAGGTGGATGTGGCCGTCGGGCCGGCGCGCCTCGGCCACGGCCGTGTTCACGAGCCGAAGGCTGCCGCCGGCATAGTTCACGAGCTGCACCATCAGCGGCGCCGTATCGCCGAAGCGTTCGCTCTCGGTCAGTTTGGCCATGACTTGCCCCGGATCTCTGCGCGGCGAGGATAATCGCCGAACCGCCGCAAAGATAGCGTTCACGGCGCGCCGCGGCTATTCCGCGGCCACGCGGCGCGCGGGGTTGTTGGCGTGCGTGGTCCAGTCGGCATGGTCGTCGCGCACCACCCGCCCCGTGCGGGGGTCGGTGCTGCCGGCCGGCAGGCGCTCCATGGTGATGCAGGCCTCGACCGGGCAGACGTTCACGCACAGGTTGCAGGCGACGCATTCGGCGTCGATCACCTCGAACACCCGCCCCGGCCTGATGGCGATGGCCTGGTGGCTGGTGTCCTCGCAGGCGGCGAAGCAGCGGCCGCACTTGATGCACAGGTCCTGGTCGATCCGCGCCTTGGCGACGTATTCGAGGTTGAGGTGCTGCCAGTCCGTGACGTTCGGCACCGCGCGGCCGCGGAAGGCGGCGAGATCGGCGTGGCCCTTCTCGTCCATCCACAGCGACAGACCGGCGATCATCTCCTGCACCACCCTGAACCCGTAGGTCATGGCCGCCGTGCAGACCTGCACGTTGCCCGCGCCCAGCGCCATGAACTCGGCCGCGTCGCGCCAGGTGGTGATCCCGCCGATGCCGGAGATCGGCCGGCCCGCCGTCTCGGGGTCGCGTGCGATGTCGGCCACCATGTTCAGCGCGATGGGCTTCACCGCCGGGCCGCAATAGCCGCCGTGGCTGCCCTTGCCGTCGATCATCGGCTCCGGGCTGAAGCTGTCGAGATCGACGGAGGTGATCGAGGACACGGTGTTGATGAGGGACACCGCATCCGCGCCGCCCTTGAAGGCGGCGCGCGCCGGCCAGCGGATGTCGGTGATGTTGGGCGTCAGCTTCACGATCACCGGCATGCGGGTGTGCGCCTTGCACCAGCGCGCGACCATCTCGATGTATTCCGGCACCTGCCCGACGGCGGACCCCATGCCGCGCTCGGACATGCCGTGCGGGCAGCCGAAGTTCAGCTCGACCCCGTCCGCGCCGGTCTCCTCGACCAGCGGCAGGATGGCGCGCCAGCTCTCCTCGTCGCAGGGGACCATCAGGCTGACGACCATGGCCCGGTCGGGCCAGTCGCGCTTGACCTGCTTGATCTCGCGCAGGTTCACGTCGAGCGGGCGGTCGGTGATCAGCTCGATGTTGTTCAGCCCCAGCACCCGCCGGTCGGCACCGTAGACCACGCCGTAGCGCGGGCCGTTGACGTTGACGATGTGCGGGTCGAGCCCCAGCGTCTTCCACACCACGCCGCCCCAGCCGGCGCGGAAGGCGCGCACGACGTTGTATTCCTTGTCGGTCGGCGGCGCGGAGGCCAGCCAGAACGGGTTGGGCGACTTGATGCCCACGAACTCGGAACGAAGGTCGGCCATTGGGCGCTCCGCTGTCAGGCGTCGAGGAGGACGGTGAAGCCGCCATGGATGAGGCGCCTGCCGTCGAAGGGCATGGGGTTGGCGTCGGGCTGCATGCGCGGGTCGGCGAACACCTTCTCCATCCCGGCGTCGCGCGCGGCGCGGTCGGGCCATTCCACCCATGAGAACACGACGCTCTCGCCCGGCTCGCGCTGCACGGCGAGCGGGAAGGAGGTTCGCTTTCCCTCCGGAACGTCGTCCTCCCAGCACTCGACCACGCGCGTGGCGCCGTGTTCGCGGAACACCGCCGCGGCGAGCGTGCAGTGCGCGCGGTAGGACTCGCGGTTCTCGGCGGGCACGGCGGCAGCGAAACCGTCGACATAGGCCATCGCTCAGGCTCCCGTCAGCGCGCGGTGGATGCTTTCGGCCGCGTCGCGGCCCTGCGCCACCGCGGTCACGGTCAGGTCCTCGCCGCCCGCGGCGCAGTCGCCGCCGGCCCAGACGCCGTGCAGCGCGGTGCGGCCTTCCGCGTCGACGGCGATCTTGCCGCCCTCGACCGCCAGCCCCGGCGTCGCGGCCTCGAGCGTCTGGCCGATGGCGCGGAACACCTGGTCGGCGGGCAGGACGAAGGTCTCGCCCGTGCCGCGCAGGCCCTCGGGGCCCTCCTCGGTGTATTCGCACTCGACCGCCGTCGCCGCCCCGTTGCCCAGCACCCGGCGAACACGCACGTCGCACAGGAGGCGCACGCCGGCCGAGGTCGCGTGCTCCTGCTCGTGCAGGCTGGCCGACATCCGTTCGCGCCCCCGGCGGTAGAGGATCGTGACCTCCTCCGCCCCCAGCAGCTTGCTCTGCACCGCGGCGTCGATGGCGGTCATGCCGCCGCCGATCACCACGACCCGCCGGCCGACGGGCAGCGCGGCCAGATCCGCCGCCTGCCGCAGCTCGGCGATGAAGGCCACGGCGTCCGCCACGCCCTCGCGGTCGTCGCCCTCCGCCCCCAGCGCGTTGACGCCGCCGAGGCCGATCCCGAGGAACACCGCGTGATACCCCTCGCGCAGGTCGGCCAGCAGCAGGTCGGCCCCCAGCCTGCGCCCGTGCTCGATGCGGATGCCGCCGATGCCCAGCAGCCACTCCACCTCGGCCTGCGCGAAGCCGCCGGGCGTCTTGTAGGCGGCGATGCCGTATTCGTTCAGGCCCCCGGGCCGCGGCCGCGCGTCGAACACCGTCACCGCGTGGCCCTTCATCGCCAGGCGATGGGCGCAGGCGAGGCCCGCCGGCCCCGCCCCCACCACCGCGACGCGGTGCCCGGTGGCGGGCGCGCGGGCGAAGGGGTGGGCGCCCTCGGCCATCAGCGCGTCGGTGGCGAAACGCTGCAGGCGGCCGATCTCGACCGGCGCGCCCTCGGCGTGCTCGCGCACGCAGGCCCCCTCGCAAAGCGTCTCGGTCGGGCAGACCCGGGCGCACATGCCGCCGAGGATGTTCTGGTCGCAGATGGTCTTCGCCGCGGCCTTCGGCTGGCCCGCCTGGATCTGGCGGATGAACAGCGGGATGTCGATGGCGGTGGGGCAGGCCTGCACGCAGGGCGCGTCGTGGCAGAAATAGCAGCGGTCTGCCGCGACCAGCGCCTCATGGGCCGAGAGCCGCGGCGCGATGTCGGCGAAATTGGTGCAATAGGCCTCGGCCGGCAGCCTCGCCGCCACGATGCCGGAAGCGCGCGCACGCGCGTCGGTCATCCGCAATCCCCTGTCGCTTGTTCCTTGGGCGCGATGCTGCGGCGGGATGAAACCTTTATCAAACGGAAAATTTCCCGACGACTTTGGTCGGAGATGCGGTCCGAGAGCTTGACTGTTTCACTCGGTTATCCAAAGCTTCCGGAGCGCGGGTCGTCTGCGGCACCGCCCAAAACCGACACGGGAGAGCACCATGTCCACCACCCCGGCCGCGCGGATCGCGCTCGGCACCCTCGTCGCCCTCGGGCTCGGCGCCCCGGCCTTCGCGGCGGGCGTCGTCAACGTCTATTCCTCGCGCCACTACGACACCGACGCGCGCCTCTACGGCGAGTTCACGGAAATGACCGGCATCACGGTCAACCTGATCGAGGCCAACGCCGACGAGCTGATCACCCGCATCCAGGCCGAGGGCGCGAACTCGCCCGCCGACGTGCTGATCACGGTCGACGCCGGCCGCCTGTGGCGCGCGGTCGACGCCGAGTTGCTGGCCCCGGTGGACAGCGCCCTGCTGCGCGAGCGCATCCCGGCCCACCTGCGCCATCCGTCGGACCTGTGGTTCTCGTTCTCGCAGCGCGCGCGGGTGTTCTTCCACGACAAGGCCACGGTGCCGACCCCGCCCCAGACCTACGAGGAGCTCGCCGAGCCGCAGTGGAAGGGCAAGATCTGCATGCGCAGCGGGGGCAACATCTACAGCCTGTCGCTGATGGCCTCGATCATCGCCCATCATGGCGAGGAGGCCGCGAAGGCCTGGGGCGAGGGTCTGCTCGCGAACCTCGCGCGCGACCCGCAGGGCGGCGACACCGACCAGCTCAAAGGCATCGTCTCGGGCCAATGCGCCGTCGCGATCTCGAACACCTACTATTTCGCGCGCGCGATCCGCACCGAGGTCGCCGCGCTGTCCGAGCATGTCGACAGCATCGGCGTGACCTTCCCGAACCAGGACGGCCGCGGCGCCCATGTCAACGTCTCGGGCGGCGCGCTGGTCAAGACCGCGCCGAACCGCGACAACGCCATCGCCTTCCTCGAATACCTCGCCTCGGACACGGCGCAGGAGTATTTCTCGGCCGGCAACGACGAGTTCCCGGTGGTGGCCGGCGTGCCGATCAGCGCATCGATCCAGAAGATGGGCGTGACCACGCTCGCCGACTTCAAGGCCGACGAACTGAACCTGTCGGCGCTGGGCGAGAACCAGGCGGCGGCCGCCCGCATCTATGACGCGATCGGCTTCAAGTGAGCCGGCCCGCGCCGGGCGCGGGGCGGCCGCGGGGGCGGCCCCGCGGCCCTTCGCGCCGGCGCGGCGCCGGGCGGGCCGCGCCCGGGGGGGGGGCGCGGGGGCCGCCGCCGCGCGCGCGCATTGACCGCAGCCGCCGCGCCCTCTAGATCCGTTGCGTGGCAGCAACGGATGTCGCGCCCATGATCCTCCCGACCCCGGCGCTGGCCGAGATGAACGAACGAAGCCGCGCGGTGTTCCGCCGGCTGGTCGAGACCTACCTGGAGACGGGCGAGCCGGTGGGCTCGCGCACCCTGTCGCGGCAGCTCGACCTGAACCTGTCTGCGGCCTCGATCCGCAACGTCATGCAGGACCTCGAGGCGCTGGGCGTGCTCGACAGCCCCCATGTGAGCGCCGGGCGGATCCCCACGCATCTGGGCCTGCGCCTGTTCGTCGACGGGCTGCTCGAGATCGGTGACGTCTCCGACGACGAGCGCAGCGCCATCGACGCCGCGGTGGGCGGGGCCGGCAGCGACATCGGCTCGGTGCTCGACGAGGCCGGCGCCATGCTGTCGGGCCTGTCGCACTGCGCCTCGCTGGTGTTCGCCCCCAAGGCGGAGGCCGCGATCCGCCACATCGAGTTCGTCGGGCTGGCCGCCGACCGCGCGCTGGTGGTGCTGGTGACCGACGACGGCGCGGTGGAGAACCGGCTGTTCACCCCGCCGCCCGGCATGACCCCCTCGGCGATGCGCGAGGCCGCGAACTTCCTGAACGCCACCCTGCAGGGCCGCACGCTGGCCGAGGCGGCGCAGGTGGTGGCGGTCGAGGTGTCGCGGCGGCGCGCCGAACTCGACGCGCTGGCGGCCGACCTCGTCGAGAAGGGCGTGGCGGTCTGGCGCGAGGAAGGGACGGACGGCGTCGACCGGCTGATCGTGCGCGGCCGCTCCAACCTGCTCGACGGCCCGCAGGAGGCGTCGGACCTCGAGCGCATGCGCCGTCTGTTCGACGACCTCGAGCGCAAGCGCGACCTCGCGCAGCTGCTCGACCTCGCGGCCGAGGCCGACGGCGTGCGCATCTTCATCGGCTCGGAGAACAAGCTCTTCTCGCTCTCGGGTTCCTCTCTGGTGATTTCTCCGTATATGAACGCCGAGCGGCGGCTGGTGGGCGCGATCGGCGTGATCGGCCCGACACGCCTGAATTACGGCCGCATCGTGCCGATCGTGGACTACACCGCCCGCCTCGTGGGCCGGATGGTCGCCGAGCGCGCGGGCGGTCCGAGGAAGGACCCGACATGAGCGACCAGAACACCGGGGCGCGCCCCGCGCCCGAGGACGAGACGCCCGATACCGGGGCGGAGGCGCCGGGCGCCGAAGCCGCGGCCGACGCGCCGTTCGAGACGATGGGCGAGGCCGAGCCCGATCCGGCGCTGCGCATCGCCGAACTGGAGGCCGAGCGCGACGAGCTGAAGAAGCGCCTGATGTACGCGCTGGCCGAGGGCGAGAACATCCGCAAGCGCGCCGAGCGCGACCGCAAGGACGCCGAGATGTTCGGCGGCACCCGCCTCGCGCGCGACCTGCTGAGCGTGCACGACAACCTCGCCCGCGCGCTCGACAGCGCCGATGCGTCCCTGCGCGCCGATGCGGCGGCGTTCTTCGAGGGGCTGGACCTGACGCGGCGCGAGCTTCTGAACGCCTTCGCCAAGCACCGCATCGAGCAGGTCGCGCCGCAGAAGGGCGATCGCTTCGACCCCAACCTGCACCAGTCCATGTTCGAGGCCCCGGTCCCCGGCGTCGAGCCCGGCGCGGTGATCGAGGTCATGCAGACCGGCTTCACCATCGCCGGCCGCCTGCTGCGGCCCGCGCTGGTCGGCGTCGCGAAGGAGGCGCCTGCGGCTCCGCCGCCCGAGGCCGACCCCGCCTAGCCCAGCGCGGCGCGCAGCCGCGCGACCGCGGCGGCGCGCCAGCCGGCGTCGCGCGCGCCGCGCGGCGCGTCGAAGGCGTGGTCGAGCGTCAGCGTCGCGGGCGCGCCGGTCAGGGCAAGCGCCCTGTCGGCCATCGCCGCGGCCTCCTCCAGGTCGTGCGTCACGATCAGCGCCGCCGCCCCGCGCCGCGCCAGCATCGCCAGCGCCAGCGCGCGCATCCGCTCCGCCCCCGCCGGGTCGAGCGACACGAAGGGCTCGTCCATCACCAGCACGTCCGGGTCGGCCGCGAAGGCGCGCGCCAGCGCCACCCGCCGCTGCTGGCCCAGCGACAGCGCCCGCGGGAAGGCCGCGCCCCGGTCGCCGAGGCCCACCTCCGCCAGCGCCTCGGCCGCGCGGGCGGCGTCGCAGCGGGCGGCGAGGCGGATATTGTCGGCGGCGCTGCGCCAGGGCAGCAGGGTCGGCGACTGGAACACCATCGCCACCCGGCCCGCGGACGCCACGCGCCCCTCGAAGCCCGGGTCCAGCCCCGCCACGATGCGCGCCAGCGTGGTCTTGCCCACCCCGGACGGGCCGACGATGGCGACCACCTCGCCGGGCGCCAGCGCGAAGGCCACGTCGCGCAGCACGGCGCGCGCCCCGAAGCGCTTGGCGCGGACCGCGACCTCCAGCGCCGGGGCGCCGCCGGCGGGCGCGCCGTCCCTCACGGCGCCCGCCAGCGCGCCGCCGCCCGTTCCCAGGGCCGCAGGGCCAGCGCCTCGACCGCCAGCATCACGGCGATGAAGGCGACCGCATAGGCCAGCACCCGCGTCACGTCGAACAGCTGGAAGTTCATGTGGATCATGAAGCCCACGCCGTTCGGGCGGCCCAGGAACTCGACCACCAGCACGATCTTCCACACCAGCGACAGCCCGGCCCGCGCCGTGGCCGCGACATGGGGCGCAAGCTGCGGGGCCACCACATGGCGCATCCGGTCGGCCCAGGGCATGCGGTAGGCGCGCGCCATGTCGTCGAGCGCGGGGTCGAGCGCCCGCGCCCCCTCGCGCATCATCGCGGCGGCGAGCGGGATCTTGTTGATGGCCACCGCGACGATCGCCGCGGTCTCGTTCAGCCCGATCCAAATGTAGCACAGGGCGATGGCCACCAGCGCCGGCAGGTTCAGGAACGCCACCAGCCAGGCGTCCAGCGCGGCGTCGGCCGCGCGCGAGCGTCCCATCGCCACGCCGATCAGCGCGCCGATGCCGATGGCCAGCGTGAAGGCCGCCCCGACCCGCGCCAACGTCGCGCCCAGATGCAGCCACAGCGCCCCCGACCACGCCTCGCGCCCCAGCGCCGCCGCGACCCGCACGGGGCCGGGGAAGGTGGTCGGGTCGCCGGCCAGCGCCGCCCCGCCGGCCCAGACGGCCAGCAGCGCCAGCGCCGACAGCAGCCGCGCCCGGCCCCGCCACCAGGGCGGCGCATCGGCGGCGGGCGCCTTCCCCTCGAAGGACCGCGCCTCAGAAACCAGGGACATGGAACACGCCGGGCGGCAGCTCGGCGGCGTCGCCGATCAGCTCGGGCCCGCCGGCCTCGCCGAGGAAGCGCCACAGCCGCGCCGCGGCGGCCTCGTCCACCGGGGCGTCGGCCGGGATGCCGGCGCGGAAGCCCGCCTTCAGCGCGGCGAACTCGGCGTCGTCGGCGGCGTTCATGATCGGGCGCAGCTCGTCCCACACTGCCTCGTCCGCCGCCAGCAGGCGCTTGGCGGCGCGCGAGGCGCGCAGCAGGGCGTCGGCCGCGCCCGGATCGGCGGCCAGCGCCTCGGGGCGCAGCACATAGCCCAGCAGGGGCGTCTCGGGGTCGAGGCCCAGTTCGGCCGACGCCTCCGAGACCGGGACGAGCGTGCGCCAGCCCTGCGCCTCCAGCTTGGCGAGCCAGTTCCAGAAATTCAGCGCCGCATCCACGCCGCCGGCGCGCGCCTGTCCGTGGATCAGCGGCGGCGCGCCGAACACCGCCTCGGACTCGGCGGCGAGGTCGAGGCCGTGTCGCTGGCGCGCCAGCGCCCGCATCAGCAGCCAGCTCTTGTCCACCGGTCCGCCCGCCACGCCGATGCGCCGGCCCTTGAGATCCGCGAGGCTCCGCACCGGGCTTTCGGGCGGCACCATCAGCCCGCCGACCGAGCGGGAATAGGGCACGAACACGAAATCGCGGCCCTCGGCGCGCTGGCGCGCCACCCACAGCCAGTCGGTCACGACCGCATCGACCGCGCCGCCCAGCAGCGCGACATCGGTCGCCTGCTTGCCGGCCATCGGCGCGACGGCGATGTCGAGGCCCTCCGCCGCGTCGAGCCCGCGGCGCTTGATGACCTCGAGCTCCCAGCTTACCGTTCCGCCCGCGATCACGCCGATGCGCAGGGGCTGGCCCGCCGCGGCCGGCGGAACCGCCAGCAGCAGCGCCGCGCCGACGCATGCGGCGATCATGCGGACCATAGGCCGGAAAGCGCCCGCCATGCCGTCCTCCCTTTCCCGTGCGCCCGTTCGCCGGGCGTCGCCATGGACCATAGCGCCGCGGCGCGGCCTCGGCCATGCCGTGCGGGCCTGCGCGGTCGCCGCAGCCCTCGCCGCCCCGCCGGCCCCGGCCCCGGCGGGGCCCGAGCAGGCGGGG
>DAIPIU010000005.1:0-5139 GCA_036770645.1 Rubrimonas sp. | reverse complement strand
GGCGGGGCCCGAGCAGGCGGGGGCCGAGCAGGCGGGGGCCGAGCAGGCGCAGGCCGCGCGGGGCGGGGCGGACAGCGCCGCGGCGCATCGCGCCCTGCGGCCCGGGCTGTTCCACCCCGAGACCGGCTTCCGCATCGCCCGCCACCGCGCGCCCACGCCCGCGGACGCGCCCGGGGCGCGCACGCTCGACCCCGCCGCGATGCTGGCGGCGGCGGCGCAGGGCGCGCTGCTGATCGACGTGACGGCCGAGGGCGCCGGCGTCTGGTTCGAGGCCGACGGCGAATGGGTCGGCCACGGCGTCCATGTCACCGCCGCGGGCGCGCACTGGCTGCCGGAGGTCGGGCACGGCGCCCTGTCGGCGGAGATCGAGCGGTATTTCCGCACGGCGCTCGCGCGCCTGTCGGGCGGCGACCCGGCGCGGCCGATGGTGCTGTTCTGCCATGCCGATTGCTGGATGAGCTGGAACGCCGCGGTGCGCGCCGCCGGCTGGGGCTATGCCGCGGTCGGCTGGGCGCCGCTGGGGATCGAGGGCTGGACCGAGGCCGGCGGGGCGACCGCGGCCGCGGCGCCGCTGGCGCTGGGGCCCGCGGACGGCGCCGCGCGCGATGCCGCGCCGCCGCGGCAGGGCACGGCGCCGCAGCGACCTTGATCCACGTCAGCGCCGGGCGCGCGCCGGGGCACTATGCCGGCACCGACGCATTCGGAGGGAACCCCATGAAGACCAGCCTCATCGCAGCCGCCGCCCTGGCACTCGTCGCCGGCGCGGCCGGCGCGGCGGACACGCTCGACAAGGCGCGCACCGCCGCCGGGCAGATCATGTTCGAGCGCAACTGCCGCATCTGCCATGCCCCCACGGCCGAGACCGTGTCCTACGGCCCGACCCTGACCGGCGTCGTCGGCCGCAAGGCCGGGTCCATCGAGGGCTACGACTACTCCGACGCCATGAAGGCGTCCGGCATCGTCTGGACCGCCGAGGCCCTGCGCGCCTGGATGGCCGACAACACCCACTTCATGCCCGGCACCAAGATGCGCCATGTCGGCGTCACCGACGTGGCCGAGCAGGACTTCATCATCGCCTACCTCAAGTCGATCTCGAACTGAGGCCCGGACGGTCGGGGCCGGCGCGCCCCGACCGCTTTCCGATAAGTCGGTGTCTGCGACATCGACCCGCCCCCGCCGCGACCGAATCCGTCTTTCTGAGGGGGCTGTGAGAAATTAGGGTGCGTCCACGGTGGTTGCTGCGCAAGCGTGCGTCGGCAGAACGAATCCCCGGGGGAGAACGCATGAGGAAGTACTGGAGCGTCGCGGTCGCGGCGCTGTTCGCCGCGAGCGGCCCGGCCGCCCACGCCGTGACAATGGACGACATCGCCAACGACGACACGATCACCACCCAGGTCGTGACCAACGGCATGGGCCGCCACCTCCAGCGCTTCAGCCCGCTGGACAAGCTCGACAAGACCAACGTCAAGTCGCTGGTTCCCGTCTGGGCGTTCTCGTTCGGCGGCGAGAAGCAGCGCGGGCAGGAAGCGCAGCCTGTGGTCTATGACGGCGTGATGTACGTCACGGCGTCCTATTCGCGCCTGTTCGCCATCGACGTGAAGACCGGCGAGGAGCTCTGGCAGTTCGACGCCCGCCTGCCTGAGGGCATCCTGCCCTGCTGCGACGTGATCAACCGCGGCGCGGCGCTGTTCGGCGACCTCGTGATCTTCGGCACGCTCGACGCGCGCCTCGTCGCGCTCGACCGCAAGACCGGCGACGTCGTGTGGCGCAAGACCATCGGCGACTACAAGGCCGGCTACTCCTTCACCGCCGCGCCGATGATCGTCGACAGCAGCCACGGCCCGCTGGTCGTGACCGGCAACTCGGGCGGCGAGTTCGGCATCGTCGGTGCCGTCGAGGCCCGCCGCGTCGACAACGGCGAGATGGTCTGGCGGCGTCCGGTCATCGAAGGCCACATGGGCGAACTCAACGGCCAGCCCTCGACCATGACCGGCACGCTGAACGCGACCTGGCCGGGCGACATGTGGCAGCAGGGCGGCGGGGCCACTTGGCTCGGCGGCTCCTACGACGCCAAGACCAACACGATCCTGATGGGCGCCGGCAACCCGGCCCCGTGGAACAGCCACCTGCGCGGCGCCGGCACGCCGGTCGAGGGCAACAAGGGCGACAACCTCTATGCCGCCTCGCGCCTCGCCATCGACCCCGACACCGGCGAGATCAAGGCCCATTACCAGACCACGCCGCGCGAGGGCTGGGACTTCGACGGCGTGAACGAGGTCGTGCCCTTCGACGCGCCCGACGGCCGCCGCCTGCTGTCGACCGCCGACCGCAACGGATTCTTCTACACGCTGGACGCCGAGACGATGAAGCCGGTCATGGCCGCGCCCTTCGTCGAGCAGATCACCTGGGCGAGCGGCATCGACCTCGAGTCCGGCCGTCCGATCTTCATCGAGGAAGGCCGCCCGGGCAACCCGGCCGCCGCCGCCGACGGCGCCAAGGGCGAGATCGTCAAGTCCGTGCCGTCCTTCCTGGGCGGCAAGAACTGGCAGCCGATGGCCTACAGCCATAAGACCGGGCTGTTCTACGTGCCCGCCAACGAATGGGGCATGGACATCTGGAACGAGCCCATCACCTACAAGAAGGGCGCGGCCTTCCTCGGTGCCGGCTTCACCATCAAGCCGCTGTTCGACAGCCACATCGGCTCGCTCAAGGCCATCGACCCGATGACCGGCGAGATCAAGTGGGCGGTTCCGAACAACGCCCCGCTGTGGGGCGGCGTCATGACCACCGCCGGCGGCCTCGTGTTCTACGGAACGCCCGAGGGCCACTTCAAGGCGCTCGACGACGAGACGGGCGAGGAGCTGTGGTCGTTCCAGACCGGATCGGGCATCGTCGGCCAGCCCATCACCTGGGACCGGGACGGCGAGCAGTATGTCGCCATCGTCTCGGGCTGGGGCGGCGCCGTGCCGCTGTGGGGCGGCGAGGTCGCCAACCGCGTGAAGTACCTGAACCAGGGCGGCATGGTCTGGGTGTTCCGCTCGGCCAACGTGCAGGCCTCGGCGAACTGACGCCCGCCTGACCGCACCGCCGCGAAGGATCGGGGCGCCCCATGGGGGCGCCCCTTTTCGTCTCGGGGCGCCGACGGCGCCGGCGGGCGTCCGACGGGGGCGGCGCTCGGCTTGCGGGGCCGGGATCCCGGCCATATATCTGCCGAGGTTTCGACGACGGGCCGCGCCTGACCGCAGGCGATGACCGTCGGGGATGGGCCGCGAGGGGCCGCGCAGCGGACCTCGGGCCGCAATCGCCAGAAAGGAAAGAACGGCATGTCCAAAGTCATCGGCATCGACCTCGGCACCACCAACTCCTGCGTCGCCATCATGGACGGGGCGCAGCCGCGGGTGATCGAGAACGCGGAAGGGGCCCGCACCACCCCCTCGATCGTGGCCTTCACCGAAGGCGGCGAACGCCTCGTCGGCCAGCCGGCAAAGCGCCAGGCGGTCACGAACCCCGAACACACCCTGTTCGCCGTCAAGCGCCTGATCGGGCGCCGCTATGCCGACCCGACCGTGACCAAGGACAAGGGCATGGTCTCCTACGACATCGTCGAGGGGCCGAACGGCGACGCCTGGGTCAAGGCGCGCGGCGAGAAATACGCCCCCTCCCAGATCTCGGCCTTCGTTCTGGGCAAGATGAAGGAGACGGCGGAAAGCTACCTCGGCGAGACCGTCGCCAAGGCGGTCATCACCGTGCCCGCCTATTTCAACGACGCCCAGCGCCAGGCCACCAAGGACGCAGGGAAGATCGCCGGCCTCGAGGTGCTGCGCATCATCAACGAGCCGACGGCGGCCGCGCTCGCCTACGGGCTCGACAAGGACAAGGCCAAGACCATCGCCGTCTACGACCTCGGCGGCGGCACCTTCGACATCTCGGTGCTGGAGATCGACGACGGCCTGTTCGAGGTGAAGTCGACCAACGGCGACACCTTCCTCGGCGGCGAGGATTTCGACCTGCGGCTGGTCGACTATCTCGCGGGCGAGTTCCAGAAGGAGAACGGGGTCGATCTCAAGAAGGACCGCCTCGCGCTGCAGCGCCTGAAGGAGGCCGCCGAGAAGGCCAAGATCGAGCTGTCCTCGGCCACCCAGACCGAGATCAACCTGCCCTACATCACCGCCGACGCCAGCGGGCCGAAGCACATGGCGCTGAAGCTGTCGCGCGCCAAGCTCGAGGCCATCGTCGAGGATCTGGTGAAGCGCACGCTCGAGCCCTGCAAGAAGGCGCTCAAGGACGCGGGCGTGTCGGCGGCCGACATCGACGAGGTGGTGCTGGTCGGCGGCATGACCCGCATGCCCAAGGTCATCGAGACGGTGAAGGCCTTCTTCGGCAAGGAGCCGCACAAGGGCGTGAACCCCGACGAGGTGGTGGCGCTGGGCGCGGCCATCCAGGCCGGCGTGCTGCAGGGCGACGTGAAGGACGTGGTGCTGCTCGACGTGACCCCGCTGTCGCTGGGCATCGAGACGCTGGGCGGCGTGTTCACCCGCCTCATCGACCGCAACACCACCATCCCGACCAAGAAGAGCCAGGTGTTCTCGACCGCCGAGGACAACCAGAACGCCGTGACCATCCGCGTCTTCCAGGGCGAGCGCGAGATGGCGGCCGACAACAAGATGCTGGGCCAGTTCAACCTCGAGAACATCCCGCCCGCGCCGCGCGGCGTGCCGCAGATCGAGGTGACGTTCGACATCGACGCCAACGGCATCGTCTCGGTGCAGGCCAAGGACAAGGGCACCGGCAAGGAGCAGAAGATCACCATCCAGGCCTCGGGCGGCCTGTCCGACGCGGACATCGACAAGATGGTCCGCGAGGCCGAGGAGAACGCGGAGGCCGACAAGGCCCGCCGCGCGGTGGTCGAGGCGCGCAACCACGCCGAGAGCCTGCTGCATTCGACCGAGAAGTCGCTGAAGGACCACGGCGACAAGGTGGGCGCGGAGGTGCGGACCGAGATCGAGAACGCCGCGGCCGACCTGCGCACCGCCCTGTCCGCCGACGATGCCGAGGCGATCAAGGCCAAGCACCAGAGCCTCATGGAGGTGTCCATGAAGCTGGGCGAGGCGATCTACCGCGCGGAGGCCGAGGCCGCGC
>DAIPIU010000047.1:19236-20830 GCA_036770645.1 Rubrimonas sp. | reverse complement strand
GGTCCTCGCCGCCCTCGAGCATCCGCGCCAGCCAGTAGAGCGCGGCGTCGGGGTCCGAGCCGCGCACGGATTTGTGCAGGGCCGAGATCAGGTCGAAATGCGCGTCGCCCGCCCGGTCGTAGAGCGGCGCGCGGCGGGCGAGCAGGCGGCCCAGCGCCTCGGGGCCGTGCGGCCCGCCGGGCAGCGCGGCGGCGCGCTCGGCGAGGTTCAGCAGCGCCCGGCCGTCGCCCGCGGCCATGGCCAGCAGGGCCGCGCGCCCCTCCGCCGTCACCGGCAGGGGCCCGACCGCGGCCTCGGCGCGGCCGAGCAGCGCGGTCAGGGCGGCATCGTCGAGCGCGCGCAGCACCAGCACCTGCGCCCGGCTGAGCAGCGCGGCGTTCAGAGCGAAGGACGGGTTCTCGGTGGTCGCGCCGACCAGCACGATGGTGCCGTCCTCCATGACCGGCAGGAAGGCGTCCTGCTGGGCGCGGTTGAAGCGGTGGATCTCGTCGACGAACAGCAGCGTGCCGCCGCCCTCCGCGCGGCGCAGGCGGGCGGCGTCGAACAGCTTGCGCAGCTCGGCGACGCCGGTGAACACCGCGCTGGCCTCGACGAAGGCGAGGCCGCTCGCCGCGCTCAGCAGGCGCGCGAGCGTCGTCTTGCCGACGCCGGGCGGCCCCCAGAGGATGGTCGAGGCCGGGTTGCCCGGGAACGCCGCAAGGGGGCCGTCGGCGCCGGCGAGGTGGTCCTGCCCGAGCAGGTCCGACGCCTGCGCCGGGCGAAGCCGATCGGCGAGGGGCGCGGGACGTCCCGGCGGCGCCTGGGGCGACGCCATCCGCCTGCCGGTCGAATCGGTCATGCCCGCCGGTCCATGCGCCGCTCCATGCGCCGCCGCCGAGGGCGGCCTCACCCCAGATCGTCGAAGTGCAGCGACCCGTTCACGAACAGCGTTTCGCGGTATCCGTCATGGCCCGAGAACACGGGTTTCAGCGCGACGAACCAGCCGTCCTTCTCGGACTGGTAGGTCCGGTCCCCGATCTCGATCCGGTCGACTGACAGGTCGAGATCACGGCCGCTGACGGGATCGCGGCCATTGTTCGCGAAACGTATCTCGAGGCTGTCCGGGAGATCCGGCCCGGCCGTGAACTCGAAGCGTTCATAGAGCGGACTGCCCTCGGCTATATCGACGAGGCAGACGTTGCGGGCGACCGAGATGCGCCCGCTGCCGATCTCGACCCCGTCGGCGAACACCGCGAACTCCGGCATGGCGACCGGCCCGCCCGACCCGGTCGCGTGGATCACCACGGGCACGGACCGGACGGCGACGCCGGCCACCGCGATGACGACCTCGGCCTCGGAGACGAGGCCGTCGGGATCGGCGACGCGATAGCGGAAGCGGTCCTCGGCGACCTCGCCGGCAAGCAGATGATCGAAGGCGCCGGCGGCGCTGTAGTAGAACTGACCGTCGATGAAGGACACGGAGCCGAGGGTTCCAGACGCATCGAAATCGAGGATTCGCAGCACATCGCCATCGGGATCGATGTCGTTGGACAGGAGCTGCGCCACCGGGATCGACAGCGCCGTGTCCTCGGGCGTCGCGAAGGCGTCATCGACG
>DAIPIU010000047.1:15463-19136 GCA_036770645.1 Rubrimonas sp. | reverse complement strand
GCAGCGACGCCACCGGGATCGACAGCGCCGTGTCCTCGGGCGTCGCGAAGGCGTCATCGACGGCCACCGGCGCGTCGTTCACCGGGCTCACGTCCACCCGCGCCGTCGCCGTCGCCGTGCCGCCCCGGCCGTCGCTCACCGTGTAGGCGAAGGACGCCGCGCCGTTGAAGTCCGGGGCCGGGGCGAAGCGGACCACGCCGCCCGACAGCGACACGCTGCCGTTCACGGCCGCGCCGACCGCGGTCACCTGCAGCGCGTCCCCGTCCGCGTCGCGGTCGTTGGCAAGCAGCGACGCCACCGGGATCGACAGCGCCGTGTCCTCGGGCGTCGCGAAGGCGTCCCCCACTGCCACCGGCGCGTCGTTCGCCCCGATCACGGTGACCGTCAGCGTGCCGGTGGCGGTCGCGACGCCATCGCCCGCGACGTAGCGAAGCCTGACCGTCGCGGTCTCGCCGAGCGCAAGGTGGTCGAAGGCGCCCACGGCCGAGAAGGCTATGCGGTTCGAGACGATCGTTGCCGTGCCTTCCGCCGGCCTCTCGACGGACAGCAGCCGCAGCGGGCCCGCGCCGCCCGCATCGTTGGCGAGCACGTCGATCAGCCCGGAGGCGCCCTCGCCGACGGTCGCGACGTCGGCCCTCGCGACCGGCATGGCGTAGGGGACGCCGGCGAACCACAGCTCTTCGACGCCCACCAGCGTCGCGACGGTCGGTTGCCCGCGCAGCCGGACGGTCATCCGCGCTGCGTCGCCGGCGATCTCGTAGAGACTGGCCGGGCCTTCGAACGACGCCACGTCGAAGCCCGAACCGCCGTCGAGCGCGTCGATGCCGAGCCCGGGCTCGAGCGTGTCGTCCCCGCTTCCGCCGAACAGCGCGTCGTCCCCGTCTCCGCCGGACAGGCAGTCGTCGCCCAGGCCGCCGATCAGCGTGTCGTTGCCGAGGCCGCCGAACAGGCTGTCGTTACCCGCGCCGCCATCGGCGTAATCCGCGCCGTCGAGCAGCGACACGAGATCGTTGTCGGCGGCGAGAACCAGCCGGTCGGAGCCCGCAGTTCCCTTGCGGCGGAAAACGGTCAGCGCCATGACGGCCACGCGCCGCGAGGACGGGGGCGGGGGCGGGTCACTGCGCCTCCCCCACCGTCACTTCGAGGGCCGTCGCAGTCGGGACCCCGTTCGGCTGGCCGGGCGAGTCGACCAGCCTCGCCGCATCCGTGAGGACGGTGCGGCCGCCATCGGGGGTGACGACAAGCCGATAGTCCGTTCCGCCCGCCGGCAGGACGCTGCCCTGGACGATGAAGGCATAGACCCCGGGCGGGGCGAGCCCTTCCGTCACCGCGATGTTCTCGATGCGCAGGTCCGGCGCCAGGGTAGGGACCTCGCCCGTGGCGTCGCCGTCGAGACGCGCCACCGCGCCGCCCCGCAGAACGAGCTCCGGCATGTCGAGCGAGACCTCGCGCCCCGAACCGGGCAGCACCGCGGATGCGGGCGCGATCATGCGCAGGTCGAGATCGGCGGCGTCGCGCCACTGGAGCTGGCCCCGCAGTTCGCCGGTCGTGCCCACGTCCACGAAGCCGACGCTGTCGGCCACGACCCGTCCGGGCTCCGAGAACGCGACAGTCTGGGTCTGCACCTCGATCACCCGCCCGTCGACCGCGGCGAGGGCGGGCGTCGCCGACAGGGCGCGCTCGCCCAGCGTCGAGACGATGCCGGCCTGCGGCGCGCCGGCCGCCATGGCCGTGCCCGGCGTCTCGGCCGCCGCGATCGAGCGCGCGCCGCCATCGCCCGACGAGCTGAAGGCCGCAAGCGCCTGCGCCGCCTCGGCCGGCGACAGCACGCCGCCGAAGCTGAGCGTCGGCTCCGCCCCCGGCTGCGTCTCGATCAGCGCGAAGGCCCCCGGCCGCGACAGCGCCAGTTCCCGGCCCGCCGCGCGGACGACGGCGTATTCCCCCGCCAGCAGGATCACGCGGGTAACGACGGGGCCGACCTCGACATGGATCATGCCGCCGCGCAGGCCGATCAGGCCCGAGGGCGTGGCGATGCGCGCGTCGGCCGACTTGGTCGTGCGGCCGCCGATGAAGCGCAGCGCGCCGCGCGCCAGCGTCAGCGCGACCTCGCCGGTGTCGGCCGCGGGATCGTAGACGAAGCGGTCGAGCACGACCTCGGAATTGGGTCCGACGGTGAGGGTCGACTGGTCGGCGAACATCAGCTGCGCGAGGCCGTTCTCGCCGGCCACGATGCGCTCCTCGGCCACGACGCGATCGGCGACGAGGAGCTGGCGCGCCGTGGCGGCGGGCTGTTCGCCGGTGGTGAGCGGGTTCACCGCCCCGACGGACCCGATGCCGTCCGCGGCCGACGCGCCCGCGGCCAGAAGGATCGCGAGCGCAGCGCACGAAAGGGCCGATCCAGCCATGACAGATACTCCCGACATCAGAATTCGAACACGGCGGACACGGCGCCCGTCAGCGCCTCGAGGTCGTAGTTGGGCACGTTCGAGGTCTGCCGGAAGGCGTCGACATCGATCTGCAGGCCGAAGCCGCCGCCGAGACGGAACAGATGCGCCACCCCGAGCCGGAGGTCGTCGTCGCGCCGGGTGGTGTCGGGGTCGACCACCGGATTGGGGGCGTCGTAGTCGCGGCGCGAGCCCTGCACATAGCCGGTCAGCGTCCACAGCCCGACATCGCGGCCGAAACCGGGGTCGTAGTCGGCCTGCGCCGCCAGCCGCAGCCCGTATTCGAGATTGCTGTTGAAGTCGTCCTCGGCGAACTCGCCGTCGACCAGCGCCGCCGCCGACAGCGTGATCCCGCGCGCCGCAAGCACGGAGACGCCGGCCACGCCGCGGGCGATGGACCCGTCATAGCCCTCGCCGTCCGCGCCGATGTAGTCGCGCCAGCCGCCGCCGGCGCGGAGGAACCCGTTCAGGCGCGGGCCGAAACTGTCCGACAGCTCGATGCCGCCGCCGTATTCGTTGTAGAAGGGCGCGCCGGCGCTTCGGGTGAAACGCACGCCGAGGAAAGGGCGCGCCCGCGGCCCGAAGGCCGTGTCCGACAGCGCGAGGCTGGGGCCCGTGGACAGGGCGAGGCTGTCGATGTCGCCCTGGCTCTGCTCGGCGAAGCGGATCGAATAGAGAGAGGCCTCGGTGCGCCACGAATCGAGATTGGCGCGCCCGAGATCGTAATCATGCGTTGCGGCGATGATGACGCGGCCGCCGACATCAGACTGCGCCTCGAAATCCTCGTCGACGGGCAGCGAGACGCCGAAGAAGCGCACGATCCGGTCGTCGACGCCGAGATTGGCGTTGGTGGAGGCCGCGACGCCGGCCATGGCCACGCCGCCGAACCGCGAACGGGCCGACCGCGCCGCGATGGCCGCGGTGAACTGGGCGATGCGCGCCTCGGTCTCGGGCGCGACCCCGAGGGCGAGGGCGCGGTCGAAATGGCTCTGCGCGACGCCGTACGAGCCGAGGCGGAAATAGGCGGCCCCGAGCTCGACATGCAGGCCGGCATCGTCGGGCCGGAAGATCAGCGCCCTTTCAAGGGTCGAGATCGCCGCCTCGATGTCGCCGAGCGCCAGCGACACGCGGAGATAGTCCGTCGTGAGCGCCGGGTCGTCGGGAGAGGCGAGAAGGGCCGCGAAGATCTCGGCCTGACGTTCGCGGGTCGCGTCCTGCGCGGCCGCCTG
>DAIPIU010000047.1:0-15363 GCA_036770645.1 Rubrimonas sp. | reverse complement strand
TCGACCGTCGTCGCCTCGAGGCGGGACGCGAGCAGGCGCAGCAGGCGCGGCGCGAGGTCCGGCAGATCCGCCATGAGCCCGGTCAGCATCTCGCGGTCGATGCGCAGCAGCTCGACATCGGCGCTCGCGGCGATGGTGGAGGTGCGCGGCCGGTCGCACAGCACGGCGATCTCGCCGAACAGCTCTCCCGGCCCGATGCGCGCCACGGTCTGTTCGCCGGCATCGGTGGGGATGCGGACCTCGACCGTGCCCGACAGCACCACGAAGGCCGCGTCGCCGTCCTCGCCGCGGCGGAACACCACCTCGCCGTCGCGGAACACCAGCCGGTGCCCCACCATCGACACGATCTTGAGCCGCCTTTCGTCAAGGCCCCGGAACAGGGGCGTGTCGCGCAGGACCGTCAGGGCTTCGGCCATCGTTCTCTCTCTCGCTCCCCTTCCCGCCGCCGGACGCCGGCGGTCGTCGATGTCAGGCGGCGGGGGCGATGCGCGCCGCCCCGTCCTCGTCCACGCGCAACAGATGATCTGCGCCGCGGGCGGATTCCAGACCCGCGGCGGCATAGACCAGCGCGGCCCCGCCGGCGCGTTCGCGCGCCAGCGCCCGCAGCGGCGCGTCGTCCGCCGCGCCCAGCGGGCCGTTCAGCACCAGGAAGGCGGGGCGCTTGACCACGGCGCGGATCAGCCCCACGCGGCGGCGCGCGCCCAGCGACAGCGCGGCGCCGCCCGGGCCCGCCGGGGCGTTGAGCCCGAGCGCCACCAGCGACGGCCGCAGCCCGGCGGCCTCGAAGGCCGCGGCCAGATGGCCGTCGATCCGCGCCCAGGACGAGCGGCGGTCGAAGCGGCGCTTGCCGCGCAGCACGTTCTCGGTCAGCGACAGCGCGGTGGCGAAGCCCTCGCGGTCGAGCGGCGACAGGCTCGGCTCCTCGGCCACGAAGGGCGCGACGGCGGCGCGGATCCGCAGCAGCCGCGCCACGATGTCCGGGGTCAGCACCTCGAGCCGGTCGCGCTCGGGCAGGAAGCGCGCGCCCAGCGCGATGCAGGGGCCCCTGGCCCGGGGCGGCGGGCCGGCGGGCCGGCCCGGGCGCGCATGGCGGGCGTGCAGGTCGGCCGCCGACAGCGCCTGGCTGCGGCTGTAGCCGCCCAGACCGTCGAGCACGCGCGCATCCCGGCCCACGGCGTCGATGACGGCGGCGAATTCGCGCGCCACGGCCCAGCCGACCTCGGCCAGCAGCGCGTCGCCCCCGGAGCGGGCGAGGATGCGCGCGACGGGCGGCGAGGCCGCCGCGTCGCCGGGATCGGGCAGGCCGATGGGGCCGGCGGCGAACAGCAGGTTCTCCAGCAGGCTGGCATCGGGGTTGAAGTCGTCGCGCGACAGGGGGCGGACGAGATCGGACAGCGTCGCCGGATCGACCGCGCGCTCGAGCGCGGCGCGCGCCGCCGCCGTGGGCGCGGCCCAGGCGGCGCCGGCCTCCGCCCCCAGGCGCGTCCCCATCGCCCAGACCACGAGGTCGCCGGCGAGGCCGAAATCCTCGGCAAGCGCCACCAGATGCGCGTCGAGCGCCGCGCGCGACGGCGCGCCGGCCCGGGCCGGCTCGACCCAGTCGCCATCCGGGTCGCCCGACACGCCCCCGGCCCGGCGCGCCTCGCGCAGAAGGGCCCGCCCTTCGGCATCGGCGCGATCCGACAGCAGCGGTTCGGCATGCAGCAGCCCCTGCACGAGGTTCTCGCCGACCGTGCAGTCCATGACGCCGGGCTCGGCCCCGACATAGCCGATGGCCCCGCCGAGCGCCGCGAGCGAGACGTCCGCGAGCCGCGACCCGCCGATGCGCACGTTCCCGGCGGCAGGGTCGGCCACGCCGGCCATGATGCGCAGCAGCGCATCGCGCGCCCCGCCCTCGCCGCCCAGCACAGCGACGATCGCGCCGGGGGGGATCTCGACGGCCGGCGCGCGCAGGCCGCTGGCCCCCGGCCCGCCCTCCACGCCCTCCAGCACCAGCGGGCCGGCGAGCGCGCGCGCCGCCGCCGGCGCCAGCCGGTCGGTCCCCAGCACGTCGTCGCCGACAAAGCTTTCGACCACATAGCCGTAGCGGCCCTGGAAGTCGGTCCAGCGCTGGCCGAAATTCATCAGCTCGCGCCACGGGCCCGCGAGATCCTTGTAGGCCGCGAGCACCGCCACCAGCGACCCGAAATCCATCCGCCCCGCGATCACCATGGCCCCGCCGATGGCGTAGAAGAAGAAGGGCGTCAGCTGGTTCAGCAGGTTCTGCACGAACTTGATGGTGAACTTGCGCTCGAACAGGCGCTTGCGGATCTCGGTGTTGCGGTGCAGCCGCCCCGAGATGCGCGCGATCCGCCAGCGCGCCGCCCCGCTGGCGTGCAGGTCCTCGATCTGGCCGAAGGTCTCGGACAGCTCGTCGGCCAGCAGCCGCGTGTTCGCCGCGCGCTCGCGGTTCAGCTTCACCACGCGGCGCTGCAGCCGCGGCACGATCATCGCCTGCACCGGATAAAGCGAGATCGCCGCCAGCCCGAGCCAGAAATCCTGCACGAAGATGAAGGTCAGGTAGACGGTCAGAAGCCCGCCCTGGAACAGCGGCGTCGCGATCACCTCGCCGATGAAGCCGCCCAGCGGCTCGATCTCGCCCATGATCGACTGGAGGATCTCGCCGGGCTTCATGGACCGGAAGCGCGCGATGCGGAACCGCAGCACGCGCTGGAACAGCAGCAGGCGCAGCCGGCGCAGCATGCGCTCGCCCGTCATGCCCACCTGCACGTTCAGCAGCCATTTCAGCGCGTTGATGCCGAGAACCAGCGCGAGGAACAGCCCGCACAGCAGCAGCAGCCACTGCGTCTGGCCGAAGGGCACGCCGAAGACGGCGCGCGGGAAGCCGCTGCCCTGGATCGCATCGTTCACGATCATCTTCGGGATTTCGAGCGACAGGTAGACCAGCGGGAAGGTTGCCACCGTGACCGCGAGGACGAAGAGCTGGTCGCGGGCCGAATGCCGCCAGACGAAGCGCAGGAACCCCGGTTCGAGCCCGTCATCCGCCGGATCGCCCGCTGGGGCGGGCGGGGGCGCGGCGGGCTTCGGAGCGGGTGTCACAGGGGCGGACTCCGGCGGCGGGACCATGACGATGCGGCGCGGCGCGGGGGAAATCAACGCGCTGCCGCGCAGCGACAATCGACGCGCTGCCGCGCGGAGAAAATCGACTCGCTGCCGCGGGGACGGCTTGACTCGGCGCCGCGCGGGCGGTCGTGCTGGCGGGGATGCGCCCCGAGACGCCGCCAGCCCGCGCCGCGCCCCGCCGCGCCCGGCGGGCCGAACGGTTCGCCGGGCCGCTGGTCGGCGCGTTCGTCACGCTGCTGACGCTCGCCGGCGCGCTGTGGCAGGGGCCGGGCGGCGGTCCCGCTGCCGAGGCGCTGTTCGACGCCTTCCAGCGGCAGGCGCCGCGGGTCTGGGACCCGGACGCGCCGGTGCGCGTGGTGGCCATCGACCGCGAATCGCTGGCGCGATACGGGCAGTGGCCGTGGCCGCGCACCTATTTCATCGCCCTGCTCGACCGGCTCGACGCGCTGGGGGCCGCGGCCGTGGCCTTCGACGTGATCTTCGCCGAACCCGACCGCACCGCGCCCGAACTGGTCGCGGAGGCGGCCCGGCGCTTCCAGCCCGGGGCCGCGCCGCCGCCGCGCCTGATCGAGCACGCCAGCCACGACGTGCTGCTGGCGCGCCGCATCGCCGCCTCGCCCGTGGTGCTGGGCGCGCTGCCGGTCGACGGCGCCTCCGCCCGCCCCTTCGCGCCGCGCGCGGGCTTCGCCTTCGCGGGATCGGACCCGCGCGAGGCCCTGCGCGGCTTTGCCGGCGTCGAGGCCCCGCTGGCGATCCTGACGCAGAACGCCGCGGGATACGGCCTCGCGGGCATCGGCGACGGCGGCGCGGTGGCGCGGCGCGGCACGCTGTTCGCACGCGTCGACGGCGCGATCGCCCCGGCGCTGGCCGTCGAGGCGCTGCGGGTGGCGCAGGGGGCGCGCGGCCATCTGCTGCGCGCCTCCGACGCCAGCGGCGAGGGCGCGGGCGGGGCCGCGCCCGTGGCGGTCGAGGCGCGGATCGGGGCGGTCTCGACACCGCTGAACCCCGACGGATCGGTGTGGATCCGCTATGCCGGACGCCAGCCGGGGCGCAGCCTGCCCGCCTGGCGCGTGCTCGAGGGCGAACCGGGCGACCCCGCGCTGCGCGCCGAGATCGAGGGGCGCATCGTGCTGGTCGGGGCGACGGCGCCGGGACTGCGCTACGTGGCCGACACGCCGCTCGAGTCCGGGGTGGACGGCATCGAGATCCACGCCGAGCTGCTGGAGCAGCTGATGTCGGGCGAGAGGCTGACGCGGCCCGACTGGGCCTTCGGGGCGGAACTGCTGGCGGTGGCGGCCTTCGGGGCGCTGAGCACGGCGCTGGTGCTGCGCCGCGGCCCGCTGTCGGGGGCGGTGCTGGGCGCGGGGCTGGCCACGATCCTGCTCGGCGGCGCCTGGTTCGCCTTCGCGCGGGGCGGGCTGCTGGTCAGCCCGGCCTTCCCCCTGCTGGCGATCGGGGCGGCCTTCGTCTCGGTCACCAGCCTCAACTACCTCGCCTCGCTGCGCCAGACCCGCGCCGTGCGCGCCCAGTTCGAGCGCTTCGTGGCGCCCGAGGTCATCGGCGCGCTGGTCGAGGATCCGGAGATGCGCTCCGAGGCGCGGGGCGCGCTGCGGCCCCTGACGCTGATGTTCGTGGACGCGCGGGGCTTCACCACCCTGTCCGAGACGATGCCGCCCGACGCCCTGATCGACTATCTCAACGAGATCCTCGGCGCGCTGAGCGACTGCGTGCTGCGCAGCGGCGGCACGGTGGACAAGTTCATCGGCGACTGCGTGATGGCGTTCTGGAACGCGCCGCTCGAGGTCGCGGACCATGAGGACCGGTCGCTGCGGGCGCTCTGGGCGATCGGCGAGGCGCAGGCCGCGCTGAACGCGGGCTTCGCGGCGCGCGGCCTGCCGCCGGTGCGGCTGGGGGCCGGGATCAACACCGGTCTGTGCAGCGTCGGTCTGATGGGCAGCCCGCGGCGGCTGGACTACAGCTGCATCGGGGATGCGGTGAACGTGGCGTCGCGGCTGCAGGACCTGACGAAGGCGTTCGGCGTCTGGTGCATCGTGGGCGAGGCCACGGTGGCGCGCGCCACGGGCTGGGCCGCGCTGGAACTCGACCGCACGCCGATCCGCGGCCGCGCGGGCACGGAGCGGGTGTTCACGATCCTCGGCCCCGCGGCGGTCGCGCGCGACCCGGCGGCGGAGGCCCTGTCCGCCGCGGTTGCGCAGGCGCGCGCGGCGCGGGATGCGGCCCGCGGAACGGGCGAGACCGCGGGTTTCGAGGCGGCGGCGGCGGCGCTGGCCGCGCTGTCCTGGCCGGGCATCGACACCGGACGGCTGGCCGCGCGCTTCCGCGAGACGCTGGAGCAGGGCCTCAGCCGCTGAGCACCGCCAGCGTCGCGGCCCGCAGCCGGATGCCGTCCACATGCACGAAATGCGGCGCGCCGGGCCCTAGATAGTCGCCGGCGCGGGCGGCGACCCAGCCGTTCACGGCGATGCGGTACCGCCGCCCGGGCTCGGGGCGGGGCGCGACGGCGTGCAGATAGTCCCCGCTGCGCGCCGACAGCGGCGCGCCGTCATGCTGGTTGGCCCGGGCGAGGATGGCCGCCAGCGCCGCGCCCTCGATCTCGGCGACCCAGATGCCGTCGTCGAAGCGCAGGGTGGCGGCGAGGTCGTGCCGCGTGACCGGCCCGGCGGGCAGGTCGGCCCCGAAGCTGGTATGGTTGACCAGACCGGCATCCGCCCCCGCGGCGCGGCGCAGCCCCTCGGCCGCGGCCTCCGCCGCCGCCTCGCGCGACAGCGGGCGCGGCAGGGTCGCGACCACCGCGCGGTCCTCCTCCGTCAGATGCGCCGCGTGCGCCTGCGCGACGAGGGCGGCGAGCGCGGGATCGGCCGGCGAGTCGTCGGCCACGGGCACGCGCGCGAAGGCCGGCGGCGCGCCGGGCGACAGGCGCAGCACGCCGAACGCCTCGGCCCAGGCGCCGACATGGGCGCAGCGGGCGGGGCCGGTCTCGGGCGCGACGAGGCTGAGGTGGTCGTGCCCGCCGAACAGGAAGGCCCCGTCCGGCAGCCCCGGCAGGATGGCGCGGTCCACCGCGACGCCCGCGTGGCTGGCGACGATCAGCCGGTCGCTGTCGGCGGAGAGCGGCCCGATCCGCGCCAGCGCGCGCGCGAGCGGGTCGCGGAAGCGCATCAGCGCCCGCGCCTCGGGGCGATAGACCGCCGGATCGTCGACCGGCAGGCCGAGCACCGCGACGCGCAGGCCGCCGAGGTCGAAGCGCGCGACCTCGGGCGCGAAGGGCCGGTCGCTGCGCCGGTCGATCGGCCCGCCGATGGGCCGCACGCCGAGCCCCTCCAGCCGCGTCACCACCGCCGCGAGGTCGTCGGCCAGCGCCGTCTCGTGGTTGCCGATGTTCAGCGCCACCGGACCGATCGCGGCCAGCGCGGCGAGGAAGGCCCAGTCCGGCCCGCCGTCCGAACGCAGCGCGGCGAGGTTGCCGCGCTCGAAGGCGTCGCCGTTCACGACGAAGGCGACCGGCCCCGGCGTGGCGGCGCGCGCGGCCCGGATCGCGCCGAGCAGGCGCGGCAGGCGGCGATAGGGCGAGTGCAGGTCGGCCAGCAGGAACACGGCCCCGCCCGCGGCCCGGTCCGCCGCGCGCGCCGCCCCTTGCGCCACGAGCGACAGGCCCATGCCGGCGCGCACCGCCCCGGCCACGAGGGCGCGGCGCGACACGCGAGGCCGCGATGCCTTGATGCCGGGCGTGAGGCGGCGCATGGAGGTCCTGTCCGTCCGGTCGGCGCGACCGGTCGGAACAGAGTGTCGGAGCCTCGCCGGCGCGACAAGCCGGAAGCCCCTACGATTTATGTCTCATCGGTGAACGCCCGCCGCGGCGCGACCGCGCCCCCCCCTAAGCCTCCGCCTCGTCGTGCAGAAAGGCGACCGGCCGATCCCACTGGATCAGCACGACGCAACCCGTGTCCGACCAGACGGAATGGACCGAACCCTCGGGGTTCACCGCCAGCGCCCCGGCCGCATAGTCGCCGCGCTCGTCCGACTGCGCGCCGTCGAGCACCAGGATCGTCTCCATGCCGCGGTGCCGGTGGGCCGGCGCGCGCGCCCCGGGGGCGTAGCGCAGCAGGGCGAGCGAGGGCTCGCCCGGCACCAGCACGCAGATCTCGATGCCCTCGCGGAAGGGCGCGAAGGACAGGTCGCGCCAGGCGCCCGCCATCAGGCCGGGGATGGTGAACGGTTCAGCCATCGAGGGCCGCGAGGATGGCGTCGGTGGTCGCCGTCCAGCCGACGATGGCGCCCTGCGCGGCGATCATCGCCAGCGCCGCCGCCTTGAAGTCGGGGAAATAGCTTTCGGTCGCATCGGTCGCCAGCAGGCAGTCGAAGCCGCGGTCGTTGGCCTCGCGCATGGTGGTCTGCACGCAGACCTCGGTGGTCACGCCCGCGAACACCAGCTGCCGCACGCCCTTCCAGCCGAGGATCTCGGACAGGGGCGTGGCGTGGAAGGCGCCCTTGCCGGGCTTGTCGATCACCGTCTCGCCGGGCAGCGGGGCCAGTTCCGGCACGATGTCGGCCCCGGGCTCGCCCGCGATCAGCACGCGCCCCATCGGGCCGGGGTCGCCGATGCGCAGGGTGGGCGTGCCGCGCAGGCGCTTGGCGGGCGGGCAGTCCGACAGGTCGGGGCGGTGGCATTCGCGGGTGTGGATCACCGGCAGGCCCGCGCGGCGGAAACCGTCGATCAGCCGCGCCACGGTGGGGATGATCGCCTGCAGCCGCGTGACGTCGTTGCCGAGCGAGGCCCCGAAGCCCCCCGGCTCGACGAAGTCGCGCTGCATGTCGATCACGATCAGGCCCGCGGTGGCCGGGACCAGCGGGAACGGGAAGGGCGCGGCGTCGACAGGGTGGCTATCGGGGCGCATCAGTGCTTGCCCGCCATGCGCCGGCCGATCTCCGCGTGGTCGGCCTCGGCCGCCGCGGCCTCGTAGGCGATGCGGCCCTCCGACATCACCAGCACCCGGTCCGACAGTTCCAGCACCTCGTCGAGATCCTCGGAGATCAGCAGCACGCCCGCGCCCGCGTCCCGCGCCGCCATGATGCGGGCGCGGATCTCGCCGGCGGCCGAGAAGTCCAGCCCGAAGCAGGGGTTGGCGCAGATCAGCAGCCGCACGTCGCCCGAGAGCTCCCGCGCCAGCGCCGCCCGCTGCACGTTGCCGCCCGACAGCGTGGAGATCGGCGCGTCGATGCTGGCGCATTTCACCCGGAAGGCGGCGGCGAGCGGGGCGGCCTTGCGGCGCAGCGCCGCCGTCGAGACCCAGAAGGACGGCTTGCCGCCCGCGTCGCGGTCGAAGCTGCGGAAGGCGATGTTCTCGGCCACGCTCATCGAGGGCGCGCAGGCGTTGCGCAGCGGCTCCTCCGGCAGCCAGCGCACGCCGTGCTCCGTCGCCTCGGGCCGCGTCGCGCCGAAGGGGGCGCCCATGACCGCGACGCGCCCGCCCTCGCGCGGGCGCTGGGCGGCCAGCGCCTCGACCAGCTCCATCTGGCCGTTGCCCGAGACGCCCGCGATGCCCACGATCTCGCCCGCGCGCACCGTCAGCCGCCCGATGTCGATGGGCTTGAGCCCGGAGCGGTCGAGCGCGCGCAGCCCCTCGACATCGAGCGCGGCCGCGCCGGGGGCCTTGGCGGCGGCGGTCAGCCGCGCGGGGGGCGGCGCGCCGATCATCATCTCGGCCATCTGCGCGTGGCTGAGGTCGGCCGCCCGGCCGCCGCCGACATGCCGGCCGCGGCGCAGCACGCTGACCGCATCGCAGAAGGCGTCGACCTCGCGGAACTTGTGGGTGATCATCAGCACCGTCAGCCGCCCGGCCTGCGCCAGCCCGCGGATGAAGCCAAGGGCCTCGTCCGCCTCCTCGGGCGTCAGCACCGAGGTGGGCTCGTCGAGCACGAGGAAGCGGCGGCCGAGATAGAGCTGCTTGAGGATCTCGAGCCGCTGCCGCTCGCCCGCAGCAAGCCGCCCCACGGGCACGTCCAGCGGCACGGTGAAGGGCATGGTCGCCATGAAGGCGTCGAGCCCCGCCCGCTCGCGCCGCCAGTCGATGACGTGGGGCGCGTCGGCCCGCGCGATGAGCAGGTTCTCGGCCGCGGTCAGCGACGGCGCGAGGGTGAAGTGCTGGTAGACCATCCCGAGGCCCATGGCGTGGGCGGCGGCGGGCGTCGGGATCTCCACCTCGCGGTCGGCGAGGATGACCTGGCCGGCGGTCGGGCGCTGGACGCCCATGACGCATTTGACCAGCGTGGACTTGCCCGCGCCGTTCTCGCCCAGCAGCGCGTGCACCGTGCCCGGCGCGACCCTGATCGACACGTCGTCGAGCGCCGTGAAGGCCCCGAAGCGCATGATCATGCCGACGGTCTCGAGGCCCAGCGCGCCGCCGGGCGCGACGGCGGGGGTGGTCACGGCAGGCCCGCCAGCACCGAGGCCGAGGTCGCGACCGCGCCGAACACGCCGCCCTGCATCTTGACCATCTTCAGGGCGGCGTCGTGGTTGCCGCGGTCGGTGGCGCCGCAGCAATCCTCGATCAGCAGGCACTCGAAGCCGCGGTCGTTGGCCTCGCGCATGGTGGTGTGCACGCAGACATCGGTGGTGATGCCGGTCAGCATGATGTTGTCGATGCCGCGGGTGCGCAGCATCAGCTCGAGATCCGTGGCGCAGAAGCTGCCCTTGCCGGGCTTGTCGATGATCGGCTCTCCCTCCACGGGGTAGAGGTCGGGGATGATGTCCCAGCCGGGCTCGCCGCGGACCAGGATCCTGCCGCAGGGGCCGGGGTCGCCGATGCCCGCCCCGATCTGGCGCGAGCGCCAGCGCTTGTTGGCGGGCAGGTCGGCGAGGTCGGGCCGGTGCCCCTCGCGCGTGTGGAAGACATGGCAGCCCCAGGCCCGGCAGGCGGCGAGCACCGACTTGATCGGCCCGATCGGCGCGCGGGTCAGCGACAGGTCGTAGCCCATCTTGTCGACATAGCCGCCCTCGCCGCAGAAATCGGTCTGCATGTCGATGATGATCAGGGCGGTGTTCTGCGGGCGCAGGTCGCCGTTCCAGGGCCAGGCGTAGGGGTCGGCTTCGATGGCGGCCATGGCGTCCTCCTATTTCCCGGTGCCGAGCGCGGCCGGGGCGCCTGCGAGCGCGCGGGCGGGCGAGCTCGCGGCGACCAGCAGGCCGAGCGTCAGCACGTAAGGGGCGGCGTAGAAGAGGTAGTAGCCCGAGGTGACGCCGACCGACTGGAGCGCCGGCCCCAAGGCCCCCGCGCCGCCGAACAGCAGCGCCGCCCAGAAGCAGTTCACCGGCGACCAGCGCGCGAAGATCACCAGCGCCACCGCCATCAGGCCCTGCCCGGAGGAGATGCCCTCGTTCCAGCTGCCGGGGTAGTAGAGCGACAGATAGGCCCCGCCGACGCCCGCCAGCGCGCCGCCGGCCGCCGTGGACAGCACGCGGACCCGCACGGGGTCGAGCCCCAGCGCCCGCGCCGCGTCGGCCCCGTCGCCCGCCACCCGCACGATCAGCCCGATGCGCGTGGCGCGGAACATCCACGCCATGGCGACCGCGAGCGCCGCCCCGATCACGAACAGCGCGTTGACGTTCAGCGCCGCCTGCACCTGGGGGATGTCGGACCACCAGCCCAGCGGGATCGAGGGCAGGTTCGGCGCGACCGGCTGGATGTAGGGCTTGCCGAAGAAGAACGCGAGGCCCATGCCGAACAGCATGAGCGCGATGCCGATGGCCACGTCGTTGACCCGCGGCAGCGAGCACATCAGCCCGTGCGCGAGCCCGAACACCGCCCCCGCCAGCGCCGCCGCCAGCACCCCGGCCCAGGGGTTCCCGGTCTCGTAGGCGACGGCGTAGCCCGCCATCGCCCCGAACACGAGCGTGCCCTCGAGCCCGAGATTGATGCGGCCCGACCGCTCCGTCAGGCATTCGCCGAGGCTGACGAACAGGAAGGGCGTCGAGACGCGGATGGCGCCGCCGATCATCGCCACGGGGACGGCCCAGAGGCCCAGATCGCTCATGCCCGCCCCCAGCGTTCCGGCGCGAAGATCCTGAAGCGGCCGTAGAGCGTTTCGCTGAGCAGGATCGCGACGAACACGAAGCCCTGCAGCACCAGCACGGTGGCGTCCGGCAGGTCCATGCGCCGCTGGATCAGCCCGCCCGAAGCCACGAGCCCCCCGACGAGGATGGCGACCGGCACGATCACCAGCGGATTGTGGCGCGCGAGGAAGGCGATGAGGATGCCGGCATAGCCGTAGCCAGCGAGGATCGAGGCGTTGGCCGCGCCGTGCACCGCCGTCACTTCGAAGAAGCCGACCAGCCCCGCGCAGGCCCCGCCCAGCGCCGTGAAGCCGACGATCAGCGCGCCGACCGGCAGGCCCTGAAGCTGCGCCGCGCGCACGTTGCCGCCGGCGATGCGCGCCGCGAAGCCCCAGCGCGTGCGCTCGATCAGCACCCAGGCCAGCACGCACATCAGCACGCCGACGCCGAAGCCCCAATGCACGCCGAGGCCGGGCATGTCGCCCACCCGCAGCGCGTCGGGCAGCGTGGGCGTCGAGGGCTTGTTCAGCGAGGCGGGGTCGCGGAAGGCCCCCTCGACGAGGTGGTTGAACAGCGCGATGGCGATGTAGGCCATCAGCAGCGAGGAGATCGTCTCGTTCACGCCGCGCGCGTGGCGCAGCCAGCCGACCAGCCCGATCCACGCCCCGCCCAGCGCCGCCGCGACGGCCGCCATCAGCGGCAGGCCCAGCGCGCCGGGCACGCCCGCCAGCGCGATGGAGGCCGCCCCGGCCCCGAGGCCCCCCAGCGCGATGGCCCCCTCGCCTCCGATCACCGTCAGCCCCAGCCGGGCCGGCAGCGCGACGCAGAGCGCCGCAAGCAGCAGCGGCGCCGCGCGCGACAGGGTGTTGCGCCACGAGAACTCCGAGCCGAAGCCGCCGCGCCAGACCAGATCGAAGAACTGCGCCGGCGACTTGCCGAGCGCCAGCAGGAACAGCGAGAAAGCCGCGCAGCCCACCAGCAGCGCGGCCAGAGGGATCGCGACCGACTCGGCCCGCCGCGCCACCGCGGCGAGCAGCCCCTCGGCCAGCGGCGCGGGCGCGGCGATGCTCTGGTCGGTCACGCCGCGGCCCTCAGGAGGTCGCGCCGACGACGCCCTCGACGAGGTAGTCCATGCTTTCCAGCGCGATGTCGGTCTCGACGAAGGCCTGGCCCTCGGCCGCCACCACATTGCCGCGGTTGTCCTTCAGCGGGCCGCGGATCGCCGCGAAGCCGCCCTTCAGGATCTCGGCCTGCGTGGCATCAAACTGCGCGCGCGCCGCGTCGCTGACCGCCGGGCCCAGCGGGCTCATCTTGATGAAGCCGTCGGCCAGACCGCCGCGCACGAAGTTGGGGATGGTCCCGCCGTCGAGCACGGTCTGCGCCATGTCGGTGTAGACCTTGGCCCAGTTCCATTCGGCCCCGGTCAGGTACTTGTCCGGGGCCAGCGCCGACTGGTTGGCGTGATAGCCGCAGATGAAGGCCCCGCGCCGCGCCGCGGTCTCCATCACCACCTTCGGCCCGTCGACATGGCAGGTGAATACGTCGCAGCCCTGGTCCACCAGCGCGTTGGTGGCCTCGGCCTCCTTCACCGCCAGCGACCATTCGCCGGTGAAGATCACCTGGCAGGTGATCGTCGGGTCGACCGACCGCGCGCCGAGCAGGAACGAGTTCACGTTCAGCAGCACCTGCGGGATCGGCTTGGCGGCGACGAAGCCCAGCTTCTTCGTCGCGCTCATGTGCCCGGCGACCACGCCGTTCAGGTACTGGCCCATGCCGATGTAGCCGAAATAGCTGCCGACATTGGCCGGGTGCCTGTCGGCGCTCCACAGCCCCGCGGCGTGCTGGAACCGCACGTCGGGAAATTTCGGCGCGAGGCCGAGGATGTGCGGATCGAAATAGCCGAACGAGGTCGGGAACAGCATCGTCGCGCCGTCGAGCTGGATCATGCTCTCCATCGACTTCGACACGGCAACCGTCTCGGGGACGTTCTCCTCCTCGACCACGGTCACGCCGGGCATCAGCTTGACCGCCGCCGCGCCTTCGGCATGGGCCTGGTTGTAGCCGAAATCGTCCTTGGGCCCGACATAGAGGAAGCCGATGGTCAGCCCCGCGGCGCGCGCCGGAAGCCCGCCCGCGGCGGCGAAGGCCGCAGCGCCCGCCGTGGAGCCCAGGAACCCGCGCCGCGTGATGCCGTGAAGTCCGCCCATGCCGTCTCTCCCGCAGGGGGCCGCGCCGCGCGCGCCCGCCGAATGTCCTGACGGCAGGTTAAGGAGGGTGCGGCGCCGCTGTCCTCTGCTATTGTCGCCGCGCTGCGGTGCAAAAACTGCACCGCTCACGCGCGGAGCCGCCGATGCGCCACCTGACCACCCTGCGCTTCATCGACGCCGTGGCGAAGGCGGGATCGATCCGCAAGGCGGCGGAGGGGCTGGCGATCACGCCCTCGGCGCTGAACCGCCGCATCCAGGCCTTCGAGGAGGAGCTAGGCTCGCCCGTCTTCGAGCGGCTGGCGCGCGGCGTGCGCCTGAACCCGGCGGGCGAACTGGTGGTGCACCACCTGCGCGCCCAGATGTCGGACCTCGAGCGCGTGCGCAGCCAGATCGCCGACCTTCGCGGCGAGCGGCGGGGCCATGTGGGCGTGGCCTGCAGCCAGGCGCTGCTGCCGTTCTTCCTGCCCGAGCAGATCGCCGCCTACCGCGCCCAGCACCCGGCGGTGACCTTCGACGTGCGCCTGCGCGACCGCGAGGCCGCCGAGGCCGCGCTCGCCGCGCACGAGGCCGACATCGCCGTGGTGTTCGAGCCGGTGCTGGGGGCGGAGGTCGCGACGCTGATGACGGCGCCGCAGACCGTGCATGCGGTGATGGCCGCCGACCACCCGCTGGCGGGGCGCGAGACGGTGCGCCTGCGCGACTGCCTCGCGCATCCCGTGGCCCTGCCGACGCCGGGGACGGGCGTGCGGCGGCTGCTGGACGCGGCGCTGGCGCGCGCCAGCCACCGCGCGGCGGCCGCGGTGGCGTCGGACAGCTTCGAGTTCCTGCGCTCCTACGCCCGGGCCGAGGCCGCGGTGACCTTCCAGATCCCCCTCGGGCTGGCCGCGCCGCTGACGCCCGGGCTGGTGGCCCGGCCGGTGGACCGGCGCGACCTCGCGCCCGGCCTCGTGCACCTGTGCCAGCTGCGCGGGCGCACGCTGCCGGTGGCCGCGGCGCGCTTCAGCGACCAGGTGGCGCGGGCGCTGGCCACCCGCTTCGGCGCGGCTTGACCGCGCGCGGAGCGCCGCGCCGCGCGGCATCGCGGTCCCGGGCGGCTTCGCCGCGGGGGCTTCCGCACCGCGCGCGGGCGTTGCAGGCTGCGCGCACCGCCCGCGAAAGGATCCCGCCTTGCCCTCCCCTGCCCCGCCGCAAGCCGACGACGCCGACCCGCGGGTGGCCGCCGTGATCGCCTCCATCGACGCCGCCAACGCCGCCGATCCGACGCTGGACGGCGGCGCGCCGGCCGAACAGCTGTACGGGCGGCGCATGAGCGAGACGCTCGCGGCGTTCCGCCCCGCCGCCTCGGCGCATCTGCGCATCGCCGCGCGCGGCCAGCATGTCGAGCGCTGGACCCGCCCCCGCAGCGCCTTTCCCGAGGGCAAGGCCGGCTATCTGGCCTGGCGCGAGGGGCTGAAGCGGTTCCACGCCGAGCGCGTGGCCGGGATGATGGCGGCCGCCGGATGGGACGCCCCCGACCGCGACCGGGTCGCGGCGCTGATCCGCAAGGAGGGCATCAAGCGCGACGCCGAGGCGCAGGCGCTGGAGGACGTGATCTGCCTGGTGTTCTGCCGCTGGTACTTCGCCGATTTCGCGGCCAAGCACCCGCGGGACAAGGTGCTGGACATCGTCGCCAAGACCGGGCGGAAGATGTCGCCCGAGGGGCGCGCCGCCGCCCTTGCGCTGGGCCTGCCGGACGACGTGGCCGCGGCGCTGGGCGCAGGCTGAGCGCGGGCCGCGCGGCGCGCCGGCCCGGCCGCCGAAGCCCGCGCGTTCGCGGCCGCGCCCGCCCTTGCAATCCGGGTCCGGGCCGCATATGAGGCCGACCTGTCCGAGAGGACGGGTGCATAGCTCAGTTGGTAGAGCAGCTGACTCTTAATCAGCGGGTCGCAGGTTCGAGCCCTGCTGCACCCACCATCCCCGCTG
>DAIPIU010000046.1:18846-21087 GCA_036770645.1 Rubrimonas sp. | reverse complement strand
CTACGGCCGTCCGATTAACAGTCGGATGCTCTACCACTGAGCTACGCCGGAACAGGCGACTTGCCGTCTAGCAAAGGGCTGGGCGCGCGTCCAGAGGCGCGGTCGGGCTCAGCGGCTTTCGAGGCGCCATGCGGCCAGCAGCAGTCCCGCTGTCAGCAGCAGCATGAGCCAGCCGGGCGCGAGCGGCGTCAGGCGCACGTCGTCCACCGCATAGGCGCCGCGGCGCACGAGGCCGATCCAGCCACGGCCCGACGCCTCGCGCCCTTCGCGGATGCGGCGAAGGTCGGGCAGCCCGTCGGCCGCGAGCCGCAGCGCCGCCCCGCCGCTGGCTGCGGCCAGCGGCGCGAGCAGCGCGGTCGTGGAGATGGGGTTCTCGAACTCGCGCGGCGCCGCCGGGCCGACGGCGGCCACCGCGTTCAGGTCGCCGTCGGTCAGCCGGTGCGGACCGATCTCGGCGGTCTCGAGGATGGCGGTCCAGCGCCCGGGCCCCGCGGCCGCGAAGGGCAGCGTCTCGGTCGTCCCGGAGGGCAGGGTCGCGGTCAGCGTGGCCGGGCCGTCGCCCAGCGAGCGTCTCTCGACAAGGATGCGCCCGCCATCGACCCGGGCGGTCAGCGCCTCCTCCTCGAGTTCAGGCTCCTTCATCAGCCAGTGCGCGAGGCGGCGCAGCAGTTCCGCCTGCGGGCCGCCGCCCTCGACCCCGCGCGTCCAGAGCCAGGCGTGATCCGAGGCCAGAACCGCCACCCGGCCCTCGCCCACGCGGTCGAGCACCAGCAGGGGCCGGCCGTCGACGCCCTCCATGACGACCTCGCCGGACAGGGGCTCGATGTCGACGTGGCGGAACCATCGGCCCCACAGCGCCGCGCCGTCGGCGTCGCGTTCCGCGGCGAAGGCGTCGAGGCCCTCGGCCACCGGATGGCGCCGGCCGTTCTCGGTGATGCGCGGGCGGAAGCCCTCCTCGAACACCTGCGCGGTGGGCCGCACCGGCAGCACGTCGGCCAGCGGCGTGCGGTAGAGGCTCTCGACCCCGGCGAAGGCGTCGCCGTCCGCCACCAGCACGGCCCCGCCGTCGCGGACATAGCGGGCGACATTGGCGATGTAGGGCGTGGGCAGCACGCCGCGGCGGCGATAGCGGTCGAAGATGATCAGGTCGAACTGATCGATCTTCTCGAGGAACAGTTCGCGCGTCGGAAAGGCGATCAGCGACAGCTCGTAGACGGGCGTGCCGTCCTGTTTCGAAGGCGGCCGGAGGATGGTGAAGTGCACGAGGTCCACGGCCGGGTCGGCCTTGAGCAGGTTGCGCCAGGTGCGCTCCCCGGGATGCGGCTCGCCCGAGACCAGCAGCACGCGCAGGCGGTCGCGCACGCCGTTCACGGTGAACACGACGGCGTTGTTGCGGTCGGTCAGCTCGCCCGGCCCGGGCGGCAGGGTCAGCTCGACCACGTTGGGGCCGCCGCGCGCGATGGGGATGTCGACGGACAGGCTGTCGCCGACGCGGCCCGCGACGATGCCCGCGATCTCGCCGTTGACCGCGAGGCGCAACTCGGCCGGTCCGCCGCCCGGCGCGGTTCCAAGCGCCTCGATGGCGACCGTCGCGGTCACGCTTTCGCCGACGATGCCGAAGGCGGGCGCGGTGTCGAGCCGCAGGCGCAGGTCGGCCTCGTCCGCCGTTCCGGTCGCCAGAACATGCACCGGCGCGGGAAAGCCCGCCAGACGGTCGGCGTCGTGGGCCTGGCCGTCCGTGACGAGGATCGCGCCGCTCAGTCGCTTCGGGTCGATCTCGGCCGCGGCGGCCTCGAGCGCGGCCAGCAGCGCCGTGCCGGCGTCCGCGCCGGCAGGGCCGCCGGCTTCGGACAGCCGCAGGCGGCGCAGCTCGAGCGGCGCCTCGTCCCCGCCGGCCGCCTGCAGCGCCGCCAGCCGGTCGGCCAGCGCCGCCTCGGCCTCCGCCGTCTGCGCGGGGCGGTCGGCGACGCTCTGGCTTTCGCTGTCGTCCACGATCAGCAGCGCCACGTCGGGCAGGGCCGTGCGGCTTTCGCGCACCAGCGACGGGTTGGCCAGCGCCGCGAGGAGCGCCGCGAAGGCGAGGCCCCTGAGCGCCCAAGCCGGCGAGCGCCGCCAGAACGCCAGTCCCGCCATCGCGACGGCAAGGACGATGCCGGCGGCGAGCAGCCAGACCGGCACGAGCGGGGCGAGGGAAAGGGAGGCGTCGGTCACGCTGCGATTCCTTGCGCGGTGTCAGGGGCG
>DAIPIU010000046.1:0-18746 GCA_036770645.1 Rubrimonas sp. | reverse complement strand
AGGGGCGTCGCCGCCCGTCCCGTCACTGGCCCAGCCGCTCGAGCAGCGCGGGCACATGCACCTGATCGGATTTGTAGTTCCCGGTCATGGCGTACATCACGAGGTTAACGCCGAACCGATACGCCATCTCGCGCTGCCTCCAGCCCGACCCCCCGGCGATGGGCGCGAGGAAGGCGCCCTGATCGTCGACGGCCCAGGCCGCGGCCCAGTCGGCCTGCCCCACCACCACCGGCGAGACCCCGTCATTGGCGTTGCGCAGCTGCGCCGAGTCTGGCCCGGCATCGGGGTCGACGGGCGGCGTGGTCTCGACCCAGACCCGCCCGCCGGCATGGCGGCCCGGGAAATCCTCGATCAGGTAGAAGGCGCGCGTCAGCACATGGTCGCGCGGCACGGGTTCCAGCGGCGGCAGGTCGAGCCGGCCGGCGATCCGGCGCAGCGATTCGGCCGCCGCGGTGGCGCCGCCGCCGAGGTCGAGGTGGCGGTCGCGCGTGTCGAACACGATCATGCCGCCCGTGCGCATGAAGGCGTTCAGCCGCGCCGCCGCGGCGTCGGACGGCGCCGGCTGGCCGGGGGTGATCGGCCAGTAGAGAAGGGGGAACCAAGCGATCTCGTCGCTTTCGAGGTTCACGCCCACGGGCGGCCCCGGCTCGATCGCGGTGCGCGCGGTCAGGATGCGGCTGAGCCCTTCGAGCCCGGCCGCGGCCAGCCGGTCCACCTCGGCCTCGCCGGTCAGGACATGGGCGAGCACGGTGCGCGAGGTCGCCTCGATCGCCGCCGCGTCCGGGGCGTCCTGCGCCGCGGCCTCGCCACCGGCGAGCCCCGACACCAGCAGCAGCGCCAGCCCCGCCGCCGCCCCGCGACGCGGCAGGGACAGGCGGCCGGACAGGACCAGCGTCGCGACGGTGTCGAGCGCCAGCAGCGCGACGGCCAGCCCCAGCAGCCACGGCGCGAGCGGCGTCTCGCCGCGACCGTCCAGCGTCTCGCGCGCGGCACCGGGCGGCGGCGCGGGCAGAGGGGACAGCGTGGCGTCCTGCCCGTGCAGGTTGTGGGCGACAGCGGTCTCGCCGGCCAGCCACAGGCCGGGCGGCGTCTCCGGCCCGGGCGGCGCGTCGAGACGCTCGATGGGCAGGCCGGGGCCTTCGGGAGCTTCGGTCAGCGCGCCGAAGCCGTCCATCAGCAGCAGGGGCCGCGCCGTCTGGCCGGCCAGCGCGGCGCGGTCGGTCGGCCCCCCGCCGCCGCCCATCTGGAGGAGGCGCCCCACCATGTCGACGAACAGCCCCGACAGCGGCAGCGTCGACCATTCCGCATTCGCCGTGACGTGGACCAGCGCCACGCGCCCGGCGCCCGTGGGGGCCGAGGTCACCAGCGGCGTGCCGTCCTCGAGCGCGGCCCAGGTGCGTTCGGACAGTTCCGGCCCGATCTCCGCCAGGATCTGCCGCGACACGGCCACGTCATCGGGCACCGGCAGCCCCGCGAAGGGAGACGTGTCGGGGAAGGGCCGCACGCGCTGGGGCGCGCCCCAAGCCATGGCCCCGCCCACCGCGCGGCCGCCCGCACGCAGGCGAACCGGCAGCAACGGATCCGCGGCACCCGCATCGAGCGGCGCGCGCGCCGCCAGCGCATCGGCCCCGCGCGCAAGCCGCGGCCCGGCGAAACGGACCAGGAGGCCGCCGCCTTCCACCCAGTCGGTCAGCGCCTGCGCCTCGGCCTCGGTGAAGCGCCCGACATCGGCAAGGAAAAGCACGTCGGGGTTGCGGGCGAGCACGTCCGCGATGTCGCCCTCCACCGTCTCGGCCGCCGCGCGCAGGGCCGCGCGCAGGTAATGCAGGTCGGAGACCAGCTGCAGCCCCTCGCCGTCCGAACCGCCCGAGACCAGCCCGGCCCGCCGCCGGCGCACGCCGTCGTCGGCCAGCGCGGCGGCCCCGGCCGACGCCGCGTCGAGCGCCACGACCCGCTCGACGCGGTTGCGCAGTTCCAGCGGCAGGTCGAACACGGCCCGCGCCTCGGTCTCGCCCTCGGCGAAGGCGGCGACGGCGACGCCGAGCCGCCGCGCGCCCTGTTCGTCCGCGGCGCCGAAGGCCGTGACGGTCAGGCTCTCGGGCGGCCCGCCCTCGGCGCGCAGGGCCGTCGCGCCGAGCGCCCCGTCGAGGATGGACGGCGCGCGCAGCGCCGGCGCCGGACGGCCGGGCGCGATCACGGTCAGCGGACCCAGCGCCGCGAGCGCCGCGCCGAGCCCCGCATCGCCGCCGCCATGCCCGAGCCCGTCGGCGATCCAGACGGTCTCGCCGATCTCCGCGGCCTCCGCGGATTCCGCGAGCCGCCGCGCGAACCCGGCCCGGTCGGGGGGCCACGGCGCGGGGAGCAGCGCCTCGACCTCGGCGCGCCAGGCCACCGCCGGGCGCAGCGCCAGCCGCGCCTCGGCGTTCGCGGGGGCGGCCAGCGCGGCGAAGGCGACGGGCCGGCCGGCCGTCTCGGCCTGACCGAGGACCTCGAGCGCGCGCTCGCGCCGCGCGGTCCAGTCGGGCGCGTCCGCCCAGCCCCCGTCCATGACCAGCAGCAGCGGCCCCGAGCCCCGCAGCTGGCCGCGCGGGTTCATCACCGGCTGGGCGAAGGCGATGATCGCCGCCGCCGCGATCACGCAGCGCAGCAGCAGCAGCCACCAGGGCGTGCGCTCGGGCGTGCGTTCGGCGTCGATCAGCCCCAGCAGCAGCCGCACCCCGGGAAAGCGCAGGCGCCTCGGGCTGGGGGGCGTGGCGCGCAGCAGCAGCCAGAGCGCGGGCAGCGCCGCGAGCGCGACCAGCAGCCAGGGATTGAGGAAGGCCAGCGCGCCCAGCGACAGCATCAGCCTACCCCCCCGATCGCGCCCATCAGCCACAGCAAACCCTTGCGCGGGCTGACGTCGGTGTGGTGCACCGTCATCCGCCAGCCGGTCCGGCGCACGATCCGGTCGAGCAGGTCGCGCCGCTCGGCCAGCCGCTGGCGGTAGGCATCGGCCAAGCCGCGCGCGCGATGGGTCTCGAAGCGCGTCGCGCCGCCCATGCTTTCGAAGATCATGCGGCCGTCGAAGGGGAAGGCCTCCTCGGACGGGTCGAGGATCTGCACGAGCGCGCCGGACACGCCGCTTTCGGCCGCGCGCAGCAGGGCGGGTTCGACGCTTTCGACGGGTCCGAGGAAATCCGACAGGAACACCGCCTTGCCCCCGCGGGCGAAGGCGGCCTCGGGCGGGGCGCCGAAATCGGGGCGGTCGGCGCGGGACTTCGCCAGCGCCGCGCCGATGCGGCGCAGCTGCGTCTCGCCCGCGCCGGGGCGCGCGGCGTCGGTGCCGATCACCGCGATGCGCTCGCCGCCCCGCACCAGCAGCACCGACAGCGCCAGCGCCAGCAGCGAGGCGCGTTCGACCTTCGAGCGCGGCGCGGCGTCGGACTGGTAGTCCATGGCCAGTGCGTCGTCGCGCCAGATCCAGACGGTCTGCGCCGCCTCCCATTCCATCTCGCGGATGAACACGTGGTCCGAGCGGGCCGAGCGGCGCCAGTCGATGGCGGTCAGCGGGTCGCCGGGCATGGCCTGGCGATACTGCCAGAAGCTCTCGCCCGGCCCCGAGCGCCGCCGGCCGTGCACGCCGGCCGCGATCGAGGCCGCCAGACGCTCGGCCTCCGCCAGCAGCGGCGGCAGCGTGCCCGAGATGCGCTCGGCGTCGCGGCGCAGCCAGCCCGCGCCGGCGCCCTCGATGCGCGCGACGCTCATGCGGCGACGGGCGCGGCCGCGTCCAGCGTGCGGCCCACCAGCGCGTCGATCACCCGGTCGACGCTGTCGCCTTCGGCCTTGGCCGCGAAGGTCAGCGCCATGCGGTGCTTCAGCGCCGGTCGCGCCAGCGCCACCACGTCGTCGACCGACGGGGCAAGCCGCCCCTCGATCAGCGCCTTGGCGCGGGCGGCCATCATCAGCGCCTGCGCCGCGCGCGGCCCCGGGCCCCACGCCACGTTGCGGGTCACGAAATCCTGCGCGCCGGGCTCGCCCGGCCGCGCCGCGCGCACAAGGCGCAGGATGGCGTCCACCACGCTTTCGCCCGCCGGCATGCGCCGCACGAGGCGCTGCACGGCCTCGAGGTCGCCCGCGCCCATCACGCGCCCGGCCACCGCGTCGTCGGTCCCGGTCGTGGCGAGCATGATGCGCTTCTCGGCATCGAAGCTCGGGTAGTCGACGTCGACCTGCAGCAGGAAGCGGTCGAGCTGCGCCTCCGGCAGCGGGTAGGTGCCTTCCTGCTCGATGGGGTTCTGGGTGGCGAGCACGTGGAAGGGCCGGGGCAGGGGCCGCGTCGCGCCGGCCACCGTGACCATCTTCTCCTGCATCGCCTGGAGCAGGGCCGACTGGGTGCGCGGGCTCGCGCGGTTGATCTCGTCGGCCATCAGCAGCTGGCAGAAGATCGGGCCCTCGATGAACCGGAAGGCCCGCGCGCCGTCGCGCCCCTCCTCCAGCACCTCGGCCCCGAGGATGTCGGCCGGCATCAGGTCCGGGGTGAACTGCACGCGCTTGGCGTCGAGCCCGATCACCGCGCCCAGCGTCTCGACGAGTCGGGTCTTGGCGAGGCCCGGCGCGCCGACCAGCAGGGCGTGACCGCCGGAAATCAAGGCGTTGAGCACCAGGTCGACGACCGTTTCCTGCCCGATCACCCGCTTGGCGATCTCGGCCCGGGCGCGCCCGAGGGTCTCGCCAGCGCGCTCGATCTCGGCCACGGCGTCGGGGGTGTCGGTCATGCGGGTTCTCCTGGCCACGGGCGCGCGCTAGGCTGCGCCCTGCAACTTGGAAGCGTATCGTGTTCGTCCGCCGCGTCCAGCGCGGATCGAACGCCATCCGAACCGCGAGATGGAGCGCGCCGCCCCGAATGAAAGCCCCGCCGCCTTCCCCCGATGCCCTCGCCGCCGCCGCCGGGTCCGCCGCCCGCAAGGGGCCGCCCCCGGTGCATCTGTGGGACCCGCCCTTCTGCGGCGACATCGACATGCGCATCGCCCGCGACGGCAGCTGGCATTATTGCGGCACGCCGATCGGACGCGAGGCGATGGTGCGCCTGTTCGCCTCGATCCTGAAGCGCGAGGGCGATCGGCACTATCTCGTCACTCCCGTCGAGAAGGTCGGCATCATCGTTGAGGACGCGCCCTTCGTGGCGGTGGATTTCCGCAGCGAGGGCGATGTCCTGATGTTCCGCACCAATCTGGGCGAGGAGGTGGCGGCCGGCCCGGACCACGCCCTGCGGGCCGGGGACGTGGCGGCGGGCGGGGCCGGTGCGGCGGCGCCGTATCTGCACGTGCGGCGGGGCCTCGAGGCGCGCGTCGACCGGAAAAGCTGGTATCGCCTCGTCGAGATCGGCGAGACGCGCCGCGTCGACGGCGCGGAGTGGTTCGGCGTCGCCTCGGGCGGGGCGTTCTTTCCCCTCGCGCCCGCGCCCGCCGCCGAGGGCTGAGCGCCGGCGGGCGGGCCCGGCCCCGGCCGCGCCTTCCGCTTGCGCGGCGGGCGGTCGCGGGCCATCTGTGCGCCATGCCGCCCGCACCCGTCACCGAAGAGCTTCTGCGCCGAGCCGTGCTGGCGGCCGCCGGACCCGGCCGGGGCGACCTCTATCCCGGCGGCGCGCCGCGGCCGCCGCGCCTGCGCCCGGCCGCCGTGCTTTGCCCCGTGGTGCGGCGGCCGGAGGGCCTGCATGTCGTGCTGACGGTGCGGCCCAAGACCATGGCGACCCATGCCGGCCAGGTGGCGTTTCCCGGCGGCAAGATCGACCCCGCCGACCGGTCGCCGCTGGCGGCCGCCCTGCGCGAGGCGCGCGAGGAGATCGGGCTGATTGCCGCCGAGGCCGAAGTGCTCGGCCCCATCGAGCGCTACGAGACGCGAACCGGCTTCGCCATCACCCCCTTCGTGGCGCTGCTGGGGCCGGGCTTCCGCTCGATGCCCCACCCGCGCGAGGTCGCGGAGGTGTTCGAGGCGCCGCTCGACTGGCTGACCGACCCCGCGCGCCTGCGCCTCGAGCGGCGCGAGGCCGGAGGCGCGGTGCGCGAGTACTGGTCGGTGACCTGGGGCCCGTTCTGCGTCTGGGGCGCGACGGCCGGCATGCTGAAGGCGCTGGCCGACCGGCTGGAGGCCGCCGCGGCGGATGGCCCGGCCATCCCGGCGGTCGGCCTGCCAGACGCGCAAGCCGCCGGCCCCGGCCCCGCCGCGTGAGCGCGCCGCGGCGGATAGCGCCCGCCTGGCTGTCGGCCGCGCCCACCCGCGCGGTGCTCGCGGCCCTCGCCCCCGCGCAGCCGCTGTTCGTCGGGGGCTGCGTGCGCGACGCGCTGCTGGGCGTCGAGGCGGCGGATGTCGACCTCTGCGTGGCCTGCCCGCCGGAGGAGACGCTGCGCCTGCTGGCGGCGGCGGCGCTCGGGGCCGCGCCCACCGGGATCGAGCACGGCACGGTCACGGCCGTCGCCGGGGGGCGGGGCTTCGAGGTCACCACCTTGCGCCGCGACGTCGAAAGCTTCGGCCGCCGGGCCCGCGTGGCCTTCGACGCCGGGGTGGCCGAGGATGCCGGCCGGCGCGACTTCACCATCAACGCGCTGTACGCCGACGCCGACGGCGCGGTGCTCGACCCGCTGGGCGGCGGGCTGGGCGATCTCGATGCCGGGCGGGTGCGTTTCATCGGCGATCCGGAGGCGCGGCTGGCCGAAGACCACCTGCGCCTGCTGCGCTTCTTCCGCTTCACCGCGCGCTTCTCGCGGCATGGGGTGGATGCGGAGGGGCTGGCGGCCTGCGCGGCGCATCTCGATGGCCTGGACGAGCTGTCGCGCGAGCGCGTGGGCCACGAGATGCGCCGCCTGCTGGCCGTGGCGGACCCCGCGGCCGCGGTGGCGGCGATGGCCGCCTGCGGTGCGCTGGCGCGGACGGCGCCGGGGGCCGACCCCGCGCCCCTGGCGCCGCTGGTCCATGTCGAGGCGCTGGCCGGCGCCGCGCCCGACTGGCCGCGGCGGACGGCGGCGATCGGGGCGCTGCAGGCGGCCCGGGGCTGGCGGCTGTCGCGGGCCGAACTGCGGCGGCTTTCGCTGCTGGGCGAGGCGCTGGCCGCGGACGCCCCGCCGGCGGCGCAGGCGCAGCGCCACGGGGCCGAGGCCGCGCGCGACGCCGCGCTGCTGCGGGCGGCGGCCACCGGCGCGGCCCCGCCACCGGACCTTTCGGACCAGATCGCGCGCGGGGCCGCCGCACGGATGCCGGTCACCGCCGCCGATCTCGCGGCCGCCGGCGTGCCGGCTGGGCCCGCGATGGGGGCCGCGCTGCTGCGTTTGCGTGAGGCGTGGATCGGCTCGGGTTTCGTGCTGGATCGCGCCGCGCTTCTGGGCATGCTGCCCTGAAAGCGGGCCGCTCGGGCCTCGGCCCGCATCGCCCTGCCCAAAAAAAAGGCCGAGCTTTGGGCCCGGCCAAGTCCAACAGGGAGGTGATCCGTGTCAAGCCGCAACAGGGTGGTGCTTTTCGACACGTCTCGCATTTTGAATTAGTGGCCGGCGTCTCTTGGGACAACCCGTCAGAAGGTCTTATGTGGCACTGCAACACGGCCTTGCGCGCGCCGCATGGCCCCCTGGCACCGGCCTCGGGGGGGGAACCGGCGCGGGTCGCCCCCTCAGCCCGCGAGGATCCGGCCGGTGATGTCGCGGCTGTCCTTCGACAGCCCGGGAGCCTGCGCGATGCGGGCGAGCGCCGCCCGCATCAGGCCCTGCCGGCCGGCGTCGTAGCGCGACAGGGTCTCGAACGCCCCCGCCATGCGCGCCGCGGTCTGGGGGTTGCGCGCGTCGAGCCGGATCAGCCAGTCCGCGAGGAAGGCATAGCCCGAGCCGTCCGCGGCGTGGAAGCGGCTGGGGTTGCCCATCGCGAAGGCGCCGATCAGGGCGCGGAAGCGGTTGGGGTTGGTCCAGATGAAATCCGGGGCCTCCGCCAGTGCCCGCACCCGCGCCAGCGCGCCGGGCAGGGGGGCGGTGGCCTGGATCGACAGCCATTTGTCCAGCACCGTCGCGTCGCCCTGCCATCGGTCGTGGAAGGCCGCCAGTGCCGCCGCGGCCTGCGGCGCGTCCGCATGGACCAGCGCCGTCAGCGCGGGGGCCTGTTCCGACATGTTGTCGGCGCGGTCGAACTGCGCCGCGGCGCGGGCGTGGTCCGCATCCGTCCCGCGCAGGGTCAGGAAGGCAAGCGCCCGGTTGCGCAGGGCGCGCCGCCCGGCGGCCGCCGCATCGGGCGCATAGGGGCCGGGCGTCTCCATGGCGTCGTAGAGGTCTTCCAGCAGCGCCCCGTGACGCTCGGCGAAGGCGCGGCGCAGGGCGCGCGCCGCCGCGTGGATCGCCTCCGGATCCGCCGGGCGACCGGTGCCCGCGACCTCGCGCGCCACCTCGTCCTCGCCGGGCAGGTCGAGCGCCATGGCGCGGAAGGCCGGGTCCAGCCCCGCCTCGCCCGCCATCGCCGCCAGCGCGTCGAGGAAGGCCGGGTCGGCCCCGGCCCCGTCGAGCATCCGCAGCGTGGCGTCGAGCGCGTAGGCCCGCCCCGCCTCCCAGCGGTTGAAGGGGTCGCTGTCATGGGCCAGCAGGAAGGCGCGCTCGGCGTCGGTCGCGTCGCGCACCAGGCGCACCGGGGCGGAGAAGCCGCGCAGCAGCGACGGGACGGGGCGCGCCGGCAGGCCGTCGAAGCGGAAGCGCTGCTCGGCCTCGGCCAGTTCCAGCACCCGCGTGCCCTCGGGCAGCAGATCGGCGCCGTCCGGCCCCAGCAGGCCGACCGCGACCGGGATCACGAAGGGTTCCTTGCCGGGCTGGCCGGGGGTGGGGGGCGTCGCCTGGCGCAGGGTCAGCGTGTAGGCGGCGCCGTCCCAGTCCTCCGCCACCGTCACCGCCGGGGTGCCCGACTGGGCCCACCAGCGCGCGAACTGCGACAGGTCTCGGCCGGTCGCGTCCTCGAAGCAGCGGCGGAAATCCTCGATGGTGCAGGCCTGCCCGTCATGGCGCGCGAAATAGAGGTCGAGCGCGGCGCGATACCCCTCGGGCCCGACAAGGGTGCGCAGCATGCCGATGACCTCGGCCCCCTTCTCGTAGACCGTGGCCGTGTAGAAGTTGTTGATCTCGGCATATTCCTCGGGGCGGACCGGATGCGCCAGCGGACCGGCGTCCTCGCGGAACTGGGCCGCGCGCAGGCGGCGCACGTCGTCGATGCGCTTGACCGCGGCCGAGCGTTCGTCGCCGCTGAACTGCTGGTCGCGATAGACCGTCAGCCCTTCCTTGAGGCAGAGCTGGAACCAGTCGCGGCAGGTGATCCGGTTGCCGGTCCAGTTGTGGAAGTATTCATGGGCCACGATGCTCTCGATCCGCTCGTAGTCGGCGTCGGTTGCGGTCTCGGGGCTGGCGAGGACGTATTTGGCGTTGAAGATGTTGAGGCCCTTGTTCTCCATCGCGCCCATGTTGAAGTCGTCCACGGCGACGATGTTGAACACGTCGAGGTCGTATTCGCGCCCGTAGGCGCGTTCGTCCCAGCGCATCGAGCGGATCAGGGCGTCGAGCGCGTAGGCCGTGCGCCCCTCGTCGCCCGGGCGCACCCAGACAGCGAGGCTCACGTCCCGGCCCGAGGCAGTGGCGAACGCCGCGCGCGCGGGCACGAGGTCGCCGGCCACCAGCGCGAACAGATAGGAGGGCTTGGGGTGCGGGTCGCGCCAGACCGCGTAGTGACGGCCATCGGGCAGATCGCCGGCCTCGACCGGATCGCCGTTCGACAGAAGGACCGGGTGCGAGGCCTTGCGCGCCTCGATGCGCACGGTGAAGCGCGCCATGACGTCGGGACGGTCGGGCCAGAAGGCGATCTTGCGGAAGCCCTCTGGCTCGCACTGCGTGCAGTACATGCCGTTCGACAGGTAAAGACCCTCGAGCGCCGTGTTGGCCGAGGGGTCGATCTCGGTCGCGGCCTCCCAGACGAAAGCGTTGCCGGGCAGGCGGGCGGCGGGCACGGTCAGCCCCTCGGCGTCGAGGACGCGCTCGCCCTCGGCCAGCGGCGCGCCGTCGATGGCGGCGGAGACGAGGCGCAGCGCGCGCCCGTCTAGGCGCAGGTCGGCCGGGCCGTGGGCGGCGTCGGGGTTGCGGCGGAAGGACAGACGCGCGGTCACGCGCGTGGTCTTGGGGTGCAGGTCGACGGACAGCGCCGCCTCGTCGATCAGCCAGGCGGGCGGGGCGTAATCCGCGAGGCGGATTGTGCGCGGCTGCGGCGCGGCATCGGTGCGCATGGCTTGCTCCTGCAACGGGACCGGCCGCAGCTTAGCGTCCGGCCCGCCCCGCGCCAGCCCCGCCGGACCGTCACGGTCCCGTCACCGACGCGCGCTACCACAGGGCGGGATCAGGGAGGAACAAGGCGATGAAGTACAAGGCGATCATGGTGCACGGCCGCTCGGGGGCCGAGAACACCTACGGCTTCGAGGGCCCGGACGAGCTGTTCAAGCGCTCGCCGATGACGATCATGCGCCATTTCATGGAGCACGTCGCGGAGCACAAGTTCATCGAGCATGTGGATTACGAAGTCTACACGGCGCTGAAGAATGAAGCGAAGACGGTGGTGACCGTGATCGGCGACTTCCTCTACACCGAGGAAAGCCGCTCGCCCTTCATGTGCATGATCTCGCCGGCCTGACCCCGGGTGCGCCGAGGGCCGTCAGGCCAGCCGCGCCCGCAGCGCATCCGCGGCCCGGGCGATCGCCGCCCGGTCCTGCGGCGTTTTCCGCGCGAGGTTGGCCATCTGCATCTTCATGCGCATGTTTGGCCGGAACCGCGCCTCGTGCCGCGCGAGGAAATCCCAATACAGCGTGGTGAACGGGCAGGCCTTCGGCCCCGTGGCCTGCTTCGGGTCGTAGCGGCAGCCGCGGCAGGCGTCGGACATGCGGTCGATGTAGGCCCCGGAGGCGCAGTAGGGCTTGGTCCCGACCACGCCCCCGTCGGCGTGCTGGCTCATCCCCAGCATGTTCGGCAGCGACACCCAGTCGATGGCGTCGAGATACATCTCCATGTGCCAGTCATGGGCGCGGCCCGGATGCGCGCCCCACAGCATCAGGAACAGCCCCATCACCATCAACCGCTGGATGTGATGGGCGTACCCCTCGCGCACCAGTTGCCCCAAGCCGTCGCGCAGGCAGGCCATGTCGGTGTCGGCGGTCCAGAAGAAGGCGGGGATCGCGGCCTCGGCGCCGAGTTCGTTGCGCGCGGCATAGCCCGGCATCAGCGCCCAGTAGACGCCGCGGGTGAATTCGCGCCAGCCTAGGATCTGGCGCATGAAGCCCTCGACCGCGTTCAGCGGCGCGCGCCCGTCCTGCCAGGCTGCAATGGCGGCGAGGCACACCTCGCGCGGGTTCAGCAGCTTGAGGTTCAGCGCCGTGGACAGCCGCGCATGGTAGAGCGTGGCGTGGCCGACCGCGATGGCGTCCTGGTGGTCGCCGAAGCGCGGCAGGCGGTGCGCCACGAAATCCTCGAGGTGACGCAGCGCCTCGGCCCGCGTCACCGGCTCGGCGAAGCCGGCGGTCGAGCCCGGCGCGTCGGGGAACCGCGCCTCGACCATGCGCGCGACCTCGTCCACGACCGGGTCGCCGGGCGGCGACGGGCGCGGGGGCAGGAGGCCGGGACCGTCGCGGCCGAAGCTCTTGCGGTTGTCGGCGTCGTAGTTCCACTGGCCGCCCGCCGGTTCGTCGCCCTCCATCAGCCAGCCGGTGCGCCGGCGCATGGCGCGGTAGAAATCCTCGAGGATGAAGCGCCGGCGCGCGCCCTTCATCTCGGCCCAGTCGGCGGGGGTGGACAGGAAATGGCTCTCCTCGACCAGCCGCAGCGCCGGCGCGGCCCCGGTCAGCGCCGTGAGCACGCGCCAGTCGCCGGGACGGGCCAGGCTCACCTCCTGCGGGTCATGCTCGGCGACGGCATGGCGCAGGCTGTCGGCCAGCGTCTGTGGCGCGCCCTCCGCGTCCAGCCGGCGATAAAGCACGCGGCGACCGAGGGCGCGCTGCCCCTGCGCAAAGTGGCGCATGGCCGCGAAGAACAGCACGAGTTTCTTCTTGTGCTGGCGCAGATAGGTGGCCTCCTCGACCGCCTCGGTCATCAGGATGGCGTCCCGCGCGGGGTCGAAGCCCGCCAGCGCCGCCGAGCCTTCGTCGAGCTGGTCGCCCAGCACCACCACGAGCCGCCTCATGCCGGGCCGGCCCCTTGCGGCTGAAGGGCGGGCCGCTCCGCAACGGGACGGGTCGGCGGGGCGGCGTTCGGCACTGCGTGCACCTTGCATCGGGGGTCTGCCCGAGGCGGCGCAACGGCCGCCCCGACGCCGCGGACCTAGCGGCGACGGCCCCCGGGTCCAGTGGCGCGCGCGGCCTGCGCCGCGTCGCCGGCAGCGCGGGCGGCACTCGGTCGCGGCGCCTCAGTTAGGCGCGGGCTGCGCGCGGGCCTCCGCCGGGTCCTTCGCGATGACCCCGGGCGCGGCCAGCCCTGCCAGCATGGCCGCCTCGACCGCTTCGAGATGCAGGCGCATCGCCTCGGTTGCGGCGCCGGGATCCGCGGCGCCGACGGCGGCCACGATGGCGCGGTGCTGCGCCTCCTGCGCGGCCTGCCGCTCCGGCGTCAGCGTGGCGCGGCGCAGCCGGGTCCACGCGTCGCGTCGGCGCATGCGGTGCAGCGTCTCGAGCAGTCCGACGAGCAGCGGGTTGCGCGTCGCGGCCGCGAGCGCGGTGTGGAAGGCGTTGTCGCGGTCCTCCCAGTCGCGCCAGTCCCCGCCGGGGCCGGGCGCGGCCAGCCGTTCCAGGCGCTCGAGATCGGCCATGGTCGCGCGCAGCGCCGCCGCGGCGGCTATGGCCGGCTCGACCATCGCGCGCGTCTCCATCACGTCCATGGGGCTGGGGTCCGCGTCGATGCCCAGCGGCCCGGCCGCCGCGTCGACCACGAAGGTGCCCTGGCCGATCCTGCGGCGGATGCGGCCCTCGCGCGCCAGCGCCTCGAAGGCCTTGCGCAGCGTGCCGCGCCCCACCCGGAGCTGCGCGGCCAGTTCGCGCTCCGGCGGCAGGCGGCCGCCGGGCGGGAACGCGCCCTGCTCGATCGCGCTGCGCAGGGTCTGCAGCGCCTGTTCCGTGGTTGCCATCCGCGTGCCTCCCGTGGCGTTGTTTTGCGCGCAGCATCGCGCCCCGCGGCGCGCCGGCACAAGACCAATTGTGACATAAAACCGGTTCTGGTTCGGAAATGGTTCGTTTCCCTGTCGCACTGTGCAGCGCAGCAGGGCGTGCTAGGGTCGCCACCGGGACTTCATGCGTCAGGAGCGCGGCGTGCCTCGTCCGATCCGCGGGGTGCTGTTCGACAAGGACGGCACGCTATTCGACTTCACCGCGACCTGGCGCGGCGCGGCCGAGGCCGTGCTGCACGCGCTCGCCCCCGGCGACCCCGGCCTGCAGCGGCGCATGGGACGGGCGATGGGCTTCGATCCCGTCACCGGCCGCTTCGTTGCGGGGTCGGCCGTCGTTGCGGGCTCGGCGGTCGACATCGCCCGGGCGCTGGCGCATTTCCTGCCCGCCCTCGGCATCGGGGCGGTCGAGCGAATCGCCAATGCCGCGGCGCGCGGCATCGGCCACGGCCATCTCACCCCTGCGGCCGACGATCTGCCGGGCCTGCTCGACGACCTGCGGGCCGGCGGCTGGATCAGGGGCGGCAGGGCGCTCGGCGTCGCCACCCATGACGGCGAGGATGCCGCGCGCCGCCATCTGGCCGCCGTGGGCGCGCTCGACCGCTTCGACTTCGTGGCGGGCTACGACAGCGGCCATGGCCTCAAGCCCGGCCCCGGCATGGTGCTGGCCTTCGCCGAGGCCTTGCAGCTCGACCCCGCCGAGATCTGCATGGTCGGCGACAGCCTGCACGACCTCGGCGCGGCGCGGGCCGCGGGGGCCGCGCTGGCCGTCGGCGTGCTGACCGGCCCGGCCGACGAGGCCGAGCTTGCGCCGCTGGCCGATGTGGTGCTGCCCTCGATCGCGGCGCTGCCCGCGTATCTCGCCGCCCGGGGCCTCTGAGCGACGCCCCGGCGTCGCGTCGGGGCGGTCCCGGGGGCAGCCCGGCATGCGATGCTGTCGGGGAATTCGCGAAAGGGATGGGCATGCAGGGCGAGGGCGCTGGCGGCGGACGCAGGCGGGCAGGGGGGCGTTCGGGCAACGCGCGGCGCAGCGGCCCCGCGCTGGCGCAGCTCGCCTGGTCCCAGCCGCGCAACCCCGACCGGCCGACCGAGCCGCTGCCGCCCGAGCGCGTCGAGGCGATGCACCGCGGCGCGATGCGGATCCTCGAGGAGGTCGGAATCGACTTCCTGAACGACGAGGCCCGCGCCCATCTGCGCGCCGCCGGCTGCAGCATCGGGGCGGACGGGCTGCGCGTGCGCATGGGGCGCGAGTTCGTGATGGAGATGGTCGGCCGCGCGCCCGCCGCCTTCGCCATCACGCCGCGCAACCCGGCCCATGCGGTGACCTTCGGCGGCGACCATGTCGCCTTCGGATCGGTGGCGAGCCCGCCCAACTGCTCGGATCTCGACCGCGGGCGGCGGCCCGGCGACCGCGCCGCCTACCAGGACCTGATGAAGCTGTCGCAGGCCTTCAACTGCATCCACTTCACCGGCGGCTATCCGGTCGAGCCGGTGGACGTGCATGCGGGCGTGCGCCACCTCGACTGCCTGTTCGACGCCCTGACCCTGACCGACAAGGTCGTGCACGCCTACAGCCTCGGCGCCGAGCGGGTCGAGGACGTGATGGAGATGGTGCGGCTGGCGGGCGGCCTGTCGCATGCCGAGTTCGACGCCGCGCCGCGGATGTTCACCAACATAAACAGCTCCTCGCCGCTCAAGCACGACTGGCCGATGCTCGACGGCGCCATGCGGCTGGCGCGCCGCGGCCAGCCGGTGATCGTGACGCCCTTCACGCTGGCCGGGGCCATGGCGCCGGTCACGCTGGCCGGCGCGGTCTGCCAGTCGGTGGCCGAGGCGCTGGCCTGCATCGCGCTGCTGCAGTGGATCGCGCCGGGCTGCCCGGTGGGGTTCGGCAGCTTCACCTCGAACGTCGACATGAAATCGGGCGCGCCGGCCTTCGGCACGCCGGAATACATGCGCGCCACGCAGATCAGCGGCCAGATGGCGCGGTTCTACGGCCTGCCGCTGCGCGCCTCGAACGCCTGCGCCGCCAATGCGCCGGACGCGCAGGCGGCCTGGGAGAGCGCCTTCTCGCTGTGGGCCTGCCTGAGTTCGGGCGTGAACATGGTCTATCACGCCGCGGGGTGGCTGGAGGGCGGGCTCTGCGCGTCCTACGAGAAGTTCGTGATGGATTGCGAGACACTGCAGCAGATGCAGGTCTACATGCAGGGCGCGACGGCGAGCGACGACGACATCGCCGTGGACGCCATCGCCGAGGTCGGGCCGAACGGGCATTTCTTCGGCTGCGCCCATACCCAGGCACGCTACGAGACGGCGTTCTACAGCCCGTTCCTGTCCGACTGGCGCAACTACGAGGGCTGGGCCGAGGGGGGCGCGCTGGCGACGCCCGAGCGCGCCAACGCGCTGTGGAAGAAGATCCTCGCCGAGTTCGAGGCCCCGCCGATGGCCGACGACGTCCGCGCGGCGCTGGAGGACTTCGTGGCGCGGCGCAAGGCGGAGGGCGGGGCCCCGACCGATTTCTGAGCCCGGCGCGCCCCGTCATGCGGGCGTCGCATTGGCGGGGCATGGTCCGGTGCGCGGCTGGGACGACAGGGAGAAGGCCATGGACGACATCAAGGCGCGGCTGTCCGCGGTGCTGGGGCAGATCACCGCCAAGGGCAAGGATCTCTACGCGCAGGGCGAGGGCTACGCCGCCGGCAAGCTGGGCTACGGCGACGACGAGGCGAGCCGCGCGCAGATGCGCAACACCGCGCTGGCCGGGGGCGCCGCGGCGGGGCTGATGGCGCTGCTGCTGGGCACCAAGGGCGGGCGGTCGATGACCAAGACCGGCCTCGTGGTGGGCGGCCTCGGGATGCTGGGCAAGATGGCCTACGACGCCTACCAGAAGCACGCGGGCCCCGGCGCGCCGATGCAGGCGGAACCGGTGGGCGCGCTGGAGGGGCCGCAGGCGCAGGCCCGGGCCGCCGCGATCCTGGTCGCCATGATCGCCGCCGCCAAGGCCGACGGCCACATCGACGAGGCCGAGAAGGCCGCGATCAACGCCAAGATCGCCGAGATCGGCCCCGAGGCGCAGTCGGTGCTGATGGACGAGATCGGGCGGCCGCTGGATGCCAAGGCGGTGGCGGCGCTGGCCGACAGCCCGCAGGCGGCGCGCGAGATCTATGCGGTGACGGCGATGGTGTGCGGAGGCGACGATCCGGCCGAGCGCGCCTACATGGCCGATCTGGGCGCGGCGCTGGGACTCGAGCCCGATGTCGCGGCGGAGATCGAGGCGGCCGCGGCGGCGGCCTGACCCCGCGCGGATGCCGGCCGGGCGCGGCGCCCGGCCGGCGCCGGCTTCAGCCCTGGCGGGCCTTGAAGCGCGGCTGCTGCTTGTTGATGACGTAGACGCGGCCCTTGCGGCGCACCACGCGGCAGGCCTTGTGGCGCGTCTTGAGCGAGCGCAGCGAGTTGGCGACCTTCATCCCAGTTCTCCCCGGCGGAGCGACGAGGCTCGCCTTTCCCATGCACGCGCCCGCGGCTGTCGCGGGCAGGGCGGGGTGATGGCACGAACCGCGCCGCCCGGCAAGGCCGGCGGCGCGCGTCTTTCGCGGGGTCCGGGCGAGGGTCGCATGGTCCGACGCGGGAGGGGCGGGGGCGACGCGCCGCGGTCCCGAATCGGGACCATTGAAATCACGGACGTTTCATGGAAAATTTTCCGTGAATCGGTGAATGGTCCGTGAACCGGGCCGGCCCCGGACGGCCGGTCGGCGCTCCGGCGCGGAAAAAGCGCGGGACGGACGGCACCCGCGCCCGGTCCGACCCATGCGCGCCGGGGAGGCGCAGTGCGGGCGGTTCACGGTCGGGGAGCGGGCGCGTCAGTCCTTCGGCACGACCCGCAGGCCGAGGTCGCGCAGCTGTTCGTTGCTGGCGGGGGAGGGGGCGCCCATCATCGGGTCCTCGGCGCGCTGGTTCATCGGGAACATCACCACCTCGCGGATGTTCTCCGCCCCGGCCAGCAGCATCACGATGCGGTCCACGCCGGGCGCGATGCCGCCATGGGGCGGCGCGCCGAAGCGGAAGGCGTTGATCATGCCGCCGAAGCGCGCCTCGACCGTGGCGCGGTCGTAGCCGGCGATCCCGAAGGCCTTGAACATGATCTCGGGGCGGTGGTTGCGGATCGCGCCCGAGGACAGCTCCACCCCGTTGCAGACGATGTCGTACTGGTAGGCGGTCAGCGCCAGCAGGGCGTCGCGCCCCCCGGCCTCCGCCGCTTCGAGCGCCTCGAGCCCGCCCTGGGGCATGGAGAAGGGGTTGTGCGAGAAGTCGATCTTCTTGCGGTCCTCGTCCCATTCGTACATCGGGAAGTCGACGATCCAGGCGAGTTCGAAATTGTCGGCCCTGCCGCCGAACATGCCGAGCTCGCGCCAGATCTCGTTGCGCGCCTTGCCGGCGACGGCGACGAACTTGGCCGGATCGCCGGCGAGGAAGAAGGCGGCGTCGCCGGCCTTCAGGCCGAGCTGCGTGCGGATCGCCTCGGTGCGTTCGGGGCCGATGTTCTTGGCCAGCGGACCGGCGCCTTCCAGCGCGCCGCCTTCCTCGCGCCAGAAGATGTAGCCCATCCCCGGCAGCCCCTCCTTCTGCGCCCAGGCGTTCATGCGGTCGCAGAAGGCGCGGGAGCCGCCGCCGGGGGCGGGGATGGCGCGGACCTCGCCGCCCTTCTCGACGATCGAGGCGAAGATCTTGAAGCCGGACCCGGCGAAGTGCTCCGACACCACCTGCATCTCGATGGGGTTGCGCAGGTCGGGCTTGTCGGAGCCGTATTTCAGCAGCGCCTCGGCGTAGGGGATGCGCGGGAAATCCCGCGTGACGGGCCGCCCGCCGCCGAAGGCCTCGAACACGCCGCGCATGACGGGTTCGATGGTCTGGAAAACATCCTCCTGCGTGACGAAGCTCATTTCCAGATCGAGCTGGTAGAACTCGCCGGGCGAGCGGTCGGCGCGCGGGTCCTCGTCGCGGAAGCAGGGCGCGATCTGGAAATAGCGGTCGAAGCCCGCGACCATCGCCAGCTGCTTGAACTGCTGCGGCGCCTGCGGCAGCGCGTAGAACTTGCCCGGGTGCAGGCGCGAGGGCACGAGGAAGTCGCGCGCGCCCTCGGGGCTGGAGGCGGTGAGGATCGGGGTCTGGTACTCGGTGAAGCCGCGCTCGGTCATCGCGCCGCGCAGCCAGGCTATCGCGGCGCTGCGCATGACGATGGTGCGGTGCAGGGTCTCGCGCCGCAGGTCGAGGAAGCGGTATTTCAGGCGCACCTCCTCGGGGTAGTCGGGCTCGCCGAACACCGGCAGGGGCAGTTCCTCGGCGACGGACAGGACCTCGATCTCGCGGGCGTAGAGCTCGATCTCGCCGGTCGAAAGCTTCGGGTTCACCAGCGACGGGTCGCGCGCCTTCACCGTGCCGTCGACGCGGATCACCCATTCGCCGCGCACCGTCTCGGCCGCGGCGAAGGCGGGGCTGTCGGGGTCGGCGATCACCTGCGTCATGCCGTAATGGTCGCGCAGGTCGATGAACAGCACGCCGCCATGGTCGCGCAC